>VBFI01000074.1 GCA_005889275.1 Chloroflexota bacterium | reverse complement strand
TCTGGACGCGACGGTCACGGCGATCGACCTCGCGGGCCAGCGCCCGCTCGTCTTCTACTCGTCCGCGTCGGTCTATGGGATGAACACCGAGCTCTGCGCCGAGGACACACCGGTGAATCCGCTCACCCTGTACTCGGAGCTCAAGGTGGCCGCGGAGCGGGTCGCGGTGCGACATCCCAACGCGCTCGTCCTGCGGAACGGCACGGTCCACGGACCCGCCCCGGTCCTCCGCGGCGATCTCCTCCTCAACGCGATGGTGGCCGCCGCGGTCGCGACCGGCGAGATCGTGCTCACCACCACCCCGACGACGATGCGACCGGTCGTCGACGTCCGCGATCTCGCCGCGCTCACCGTCGGGCTGCTCGAGCGGGGCGTCACCGGTCTTTTCAACTCGGCCGCGACGAACGTCTCCGTGGGCGAGGCTGCCGAGGTCGTCGCCCGGATCACCGGCGCCCGCGTGACCGAGCGTCACGACGGAGCCGACCCGCGCAACTACGCGATGAACACGACGAAGCTCGACTGCGTCGTCGACGCCTGGTGGCGGCCGCGCCCGCTCGAGGACTCGATCGCCGATCTCATGGTCCACTACCGTCAGTGCAAGCTCACGGCGCGCGACGTGGCGACGCGTCGCTACCACCGGATCGTCCAGTACCGCACTCGTGGGGCGCTGCTCCAGCCGACCGCAGCGAAGTGACCGCGACGCTCGCGGTCATCGTTCCGGTCTACAACGAGATCGGGAACATCGAGCCGTTCTACGAGCGCACGAGCAAGATCCTCGAATCGCTCCCGGTGAGCTGGCAGATCGTGTTCGTGAACGACGGCAGCGGCGACGGCAGCCTCGAGGCGATCCGGAAGCTCCGGACCAAGGACGAGCGCGTGAAGTTGATCACGCTCTCGCGCAACTTCGGCTATCACGCCGTGCTCCTCGCCGGCCTCTCGCTCGTACCGGCCGACCGCTACGCGATGATCGACGTCGACTGCGAAGACCCTCCGGAGCTCCTGCGCGACTTCCACGCTGCGATCGAGGCCGGAGCGGACGTCGCCTATGGGATCCGCTCGAACCGTGTCGAGCCCGTGCTCGTGACGTTCTTCCGCCGCGTCTTCTACTACCTGAACCGCGGCATCGCGGACAGCGACATCGTCGTGTGGATGGCGGAGTTCGCGATGATCACGCGGCAGGTGCGCGACGCCGTCGTCGCCCCGCGCACGACGTACGTGTTCCTCCGCGCGGAGATCGGTTACGTCGGCTTCAGCCGGGTGGGCGTGCCATACGTCCGGCAGGCGCGGACGTCGGGGAAGACGCACTACAACTTCTGGAACATGACGCGGTTCGCGGTGTCGGGTTTCCTCGCCGGTTCGACCTTCCCGCTTCGGCTCATCCTCTACATCGCCGCGGTCGCCGCGGTCATCTTCCCGCTCGTGGTCTGGGTCGGCGGTCTCGGGCCTGCCTCGACCGCGAGCCTCGCGTCGGTCGCGACCTTCTACTTCGCGCTGCTCGCGCTTTCCACGATCGCGCTGTATCTCGCGCGGACGTACAAGAACGGCGTCGCGCGACCGGTCTTCATCGTGGACAAGAACAAGACCGACCTCTAACCGGCGTCCTCCCGCACCGCCCACACCTCCATCACCGCACCGGCACCCGCGCGCCAGCTCGCAAGCGCCGCGACCAAGCCGACGACGCCGAGCGGCACCGCGAGCACGAGTGCCGCGAGGGTGGTGAATGCTCCGGACCGTCGCTTCATCCCGGTCAGCTGCTTGATGAGCAGGCCGTGCTCGAAGCCGAGACGGTCGAGCGTGCTCTGCACCCATCCGAAGGGATCGTGCTCGTAGGAACGGAAGTCGATGCGCGTCATGCGGTAGCCGGACACCGCGAGGGCCCGCTCGATCGAGTCGGGCGTGAAGTGACAGAGATGCCGCGGCACGTCGAGATGCATCCAGTGCCGCCCGGCGAGCCGCGCCTGCCAGCTCGCGATGTTCGGAAGGCCGAGGACGAGCGCACCGCCGGGGCGCAGCCGTCTCGCGACCGCGCGAAGCTCCGCGAGCGGATCGGCGAGGTGCTCGAGGACATGGAACATGATCACCAGATCGAGCGCCGGCGCGGGCCGCACCGCGCCGAGGTCCCCAACGAAGATTGGGACACCCGCGGCCGCGCGCGCGGCTAACGCCGCCTCGAGGCTGCGCTCGTTCCCGAGCGCCCGCCAGCCGCGCTCGCGAAGCGCCCGCAGCATCCAGCCCGTCCCGGCTCCGACCTCGAGCGCGAGGCCGGTGGGCGGCAGCCTGCGCAGCCACCCGTCGACCCGCCGGAGGTACAGGCCGTGGAGCACGCGCGCGGCGAGCGCGTTGAACCGGCGATACCGCGTCGGGTAGTACCGGTCGAGTGACCCGGGGAGCGGTTCGGTCACGCCGAATCCGCACACGTGGCATTGCACGATCGCGAACGAGTCGCCGGTGACGTAGTCGACCACGTCCCGCCAGCGGCGCGGCGGATCGGTTGAACCGCAGATCGCGCACGCCCGGGCGCTCAGCGCGCGGGCTCCCGCTCACGCATCGCGGCGAGCGCCTCCGCCGACGGCGCGAGGCCGTGGCCGAGAGACCGCCGCAGGATCTCGGTGCGCAGCCCCGCGCGCAGCGGGCGGGGGGCCTTAAGCCCAAGGTCGGCGGTCGGCATGAGATCGAGCAGCCCCGCATCGAGCCCGAACGCCGCCGCGGCGCGCCGCGCGAACTCAGGGCGCTCGAGGATCTCCGGGCCCGCGGCGTGGTATGTCCCGCGCGCACCGAGGTCCACGAGCTCGACGACGGCGCGCGCGAGATCTGGCGCCGGCGTCGGCGTGATGAGCTGGTCCGACGGGACCGTGAACCGCTCCCGCGCACGGAGCTTGTCGACGAGCTGCGTGACGAAGTTCGTGCGCGCTTTCGACCAGCCGTACACGCCGGAGACGCGGAGGATGAGATGGTCCGCGCGATCGCGCGCGATCCGCTCCACGTCGACCTTCTGCCGGCCGTACTCGTTGATCGGCGAGACCGGATCGTCCTCCGCGTACGGCCCGCTGCGCCCATCGAAGACGTACTCGCTGGAGAAAACGACGAGCAGCGCGTTCGGTGCGGCATCGGCGATGCGCCGGAGTGCCTCGACATTCACCGCCCGGGTCGCCACGGGCTCGCGTTCGCACCGCTCGACGAAGGCGTCCGCCGCCGCGACCACAACAATGTCCGGACGAGCCTCGCCGACCACGCGGGCGATCGCGTCGTGATCGGCGAGGTCGAGCGGGACGCCACCGGGCACGGCATCGCGGTGGAAGGTCATGACGAGATCGCGGCCCGTGAGCGCAAGACGCAGATGCGTCCCGACGAGCCCGCTCGCGCCAAGAAGCAGCCATCGGCGGTTTGCGCCCGGCCGGTCCGTCGCGTCAGCCGACTTCGTACAGAGCCTCGAAGAACATGCTCTGGATCGGGTGCCGGCGGTGGTAGAGCGTCCGCCACCGGCCGGGCACGGGGTAGTCGCGGTCGCGGAACACGACGTCGTTGACCGGCGTCCGCGAGACGAGCCACTGCTTGGTGTAGACGCGGCCCCGGCAGATCCGGTCCATGAGCGCGAAATAGCGCTCGACCTGGGGTCGGGACATCTCGTGCAGCTGGCTGATGTTCACGAAGTAGTCGACGGAACGCCCCGGCAGGAGCGCCGCCTGGTGCGGCAGGACGAACCGGATGCGCGCGCGTTCGAACTCCTCGCTGACGTCGGCGTAGTCGGTCCATGCTCGGAAGCGAAAGGTCGCGACGCCTGGAAACACCGTCGTGAGGTATCGCTGCGAGAGATAGAGGGCCGGAGGGATGTCGATGATCGTGTACCGCACGCCGGGGCTCGCGGACACGACGACGTATGCGAGACGACCGTAGCCCGCGCCGAGCTCGGCGACCTCGAGGTTCCGCCCGCTCGCGATCGCGCCGCCATCCGGCCCAAAGACGCTGTACAGCTCCTGGATCGAGTTGCAAAGATCCTGCGAGATCACCCGGCCCCGGTGCACGACGGCAAACGGATTGCCCACCGCCGGTTCCTCGAGGCGGCTCACCAGGCCGAGCGGGTCGTGGCGGGCGAGGACATCCGCATACATCGCGACGAAGGTCTTGTAGATCCAGGCGGACGGCGGGTTGAACGAGGCGACGGTTCCACCGGGGCGATAGGAGGGTGACGGGAATCGCGCTCGGAAGACGGCCAGGTCCGGCCGGCGAAGCCATGCCGCAACGACACCGAGCTGATGACGGACGATGCCGAGGATCCGCCAGTTGAAGTATTTCGTGTTGACCGTCCGCTTGAAGTTGTCGAAGCCTTGCTGTTGGAGCTGGCGCACGTGAACGCTGTTGAGGCCGGCCCAGAACTTCGAGGGTCGGTAGACCTCGGGGCCGGCCGCGAGCGCTTTGGTCATCGCCGAGAGGACCGCATCTTCGTCGGGCCCAAACCCTCGCGACATCAGGGCAAGGCTAACCAGTTCGCTACCTATACTCGCGTCCTGTGTTGCGCGCCGGCCCCGCGGCGCCTGGCCAACAGCTCCTCGCACCAGCCATCCTGTTTCTGGCGAGCGCGGCGTTCGTTATCTGGCGGAACAGCCAGGTCGCCGTCCTCGTGGACATCGCGTATCCGCTGAATACCGCGACGCGGATCGCCTTGGGCGACGTTCCCTACGCGCAGTTCCCGCTGGTCCTGCCGCCGCTCGAGTTCCTCGCCCAGGCGGCGCTCATCAAGGCGTTCGGTCCGCACTACCTCGTCGAGATCGCGTACGCGGCGATCCTCGGCGGCCTCGCCACCGCGGTCACGTACTGGATCGTGCAAAGGCTGCTGCGCGGGCACGGGACCTGGCCGCTGCTGCCGGCCGTCCTCACGCTCCCGCTCATCCCGCTCGGGATCTACGCGATCTATCCGCATCCGTTCTACGACCCTGACACGTGCCTCGTCATCCTCGCGGGCATCGCGCTCGTCCTAGCCGCGCGCGAGTGGAGGAATCCAATGGGGTGGTTCTTCTCCGGCGCGCTCCTCGCGGTGCCGATCTTCGTAAAACAGACGTTCGGCGGCGTCTTTCTCGTGTTGATGGTCCTCGCGCTCGCGGCGGACGCCTGGGCAAACCCCTCCAACCGCCGGGCCCTGCGATGGCTGAGCGCCGGTCTCGTCGTGACGCTCGCATTCGAGATCGCGGTTCTCCAGATCGTCGCCGGAATCGACAACTACCTGCGATGGACGTGGACGTTCGCGCTGACCGGGCGG
>VBFI01000073.1 GCA_005889275.1 Chloroflexota bacterium | reverse complement strand
TCGGGATCGTCGACGCCCACACCCACGAGACCGAGACAGTCGATGTCGCCGCGGAGGGCATCCGCAAGGGCCTTCGGTACGTGGCCGCGGACAAGCTCTGGCCGCACCCTGACTGCGGACTCAAGACGCGAACGGTCGAGGAATGCGTCGAGAAGTGCGTCGCCGTCGTCGAGGCGACGAAGGTGGTCCGGAAGGAGCTCGCGAAGACGAAGGTCCCGGCCTAGCGACCGAGCGCCCGCCGCGCTAACGAAAACCGCCCGCCGGTGGCATTACATGGTGGGCGATGACGATCGACGCCGGCCGCTGGGCGGAGCTGTACCGACTGGAGTTCCCGCGCGTCTATCGCGCGCTCCTCGCGGTCCTTCGCGACCGCGACCGCGCGCTCGACGCGCTGCACGACGCGTTCGTCGCCGGGCTCCGGCGGCCGCCGGCGCACGACGCCGACCTCGCCGGCTGGCTCTTCGTGGTGGCGGTGCGGAGCGCGCGGCGAGGAGTACGCCTGCCGTCGTTCTCGCTCGAGCGCGTTCGTGGTCGATCGGGCGAGGGCGACATCGACGCGCTCCTCGACCGCATGGAGGTGGGACGCCTGCTCGCGGGTCTCACCGAGAGGCAACGTGCGATGGTCGTCGCGCAGTTCTACCTCGGCCTCGACCACCGCGAGATCGCCGCGCATTTCGGCGTGAAGACCGGAACGGTGAGCGCGACGCTCGCGCAGGCGAAGGCGCGCATGCGCGCGGAGGTGCGGAATGCTTCCTGAGCTCAGCATCGAACGGGTCTTCCGGCGGGAGCTCGATGACCTGCCCCTGCCACCGGAATCCTCGTGGGTCCCGGCTCGGGCCACCGTCCGACGTCCGGTCTCATTGACCGCGATCGTGATCGCCGCGACGCTCGTGCTCGTCCTCGGCGCGGTCTCGTTGGTCCGCGAGGCCCCAGATGCAGCGGCAACGGGCCGACGCGTCACCACCACGCCTCTTCTCGTCATCCCACGCCCCACCTGCCTGCGCGGTGGCTGCAACGTCTACCGCAGCGACGCCTTTGGGTACGGCATCTCGATTCCGGGAGATTGGCGAGTGCAGGATTCGTCGCGTCTCGGTTTCGGCCGGTCGGACCCCAGCCTGCTCGACCGGGTCGAGTTCACCTCACGGACGCCCGAGGAGTGGCAGCTGCTGGTTGGTGTCCGGCTCGACCTCATCGCACCGTGGGACGTTTCCGTCGAGGTGCACGACCGGAATGGGTTCGCGGCGATGGACTGGGCCCGCAGCGACGGATGCGGCAGGAACGCCTGCGTCGTTGGCGAGACCACCTTGAGCCAATCGCCCGCGTACGTGGCGTCCTGGCCGGTGACCTCCTCGCTGCGGATGCACGCCTACTACATCGAGCGCGGTGACCGGATGCTCATCCTTCGCTACGTCACGGAACCGGGCTCCGAAGGGCCGCACGGGGTGACCGAGCAAACCTTGGAGCAGATCGTCGGTTCGATCGCCCTGAACTAGCGCTCGTAGAGCTCGAGGACCTCGCGCCGGAACGGGACGCCGGCCTTGGCCCGCAGCTGATCGAACGCGTCGAAGTCCCACTCGCCGACGAACGTGACCGCGACGCCGAGCTTGCCGGCACGGCCGGTCCGCCCGACGCGATGCGTGAAGACCTCGGCGTCCTCCGGCAGGTCGTAGTTGACGACGTGGCTGATGTCCTCGATGTGCAGTCCGCGCGCGGCCACGTTCGTCGCGATGAGCACGTGCAGCGCGCCATCGCGAAAGCGCTGCATCGTTCGTTCGCGCTCGCGCTGGGTCATGTCACCGTGGATGGCCGCCACGTCATGCTTGCGGCGGACGAGCTTCTGAACCAGATCGTCGACGCCGCGCTTGGTGTGGCGGAAGACGAGGACCTGATCGGTCTCGTACCGACGGAGGAGCTCCTCGAGGACCCTTACCTTGTCGTGCTCGAGGACCTCCACGTAGACCTGCTCGACGCTGTCGACGTTCGGCCGCTCGGGCTCGATCGCGACCTGGGCGGCGTTACGGGTGAAGCGCTGGGCGAGCTCGCGTACGTCGCGGGAGAGCGTCGCGCTGAACAGTGCCGTCTGCCGCTTCTCGGGAAGCTTTCGCAGCAGGCGGCGCACCTCCGGCGCGAATCCCATGTCGAGGAGGCGGTCGGCCTCGTCGAGGATGACGACGCCGACCTTCGCGAGATCGAGCTGGCCCCGTTCGATGTGATCGAGGAGCCGGCCCGGCGTCCCGACGACGATCGTCGCGCCGCGCGCCAGCGCACGCTCTTGTGGTCCGTAGGGGACGCCGCCGTAGATCGCGACCTCGCGCGCGTGCCGGTACTTGCCGAGGGCGCCGAACTCGCGCGTCACCTGGAGCGCGAGCTCGCGGGTTGGGACGACGATGAGCGCTTGCGGGCTGCGGAGCCCCGTGTCGACCCGCTCGAGGATCGGGATCGCGAACGCGGCCGTCTTTCCCGTGCCGGTCTGCGCCTGCGCGAAGAGATCGCGGCCCGCCTGGAGGATCGGGATGGCCTGGTCCTGGACCGGGGTGGGCGCCATGAAGCCGAGATCGTCGATCGCGCGGGAGATGTCTGGATGGATCGCGAGCTCGCCGAAGCGAGCAAGGGATGGAGCGAGGGTCAATGAGTCTCCGGTTTTCCTTTCATCTTAACCGCTGAAACGCTCGTCGGAGGCGAGCTGTTCCAACGGGAGCCGATCGATCCGCTTTCGCACCTTTTCGGGATCCGCCTTCGTGCGGGGCCGGGGCTGACCCCTCGCTGGGTACCCCAGGCTGATCACCGTCGCGATCGACGCGCCGGCCGGCACCGCCAGGAGGGCGCGCGCCTCGTCGACATGGTCGGGGTGCACGGAGTTCGGGCACGAGCCGATGCCGAGAGCCCACGCCGCGACCATCAGGTTCTGAGCGACGCGGCCCGCGTCGAAGCGCTGGACGTCGTTCAGCAGGACGATCGCGATCGCCGCGGTGCAACGGTCGAGGTTGTGCGAGCTGCGCATGAACGCGCCGAGTGCGCGTCGTCGTGCCGGGTCGCGGAGCACGATGAACCGCCACGGCTGACTGTTCTTGCTGCTTCCGGTCGCGCGCGCGGCCTCGAGGATCCGTCGAAGAATGTCCTCGGGGACCGGACGTGGCTCGTACTCTCGGACCTCACGCTTGGAGACGACCGCCAGGTAGGCATCCACCGTTCTCAGTATCGCTGTGATCCGCGGTAACTCTCGCCGCGTAACTCGGCTGACTGTCTGCAACGTCCGCGGGGAGGAGCTCCATGAGAGTCAGGATCATCGTCACGGCTGTTCTCGCGCTCGCGCTCGCGACCTACCTCGTCGCCCGCCCGGCCGAGGGCAGCGACAAGACCCACTTCAAGGCGACGCTCGGCTCGTACAGCGAAGTTCCGACGAACTCGACGACCGGTCAGGGAGACCTCGATCTCCGAGTCGACGACTCGGCCAGGACGATCACCTTCACGCTGACCTACTCGGGTCTCGCCGCCCCGGCCACGGCCGCGCACATCCACCTCGGCGCGCGCAGCACGAACGGTAGTGTTTCGGTCTACTTCTGCGGCGGCGGCGGCCAGGGCCCGTGCCCGCCGGGGACGTCGACCGAGGCGACGGTCACCGGGACGATCACGGCGGCCAACGTGATCGGTCCGACCGCGCAGGGCATCCAACCGGGTGAGTTCGACAAGCTCGTCGCCGCGATCCGCGCCGGCGTGACCTACGCGAACATCCACAACGCCATCTTCGGGGGCGGGGAGATCCGCGGCCAGATCAACGACAGCGACGAGCGCTAGCGCTCTTTGAGGGGCGGCGCGGGCCGCCCCTCTTTACTCCTCGCCGCGGCGATGGCGCAGCTCGGCGAGGATCGTGGCCGTCGCGGAGGTCCCGAGGCGACTCGCGCCCGCCCCGATCATGGCGAGCGCGTCGTCGAGTGTGCGGATGCCGCCCGCGGCCTTCACGCCCATGCCTGGCCCGACGACCTGTCTGAGAAGGCGCACGTCCTCGACGGTCGCGCCCTCGGGTCCGAAGCCGGTCGACGTCTTGACGTAGTCCGCCCCGGCGGCCGCGGCGATCTGCGCGGCGATCGCCTTCTGCGCGTCGTCGAGATAGCCGGTCTCGAGGATGACCTTCACCTCGGCCTCGCTCGCGTGCGCGAGCCCGACCACGAGGGCGATCTCGCGCTCGATCGTCGCGTAGTCCTTGTCGATCAGCGCGCCGATGTTGATGACCATGTCGAGCTCGGTCGCGCCCTCGTGAAGGGCGTTCGTTGCCGTCGCGACCTTGACCTCCGGCGACTGGCCCCCGTGCGGGAAACCGATCACCGTCGACGTCTCCACGCCGGAGTCCTTGAGCAGCCGCGCGGTGACCGGCACGTAAAACGGCTTCACGCAGACCGAAGCGATGTGCTCGTGACGCGCGAGCGTGCACGCGTCGACGACGTCGCGCTCGGTCTGGGTCGGTTTGAGGACGGCGTGGTCGATCATGCTCGCGAGCTCGGGTACGGTCGGCAGCTCCACCGGCCCGACCAGTATGCTCGGAAGGTGCCGGGCTCGATCAGGGTCGCGCGACTTTTCGGGATCGACATCAACATCCACATCTCGTGGATCCTGATCTTCTTCCTGGTGGTCATCTCGCTCTCGGAGACGATCTATCCGGATCAGTTCCCGCAATGGTCGCGTCAGAAGTCGCTCGTCGTCTCGGCGGTCACGGCCCTCCTCTTTTTCGCATCGGTGCTCGCGCACGAGCTCGCGCACTCGCTCGTCGCCCGGCGCTTCCGCATGTCCGTCTCGTCGATCACGCTCTTCCTGCTCGGCGGTGTCGCGAACCTCACGCGCGAACCGCCGTCCGCGCGCGCCGAGTTCTTCATGGCCGCCGCGGGTCCGTTCACGAGCGTCCTGATCGGCGTCGCCGGCATCCTCGTCGCGCTCTCCAGCGACGCGCTGCTTCCCACGGTGCCCTCGCTCCAGGTCGTCGGCGCGGTCGCCAGCTACCTCGGGGAGATCAACCTCGTCGTCGCCGCATTCAATCTCATCCCGGGGTTCCCGCTCGACGGAGGGCGGGTCCTGCGGTCCGCGATCTGGGGCATCGGCGGCGACCGCACGCGGGCCACGCGGATCGCCGCGCGCGGCGGTCAGCTCGTCGCCGGGTTCTTCCTCCTTCTCGCGGCGAACTTCTTCTTCGGGTTCGACCTGCAGGTCTTCGGCGTCGAGCTCGGGCCGAACCAGGTGCAGGGGCTCTGGTACGGGCTGATCGCGTACTTCCTCTTCAACGCGGCGACGCAGTCGCTCCAGCAGGAGCGCCTTACGAACATCGTCGGGACGGTGCGGGTCGGCCAGCTCATGACGACGGACGTCCGTTCGACGACCTCCGGGACGATGATCGCCGGGCTCATCCGCGACCTCGTCCTTCCGATGAACCTCCGCGCGATCCCCGTGCTCGCGGGCGACCGGCTCATCGGGCTCGTCACGATCGGGGATCTGCGCAAGGTGGAGCAGGACCGTTGGTCGATCACGCCCGTGGACGAGTCATGACGCCCGCGTCGGCGCTCCCCGCGGTGACGCCGGACGACCTGCTGACCACGGCGCTCGAGCGCTTCGCGACGAGCGATCTGCCGCTCTTGCCGGTGGTTCGCGGCGGCTCCCTCGTCGGGCTCCTCTACCGCGAGTCGGTCGCCGGATACGTGCGCATGCGCGAGATGCTTGGACTCGAGGGACGACGCTGAGGCGGCCTTAGCCGGCGTCGCTCCAGACCGCGTTCGAGAGCGCGAGCATCGCGCCCGATGTATCTACGACCTGAGCGCGCAGGTAGGGCGTGCATGCTTCGTCGATGCGACGCTCCCAATCGTCGGCGTCGACGGCGTGGGCCGCGATCGTCCGTCCGTCGCCGACGATCGCGACGAGCGCGCCCCGGCCCCCGACGACGCGGACGCGCGCGACGTCCCCGTCGCGCGAGAGATAGAGCTCCGGGCCGGCGGGCGACGCCGAGAGGAACACGTCGCCGCGACGCAGTGCCGCGAGCCGCGTTCAGCCGCTCCCAGGGGCCGTTCCACACCTCGATCGCGTGATAGCCGCGTGCCGACGCGTACTCCCACGGCGGACCGAACGGCTTCGGATGGCAGGTGCTCACAAGGGCGCCCGCGGCCGCGGCGTCACGCATCGCGGCGGAGACGCTCTCGTCGGTCGGCTCGCGGAACTCGTACCAGCGGTCGGTGCCCCACGCGTTCCAGTGGCCTCGGTAGGTCGTCACCTCGACGCCCGGCACCACGATCGGGAGCTCACCACCTCCCCGGCCGTACTCGCCGTGATGGGCGACGTTGTTGTGATCGGTCACGCCAAGGAACGCGAGGCCCGACTCCGCCGCGGCGACGAGCATCTCGCCGGGCCAGGAGTCGCCGTCGGAATAGAGCGTGTGGCAATGAAGGTCACCGCGCGCCCAGCCAGACTCCGCGGGTGGCTGAAGCGACGGCCGCGTTGGCGGCCCGCGCCGCACGACGACGCGCTCCGCACGTGGCAGATCCGCGTTGAAGAAGATCTCGACCCGGTACTCGAGACCCTGCGGCGCGACCTTGTACGGGCCGAGCATCACGTGCCACGTTCCCGCGCCGATCGCGCCCGCACGGTACGGTGGCGTCGCCCACTCCGCGTCGATGGTGAAGGCGAGCTTCTCGCTGCCGCTCCAACCCCGGTAGCCGGGCGAGCTCGCGGCGATGCCCCGCTCGTCGAACATCCCGATGTCGAGGGTGTTCCCGCCCACCAGGAGCGGGTCGGAATCGATCTGATGATCGTAGGAGTAGCGGACATGGACCTGCCGCGTCCCGGTCGGCACGGTGAACGGCAGATGGAAGTAGCGCCGAAGCTGCGTTTCGTCGAAGCGTCCGGTGAGGACGACGTCCGGGTCCCGCTTCACGGGAGCGCCGCGCCGGTCTTGGTGTCGAAGAGCGTCATGCGCGCCGGATCGGCGCGGAGATGCACGGTCGCGCCGGCGTCCGGACGCACGTGCGGGGCGGCGCGGACCTTCACGAGCGCGTTCCCGAGCTTCACGTTGACGATCGTCTCGCTCCCGAGCGGCTCGGAGACGAGGACCTCCGCGGGTTGCGCGTCGGACGCGGGCTCGGAGAGAGCGATCGCTTCCGGGCGGATGCCGACGCTCACGTCGGCCGCGTCGACGCGCCGCCGCAGAGGCAGCCGCCAGACGCCCTCGGCGACGAGCGCTCCGTCACGCACCTGTGCCGCGAGGATGTTCATCGGCGGGCTACCGATGAACTGCGCCACGAAGAGGCTCACCGGACGGTTGTAGAGCTCGTCGGGGGTGCCGAGCTGCAGCAGTCGTCCGCGATCGAGCACGGCGATGCGGTCGGCGAGGGTCATCGCCTCCGCCTGATCGTGGGTGACGAAGATCGTGGTCGTCGCGAGCTGCCGCTGCAGCGCCTTGAGCTCCGTCCGCGTGTGCGTCCGGAGCTTCGCGTCGAGGTTCGAGAGCGGCTCGTCCATGAGGAAGACGCGCGGCTCACGGACGATGGCGCGGGCGAGCGCGACGCGCTGCTGCTCGCCGCCGGAGAGCCGCGCCGGTCGCCGGTCGAGCAGTGTCCCGAGGCTCAGCATCTCCGCGACCCGCGCGACTCGCCGGTCGCGCTCGGCCTGCGTCATCCGCTTGACCTTCAGGGGGTAGCCGATGTTGTCCCGCGCGCTCATGTGCGGGTAGAGCGCGTAGCTCTGGAAGACGAGCGCGACGTCGCGGTCCTTTGGCTCGAGCCCGACGACGCTCCGGCGGTCGATGCGGATGTCGCCCGAGTCGGGGTACTCGAGGCCCGCGAGCATGCGCAGCGCCGTCGTCTTGCCGCAGCCCGACGGACCGAGGAGCACCAGGAGCTCGCCATCCGCGACGTCGAGGGTCAGGTGGTCGACGGCCGCGCGGTCCTGCTGCCCGAGGAACTGCTTGGTCACGTCGTCGTACTCGACCCGCGCCATCTTAGAGGCCGCGCGCGCTCGACAGCAGGCCGCGCACCATCATCCGTCGTGTCGCGAAGAAGATGACCATGACCGGCACGAGGTAGAGGACGCCCATCGCCGCGACCATCCCGTACTGCACCTCCGTGTAGCCGCCCCGCGTCCGGAGCACCTGGTAGAAGGCGAGGGGCACCGTGAACATGTCCTGCCGGTCCACGAGGATGATCACCATCAGCACCTCGGCCCAGGCCGCGAGGAACGACAGCCCGGCCACGACGCCGATGCCGTTTCGCGCCACCGGCAGCACGACCTCGACGAGCGCCCGAAGCTTCGAGCGGCCATCCAGCCATGCGGCCTCCTCGAGGTAGCGCGGCACCGAGTCGAAGAATCCCTTCATCAGCCAGATGAGGAACGGCAGCTCGATCGCCGCGTGGATGAGGATGAGCCCGAGATACGAGTTCCGCAGGCCCACCGCGCGGGCGAGGCCGTAGATCGGCACCATCGTCGCGGAGAGCGGCATGGTCTGCAGCAGGAGCACGCCGTAGGTGATCGCGGACTTGAACCGCAGATCCATCCGCGAAAGCGAGTAGCCGGCGAGCGAGACCGCGACGACGTCGAGGAGCATCGTGAGCCCCGCGACCAGGGCCGAATTTCCGAGCGCACGCCCGAAGTCGTGCTCGGTGAAGACGCGCGCGAAGTTGTCGAGCGTCAGCTGGCTCGGCCAGCGTATGTACGCCTGCGCGTCGGCGTCGAATGCCGCGGTGACGAGCCAGACGAACGGTGCCAGGAAGAAGACGATCACCGCCGCGAACACCAGATGCGCGAGGACCGCCTCGATCCAGGTGCCCTCGCGTCGTCGCGTCACCGCCTGGCGCCCGGCCGTCTCGGCACGCGAGGTCATGCGCGCGCCCTCGACCAGCGCAGATAGAAGACCGCGAAGATCAGGTTGAGCCCGAGCATGACCACCGCGATCGCCGAGCCGTACCCGATCGCGTACGACTGGAACGCGGTCTGGTAGGCGTAGAGGGCGATCGTCTCTGTCGCGATGTTCGGACCGCCGTTCGTGAGCGTCTGGATGAGGATGAACGTGCCAAAGGTCGCCATCGTGATCGAGAGGAGGGTGAGCGCCGCGATCGGACGCAGGCTGGGCAACGTGTGGTCCCAGAACCGTCGCCAGGCGTTCGCGCCGTCGATGCGCGCCGCCTCATAGATGTCCGGCGGGATGGTCTTCAGCGCGCCCAGAAA
>VBFI01000072.1 GCA_005889275.1 Chloroflexota bacterium | reverse complement strand
GGGGCGGCGCGGCGCGCCTTCGCTTCGCCTTGCCGTCACCACTCGCACGCTACGTCGTTCCGAAGGGCTTCGTCACGATCGACGGCGTCTCGCTCACCATCGCGGCGCTCGGCAAGAGCTCGTTCGAGATCGCGCTCATCCCGCACACCGCGGACCGCACCACCCTCGGCGCGCTCCAGCCGGGTGACCTCGTCAACCTGGAGACCGACGTGCTCGCGAAATACGTTCGCCGCGCGCTCGGAAAGGCGTGACGCGCGACCTAGACTAGGAAGGATGAAGACCCGCCCGATCCCAGTCGCGTCGCGCCCGAAGGTGGTCGCGGCTGGCCCCTTCGCGAGCCTCGAAGAGGCGATCGGCGACATCAAGCGCGGCAAGATGGTCATCGTCGTCGACGACGAGGATCGCGAGAACGAAGGCGACCTGACGATGGCCGCGGAGCTGTGCGATGCCGAAGACGTCGCCTTCATCCGCAAGCACGCGAGCGGCGTGATCTGCGTTCCGATGACCGGGGAGCGGCTGAGCCAGCTCGAGCTTCCGCAGATGGTCACGCGCAACGAGGCGCGCCTCGGCACGGCGTTCACGGTGACCGTCGACGCCCGAGAGGGCGTCACCACCGGGATCAGCGCCGCGGACCGCGCGCGGACGATCCGCCTGCTCGCCGATCCCGCGACGAAGGCTCACGACCTGGTGAAGCCCGGCCACATCTTCCCGCTGCAGGCCCGCGAGGGCGGCGTGCTCGTCCGCGCCGGGCAGACCGAGGCGGCGGTCGACCTCTGCCGCCTGGCCGGCCTCGCGCCGGTCGGGGTGATCTGCGAGATCACCAATCCGGACGGATCGATGGCTCGGCTTCCCGAGCTCAAGCGCTTCGCCAAGCGTCACGATCTGAAGCTCATCACCGTCAAGGAGCTGATCGCGCATCGCATGGCGCGCGAGAAGCTCGTGGAGCGCGTCGCGACGGCGAAGCTCCCGACCGAGTACGGGGAGTTCACGGTCCACGGCTATCGCGCGCGGGTCGGCAACACCGAGGCCGAGCACGTCGCGCTCACCATGGGCGACGTCGCGTCGGGCGATCCGGTTCTCGTGCGGGTCGACTCCGAGTGCCTGACCGGCCACGTATTCGGTTCCCGACGCTGCGACTGCAGGGATCAGCTGGACGCCGCACTGGCTCGGATCGCGAAGGAGGGCCGCGGGGTGTTCCTCTACCTGCGTCAGGAGGGCCGCGGAATCGGGCTGATGAACAAGCTGCGCGCGTACGAGCTCCAGGATCAGGGCCTCGACACGGTCGAGGCCAACGAGAAGCTCGGATTCAAGGCGGACCATCGTGAGTACGGGATCGGCGTGCAGATCCTCATGGACCTCGGCGTCCGCCGCGCGCGGATCCTTACGAACAACCCGCAGAAGGCCAGCGTGTCGCTCTACGGATTCGAGGTCGTCGAGCGTGTGCCCATCGAGGTCCCGGCGCGCGACACGAACCGCGCGTATCTCGCGACCAAGCGCGCGAAGCTCGGCCACCTGCTGACGGTGGTCGACGCGACCGACTAGGGGTTCGTCCGGCCCTCGCGCCACGCGGTGGCGCTCGTCAGAAGCTGCTTGTCGGTTCCACCGCGAAGGCGCCCATCCAGCGTCGACACATTCGACTTGCCCTGGAAGCGGAACACGACGGCGATGCCTTCGAAATGCTGCGCGGTGGGCGCGGTGACGGTCTGTATGTCGGTGACCTGCGACCACGGCCGGTCATCGTCGAAGAGCGGGATCTCTCGCATCAGGTGGAATCCGCCTGGCTCGATGATCGTCTGAACGCGGGCGCTCGGCAGCGTCAGCACGAGCGAGGCGAGGAGTACTGCCGCGGCGATCGCGGGGTTCAGGACGATGGCCGCGAGACCGCGCCGCGCGAGCTCGATCGGCCGACGCGCTCCGTCGTGCCACCCGCGAAGTGTCCCGCGCGCCCACGCCGTCGCGGCCTTCCCCATCGCGACGCGGACCACGCCGGCGGCGAGCATCGCCGCCGCGGCGAACGCGGCCAAGAGGATGCGCGGATCGAATCCGGCGAGCGGGGAATCCAGCAGATACGCTCCGGCGGGCACCGGCGTCCGTGTCGCGATCGCGAGCGCGTCGGGCAGCAGTGCCGTCACCGTGAGCCCGGCGAGAACGAAGACGAGACCGACCACCGTCGGGATGAGCGGATCGTCCTCGTCGTGATAGTGGTCGCGGAGCGAGTCCGTGGCGTTCTGCAGCTCGAGGAACGAGCTTCCCGCGAGGTCGAGGCTTCCGCCGCTGGCTTCCTTCACGACCCGCGCGAGCGGGCCGGCGAGCGTCGGCTCCGCGATGCCCTCGATCGGGATGCCGAACGAGACCGCTCGGCCCTTCGTGCGAACCATCACTCGGCCCCGCCGCGCCTTGATGTCCTTCACGTCGGACCAGGGGACCTCGATCGACTCCTTCGCGTTGATCCGGAAGCCGAGCTGCTCCAGCGTGATCTGCAGCTTCTGCTCCGGATAGCCCATGACGACCGGACCGCGGAGGAGCACGCCGCTCGGGGCCAGCTGGTAGCGAGGCTTCGGCGGCGCCTTTGCCTTTTCGAGCTTCGCCGGTTTCGGTGCCCTCTCGACCTTCGCCTTCGATGGCTTCGCGACCTTCTCGGCGCGCTCCTTCTTTTCTTTCCGCGGCTTCTCCCTCTTGCCGGGGACGGCGACCGGCGCCTCGGCCACGGCCGTCGCGGCCGGCATCGCGGCGGCGAAGCGCGGCAGCGGGGGTGGCGCCTCGCGCGTCGGTATCTGGGGCGGCGGAGGCGCGACGACCGGCGCCGTGTACGCGGGCGGCATGTACGCGGAGGTCTGCTCCGGCGCCGCGGGCGCCTCGGGAGCCGGCGCGGGCGGAAGTGGTGACCACACCGGTGGTGCCGGCGCGACGAACGTCGCCGGCGGTGGCGTCGGGGCCGCCGGCGGTGCCGCGCCGGACGGCATGCCGGTGAACTTGCCCATGCCCGGGAAGAGGTCCCCCACGGTCAGGGGCTTCGGCCCGGAGACACCGAGCGCTGGCGGCGCCGGGGCCACGGGGGGCGGCGGCGGGGCGGCCGTTTCCCAATCCGGCGGCTTCACCGGCTCGGTGGCCGTGCCCGGCGCCGGCACCAGGCCGAGCGCGAGCAGGCGTAGGTCGACTTCTTCGGTCATCTGGCTAGGGGGTCGGGACCCATACGTGGGCTAGATTGCGACAAGTGGCGCAGAGTGGGAAGTCGCCCGCGCGAGTGAGAAACGCATTTGTCGAGGCGCGGGTGGCGATCGTGCGGGCCCGGTGGAACGAGGACATCACCCGGAGGCTGGCCCAGGGAGCCCTGCGCCAGGCCCTCGCGGCAGGGGCGCGGGTGGACGAATTCGAGGTTGCGGGCTCATTCGAGCTCCCACCGGCCGTCGCCGCCCTGGCCGCGACCGGCAGGTACGACGCCGTGGTCCCGCTTGGCTGCCTGATACGGGGCGAGACGCCCCACTTCGACGTCCTCGCGAGCGCCGTCGCCGGGGCGCTCGCGGGCCTGGCGACGACCCTTCCGGTGGCGATCCCGTTCGGCGTGCTGACGTGCGAGAACGCCGAGCAGGCCCGCGCGCGGTCGAGCCCGGAGCGCAACGTCGGTGCGGAAGCGATGGACGCGGCTCTCGAGATCGTCGCGCTCCGTCAGGCGATCTCGGCGAGCGCGCGCCGCTCGTCGCGAAGCGCAGCCAAGGCGACCTCGCGCTCGACGCGCGCGAAACGGAGGGGCTCGCCGGGCGACCGCTGAGCGACACGCCCGATATCGACGGCGATCACCGTGGCGATCAAGGGATATCCACCCGTCGCCTGATGCTCCGCGAGGAGCACGATCGGCGCGCCGCCGGCGGGGATTTGCACGGCGCCGGCGATGACTCCGCACGTGAGGATCTCGTCCTTCGGCGCGGCGACGCGCGCGCCCGTAAGCCGCGTGGCCATCCGGTCGCTGGCCGCGTCGACGTGGAATGTCGAGGAAAAGAACACAGCCCGGGCCTCTTCGGTGAAACGCTCGGCGTGGGGACCCGTGATGGCACGCACCCCTTCGTCCTGGTACTCGGTCGGAACGAGACTGCGACCAGCCCTCGCGGGATCGACGCGCGACGGGCCGAGGGGTAGGGCGTCCCCCGCCCGCAGCGCGCGTCCGAATCCCGCCGGCAGGTAGGTCGCGCGACTTGAGAGGACGGGCTCGGTGGCGACGCCGCCGGAGACCGCGAGATAGGTGAAGCGCGACCGCTCGCCCGTGAGGACGCGGACCTCCATGCCCGCCCGCACGAAGACCGCCGTCCATCCGTCGAGCCGATCGCGGACCTGGACCCTGACGTCGCGGCCGGTGACGGCCACGACGCGGCGATCGTCGCACGCGAAGACGAACGGCGCGCCGACGATCTCGATCGCCGCCGCCTCTGGGCCGTTCCCGACGAGCGCGTTCGCCGCCGCGAAGGCGAGCGGATCGGCCGGACCCGAAGGCGGCACGGCCTCGCGCAGATGCGCGAAGCGCCCGCGGTCCTGCACCGTGCTGCGGAGGCCCGCCGCGATGATCCGCATCACCGCCGGACGAAGCGCACGCGGTCCCCCGCGCGAACGAGGGCGGCTGGCGCGTGACTGGGGTCGAACATCGCGAGCTCGGTGCGCCCGATGAGGCGCCAGCCACCGGGCGAGTCGAACGGATAGACCCCCGTCTGGCCGTCGGCGATCGCGACGGCGCCCGCGGGCACATGCTCGCGTGGCCGCGCGAGCCGCGGCGCGGCGATCCTCGGGTCGAGCGTCCCGCAGTAGGCGAATCCCGGGAGGAACCCGAGGAAGAACACGCGGTAGTCACGGTCAGCGTGAAGGGCGATGAGCTCGTCGACCGCGAGATGCGAACGCTCAGCCGTCTCCTCGAGATCGGGACCCTCGTAGGTGGTCGGGATCTCGATGGTCCTGAACGACGCGGCCGGTGCCGGTGTGGCCGTCTCGACAAGTCGGCCCGCCTCGCGTTCCGCCAGCCGCGGATCGAGCGTGAACGGGTCGTAGCGGAGCAGGACGGAGGTGTAGGTCGGGACGGCCAAGCCGTGGCCGAGCGCTTCCCAGCCGTCGGCGACGGCGCGAGCGCGAGCGACATGAGCGTCGTCGATGCCTTCGCCGATCTCGACGAGGAGCGCGCTCTCGCCGAACGCGTGGATCGCGGAGGTCAAGCGCGGAATGGCGCGACCTTGGCCTTGGCGCTGCGCAGTGCTTCGCGCACCGCCAGCGCGATCTCGGCCGCTCCCGGCGTGTCGCCGTGGATGCAGAGCGTGTCGACCTCGAGCTTCAAGAACGACCCGTCCGTCGTGGTGACGCCTCCGTCGCGGAGAAACGCGAGTGCCTGTGCGGCGGCGGCTGCCGGATCGGTCACCAGCGCTCCGGCGATCGTCCGCGGCCGAAGCGTGCCGTCGGGCTCGTACGCGCGGTCGATGAACCCCTCGCGCGCGGCCTTCATGCCCATCGCCTTGGCCTCGGCGTACATCGCCGAGTCGGGCGGGGCGAAGACCACGAGCTCGTGGCCACCGGTCGCTGCCTGGATGCCGAAGAGGATGTTCCGGGCGACCGCGGGATCGCGTTCCGCCTGGTTGTACAGGGCCCCGTGGGCCTTCACATGCGCGATGCGCGCGCCGAGCCGGGACGCGATGCCGGCGATGGCGTCGATCTGCCGCCGGACGGCTTCGATGAGCTCGCGCGGGTCCATCTCGAGCGGCACCCTGCCGAAACGCTCGCGATCGGGGTACCCGGGGTGCGCGCCGACGACGACGCCGTTCTTCATGGCGAGCTCGATCGCGGCACGCATGGTGTTGTCGTTGCCCGCGTGCCCTCCGCAGGCGATGTTCGCGCTGGTGATGAGCGGCATGAGCGCCGCCTCGGTGCCCGCACCCTCGCCGAGGTCACTGACGGATCGCCGACGGTGTCGCCGACGACCGCCGCGGCGTGCGCCGGCGTGCCCTTGCCGATGACCTTGCCGTTCTCGTCCTTGAGCTCGCCCGACTCGATGTACTTCTTCGCGTTGTCCCAGGCGCCGCCGCCGTTGTTCAGCACCGTCGCGAGGATGACGCCGGCCATCGTGCCGACCATCAGGAGGGCGGCCTCCGCTTCGGCCTTGAGCAGGACGCCGACGACGATGGGCGCGCCCACCGCGAGAAGGCCGGGAGCGATCATGTTGCGCAGCGCCGAGGCGGTCGTGATGTCGACGACGCGGCCGTAGTTGGGCCGCTCGGCTCCGGTCATGATCCCGGGATGCTCGCGGAACTGGGTGCGGACCTCCTGGATGATCGCCGCGCCCGCGCGACCTACGGCGCGGATCGCGAGCGAGGAGAAGAGGTACACGAGCATCGCTCCCAGGAAGCCGCCCAGGAACACGTTGACCTTCGCGAGGTCGACCGTGTCGAACGGCTTGCCCGTCAGCTGCGCGACCTTGTCGAGGTACGCGCTGAACAGAAGGAACGCGGCGAGGGCCGCCGACCCGACCGCGTAGCCCTTCGTGAGGGCCTTGGTCGTGTTGCCGACCGCGTCGAGGCGGTCGGTGCGCTCACGAGTCTCCTCGGACGCGCGGGCCATCGACGCCACGCCGCCGGCGTTGTCGGTGATCGGACCGAAGGTGTCCTCCGCGAGGATGAACGCGGCGCTCATGAGCATGCCCATCGTCGCGACGGCCGTGCCGTAGATGCCGCCGTGCGGGAGCCCGGTCGCGGTCCCCCACTGCTCGCCGAAGTAGTGCGAGAGGAAGAGCGCGATGGCGATCGCGATCGCCGAGGCGGCCGTGGTCTCGAACCCGACCGCGATGCCCGAGATGATCGTCGTGGCCGGACCGGTCTTCGCGGCCTCGGCGATCTCCTTCACCGGACGCCAGCTTCCCGCCGTGTAGTACTGGGTGATGAAGACAAACGCGAGGCTCGTGAGGATGCCGACGACGCCGGCGTAGAAGAACCAGATCCCGCCGCCTCTCTCGTTCAGCATCGAGTTCGTCACGAAGTACATCCCGCCGATCGAGAGCGCGACCGTGATGTAGTAGCCCAGGTTCAAAGATGACATCGGGCTCTTCGTGTCGCTCCCCCGTACGGTGAAGATTCCGATCACACTCGCGATGAGACCGAACCCACGGACGACCAGCGGGAAGACGATCCACGCGACGTTGTGCGTGACCGTGAAGATCGCGACCCCTCCGCCGAGCTGCGCGAAGAGCGCGACGAACGACGCACCGAAGCCGAAGCCGACGATCGTGAAGGGCGCCTGGTCAGGGTTGGTGAAGCCGCCGTACGCGATGAACATCGCGAACACGCCGATCAACGACAGCGCCACGACGAGGATCCCCGACACAGCGCCGCCGCGGAGCGCGATCCGAAGCGCGTCGGCAACCGAGTGCTGCGCCGCGGCGGCGGTCCGGAGGTTCGACTTCACGGCGACGAACATGCCGAGGATCCCGGACGCCATCGAGCAGAGCGCACCCACGAAGAACGCGATCGACGTCTTGATCGCGAGCTCCTCCGGCTTGACACCCGGAGCGCTCTCGAAGAAATAGATGACGACGCCGATGACGATCACTCCCCCGAGCGCCAGGAGGAAGATCGTGCGGTACTGCCGGCGGATGAACGCGAGTGCGGCTTCGTAGATCGCGCCGGCGACTTCCTGCATCTCCGGCGTCCCGGTCGGCGATCGGAGAACGTCGTACGCGAAATATCCCGCGACCGCGAGCGCGACGACGCCGGAGATAGGCACGACCCAGAGGAGACCTTCCACGAAACCCCCAAAAGGCAAGAAAAAAGCGCCCGCCCCGACGGAGGGGGCCGCAACGCTCTGAGCGAATTTTAGTGCAAGCCTGCCACCGCGCGCAAACCGGGTGCAGGCAAATGAGCGACGAGCGGCTTTGCAGCGAGGAGCGAATCCACCAGCCCCTGAGCAAAGTGTCGAGTCGCGGAGGCGGTAGCCGACGTGACGAGACGCTTAGGGACGCTTGGTCTAGAGTTTTGTGAATGCCTCCGCAGAAAGCATCGAAGTCACAGCCGAAGGCCGACGCGTCCGAGAAGCAGAAGAGCAAGGATCGCGACTGGCTGACGACGGCTGAGCTCGCCACGAAGATCGGCTGGCGCGAGCACGCGCTTCGCGACGCGATGCGCGGCAAAGAGCTCCCCGGCGTGCGCCGGACGTCGTTCGGCTACCACATCGAGGCGTCGTCCGTCGACGAGATCTCCAAAGTCCTTGGCGCGCCTCCGCCGAAGCCGAATTCCCCGAAGCGGCTCCCCGCCCGCGCTCCAGCCCCTCCGCGCCCCTAGCGCTTCCGCAGTCGCGCCGGCAGGATCTGCAGCTCCTCGCGGTATTTCGCGACGGTTCGCCGCGCGAGGATGATGCCGTGGTCGTTTCGGAGCTTCTCGACGATCTCCTGGTCGCTGTAAGGCCGCGAGCGCTCCTCGGCGTCGATGATGTTCTTGATGACGTCCTTCGTGCCGAGCGAGGCGGTGAAGAACATCGAGAACGGGACGACCTGACCCGAAGGGAGCAGGACGAACTTTCCGGCGGTCGCGCGGCTCACCGTCGACTCGTGCATGCCGATCCGTTCGCCGACTTCGGCGCGCGTGAGCGGCCGCAGCGACTGGACGCCACTCTCGAGAAAGTCGCGCTGGCATTCGACGATGACGTCGGTGATGCGTCCGATCGTCTGGCGCCGCTGGTTGATGTTGTCGATGAAGAACTTCGCGCGCGTGACGTATTGCCGGATGTGCTGGCGCTCGTCGTCGCTCATCGGCGGAGCGGACGCGCCGGCGCTGCGCGCCGCTTGGAGCTGGCCGACGAGCTGCCGGTACACCGGGTTCACGCGGAGCGAGAAGCGACGCGACTCGATGACTTCGACCTCGAAGTCGCCGCGCTCGTTCTTCAGGATGATCACGTCCGGCCGCAGCGCGACCTGACGACCGCCGATGCTCGTGCCGTCCGGACCGGCCGCGAAGGCGTTGGCGGGCGCCGGGTTGAGGCTTTGCTTCACCCAGTCCCACGCCGCCTGCACCTCCTCCCGCGTGATCCGGAGCGCCTGCGCGATGTCCCCGAACTTGTGCTCGCCGAGCTCACGCAGATGGTCTGACACGATCGTGCGCGCCTGCTCGGGCACCTCTTCCCCGATCTCCTCGAGGTGACCCATCTGGATGAGCAGGCACTCGCGGGTGTCACGGGCGCCGATGCCCCATGGCTCGATCCCCTGGATGGTCCGGAGCGCCTCCATCGCGTCGGCGATCGAGACCTTCATCGTTCTCGCGATCTCCTCGATCGAGAGCTCGAGATAGCCGTTGTCGTTCAGGTTCCCGATGATGTATTCGGTGACCGGATGCGGTCGCGCGGGCAGAAGGACGCGGGCGTTCCACGACAGATATTCGGCGAGCGTCTGCTCGGCCTCCGCGCGGACGATCGGGTCGAGCTCGCCCTCCTCTTCGTCCCGCTGCATGAGGCTCGTGCCCTCGAGTGGCTCGGTCTCGGTGTCGTCGCCTCCTTTGTAGGGGCGGTTGCCGATCCCGAAACAATTGAGGCAGACCCGCCCGGCGAGCGGCTGTCCGCAGAGCGGACAGACCTGCACCTCGTCGAGGTCGAGAGCCGGATTCTCCTGGAGCTCCTGGTTGATCACGTCCTGCAGCTCGAGGGAGCTGAGCTGCAAGATGTAGTTCGCGGCGATCTGTTTTGGCGTGACCTTGAGCTGCTGCTGTGGAAGAAGTTTCAGGTCCACCTCGGCTACCTTACCGCAGGGTGATCGTGCGAGCGGAGTTCGCCCTCTTCGCGGCCGCCACCCTGCTCTCTGCGGTGGCGCTACTCGTGGCACCGCGGCGAAGCGACAAGGCATGGCGCATGCCGATCGCCTTCTTCCTCGCCGTCATCGCGGCCGTGGCACCGCTGCTCCTCTATCAGTTCGTCGATCCGGCGCTCTCGGCGGGTAGGGCACTCTGGGAATGGTCGGCCGCCGGCGGACCGACCATCCAAGCTTCCTACCGGCTCGACGGGGTCGGCACGGTCGGCCTCGCGGCGTGCACGGCGTACGTCGCCGCCGCGCTCCTCGCGAGCGCGCGCGCCGCCGGGGCCCCCCGCGCGCTGCCCGCGCTCGTGCTCGCCATCGGGTTCGCGTCGATCGCTGTCGTCGTGACGAACGATCTCGTGGCGGCGATCGTGGCCCTCGCGGTGCTGGCGGCCCTCACCGTTTTCGTCACCCTCCTGGTCGCGCCCGCGCCGTCGGCGACGCGCCTCGCCGCCTACTTCGCCGTCGGCCTGCAGGGATTCGTCGTGGCGGCGCTCCTCGTCGCGCGTCAAGGAGGCGCATCGCTCGCGATCGGCGCGATCTCTCCGAACGCGATCAGCCCCGGGGCCGTCTTCGCCGCGACGGCGGGCGCGGCGCTCTTCGCCGGCCTCTACCCGTTCGTGCCTTGGCGCTACCAGCGCGCGAGGCTGTCCAGCGAGCGTGAGCCGCTCCGCGGGCTGCTCGCGATGCCCGCGGGGATCGGTGCGTCGCTCTTGCTGCTGCGGATCCTCGGCGCGACGCAGATCGACCTCTCGGTCCTCGCGCTGCCCATGGTCGACCCGACGCCACGGTTCGCCGGAGCGGTCGCCGTGGTCGTGTGGTTCCTGTGGCGCGCGCGCCGTCGCGGCCGACCGTCGCGCCGTTCGCTCATCGCGACTCCGGTCGGTCTCGCCGCGCTCGCGGCGTATCCGTGGCTCCACTGGAGCCACCTCGTCGTCGCTGGGGCGCTGCTCACGGTCCTGTACGCGGCGGCTGTCTCGCTCGCCATCCCGGACGAGTGGGAGGTCGCCCGGCACGACGTGACGCTCGCGACCATCTGGGTCGCGTTCGCGGCGGGCACGCCGGTCGCGCTCGGCGCGGGCCTGTTCATGCTCGTCGGCGCCTCCTTCGCGGCGGTCGCCGAGAGCGTGTGGCTCCCACCGCATCGCGCGCACATCGCGACGGTCGCGACCGCGACCTGGACGGTGACCGGCGTGATGGCCGTCGGCATCGGCGTCCTCGGTGTGCCCGACCTGACGACGATGGTCGCCGCGATGGCGGTCGTCGTCCTCGTGCTCGCGCTCGAGCTCCTACACGCCGGGCGACGACTCGCGCTCGGGGAGGCGCCGCTCGACCTCGAGATCGCGGCCGCGGTCGCGGCCCTGATCGGGACAGCCCTCCTCGCCATCCTCCTCGACGTCGCCGTCCCCGACGCGCTCGCGCAGCTTGGGAGGCCGCTCGAAGGCCTGGACCCGCTCGCGGCCATGGTCATCCTCGTGGCCTCGACCATCCTCGTGATCGGAGCCGGCGCGATCCGGCCGTTCGTGCCGGACCTCGAGGCGGTCGCCTCGGGTCTTCAGCGTCTCGTCTACGCGGCCGATCCCGTGCCGGCGGGTGCGGGGGCCTTCCGCGTGCTCGAGCGCGCGGTCACCCTCGCGTCCTCCGGATTTTCGCTCTTCGAGCAGCGCGCCGGCGTATGGCTCGCCACGATCTTCATCGTCGCGCTCCTCGTCTGGTCGTCGCGGCAGTGACGCGGAGCGCGTTGACCGAGCGAGGGACGGAATGATCGCGCTCGGCATCATCGCGCTGGTGACGCTCGCGGCGAACGGCTCGCGGCAGCTCCGCTATTCGGCCGTCGCGCTCCTCGGGGTGTCGCTCGCCGCGAACGTCGTGACCGCGGGACAGCTGAGCGTGACGCAGCTCGCGGTCGAAGGCTGCGGTGCGCTGGTCGCCTGCGGCGTCCTCTACGTCGCGGCGCGCGACCGCACCTACGGCGAGGATCCGGGCTGGCGGCTCTGGATCGCGACGATCGTCGCCGCCGCGGCGACCGCGGCCTGCTTCGCGACCCTGCGGACCGCCTCGAGCGACACCGTGAACGTGCCGCTCCTCGGCGAAGACCCAAGCGGGGTCACCGCCCAGGTCGCCGCCTTCTGGCTCATCTCGTCCGGGATCGCGATCCTGGTGACCGCGCGGAGTCCGGTCCGCGGCTCGCTCGGCGCCCTGCTCATGGTGACGGGCGTCCAGCTGCTCATCCGCCTGCTCAACGTGCCGCAGCTCGGACTCACGCTGCTGCTCGCCTGGATAGAGGTCGTCGTCGCCCTCACCGGGGGGTTCCTCATCGTCAACGAGCGCGCGGTCCGAGAGTCGTGACGGTCGCGCTCGCCCCGCTCGTCCTCGCGGTCGCGGCGTGTATCTCGTTCGGCGTCCGCAAGCGCCTCGCGATCGTCGGCCCGTTCGCCCTCGTCGCGATCCTGACGGCGGCCGCGCTCGTCGTCCTGCTGCCGAGCGACGCGAGCGGCAGCCTGCTCGATCTCGAGCTGCGTCTTTCCGCGCTCGGGAGACTCGCGTCGCTCGTGACGCTCGGGACGCTCTTCCTCCTGGTGCTCGACGTGTGGATCGACGAGCCCGCCTACAACTTCTTTCCGACTGGGCGGGTCCCTTGGCATCGGCTCGCTCGCGCTCGCCGCGAGCCTGCCGCACGATCAGCCGGCGAACACCTTCGTACTCCTCGCGGTCGTCCTCGTCGTCGCGTTCGCGCTACTTCTCGCGGCGATCCCCTTCCACACCCATGCCGCGCTGCTGGCGAGCGAGGTCCCCACCGCGGCCCTCGCGCTCTACTTCGGGGTGCTCGTCCCGACCACCTTCATCGCGTTCGTCGAGATCCTCACCCTGTCCGGACTCCTTCCCGCGATCGTGCAGGTGGTGAAGGTGCAGGACCTGCTGCACGGCATCGGACTCGTGTCGGCGGTGGGCGGCGCGTTCCTCGCCTCGGGTGCGCCCGACCTGCGCCGGCTCGTCGTCTACTCCGTGATCTCGAACCTGGGTGCCGCGCTCGTCGGGATCGCCACGCTGTCGGGCCCCGGGATCATCGGCGCGCTCGCGAGCGTCATCGTCACCGGGGCCTCCGCGTCCGGTCAGCTCCTCGCGGCGGGCACGCTCGAGCGGCGCGCCGCGCCCGAGCGGCCGACGGCGTCGCGCGCGCCGCTCGCAGCGCTCGCCTTCGTGGTCTGCGGGTTCGCGATGATCGGCGCGCCACCGCTTCTCGGTTTCCCCGGACGCTTTTTCATGGAGCTCATCGCCTACCAGTTCGCTCCGTTCACCGGGACCGCGCTCGTCGCCGCCACGCTCCTTCTGATCGTCGGCCAGCTGCGCGCGGTGATCGCCCTCTTCGGCGCGGGCGTCGCGCGATGGACCATCGAATCACGCCCGGTCGCCGGCCTCATCGGGGTCGCGATCTTCAGCGCCCTGCTCGTCGGAGGGATCCTGCCGAACGGATTCCTCGTGCCGATCGCCGCGTTCGCCGAAGAGTTCCTGCGAGCGCTGCGCCCGCTCTAGCTCGGGGCCTTGTCCTCGGACATCCAGCGGTCGACGTCGCGGGGGTATTCGATGACGCCCTGCGGGAACCAGAGCGCGATCTCGGATTCCGCCGTCTCCGGCGCGTCGCTCGCGTGGATCAGGTTCCGAAGGCCGACGAGCGCGTAGTCGCCGCGGATCGTCCCGGCCGCGGCCTCGTGGGGCCGCGTCGCTCCGACCATCGCGCGGACGACAGCTATCGCGTTCGGACCCTCGAGCACGAAGGCGACGACCGGCGACGCCACGATCATCTTCACGAGATCTTCGTAGAAGAACTTTCCCTTGTGGACCGCGTAATG
>VBFI01000071.1 GCA_005889275.1 Chloroflexota bacterium | reverse complement strand
AGACAAACTTCGCCTTCGGGTCGATGAACCGGCGGATGAGCCAGGGGCAGGCCGTCCGATCGACGTGCAGGTTCTTGCGGGTGACCCAGACCCCCACCTAGCCTCGGCTCCTGCGATTCCTCTTGGGGGGCGCATCCGCCGCGGCCCGCGGACGGGCGAGCGGCCCGACGGCCCGCGCCGCGAGATCCTCTCGCGACGCACGCTC
>VBFI01000070.1 GCA_005889275.1 Chloroflexota bacterium | reverse complement strand
CGAGCGCGCGCTCCGCCGCGCGTCCCGCCGGAGCCCTGAACCAGTCGCGCTGGCGGACGTCGGCGAACCAGCGCTGGATCTTGCCGAGGTCCGCCTCAAGCTCTTCGAGCTCCTCGAACGAGAACGCGGCGTGCTCGCGTTCGCGCGCAATGTGCGCGAGAAGGTCGGCGCAGGAGCTCTTGATCTCGGCGTACTCGCGGTCGCGTTCCCTTTGGAACGCCGAGATCAGACGTCGTTCGTCGGGCGTGCCAAAAGTTGCCCTCGACGCGGTCGCGGTCCCGCCGCCCGCCGCGATGCGCTTGGCCGCCTCACTCGCCCAGGTCCGCGCGGCCGCGCTCTCGGGCAGGGCGGCGACGCCGTCGCGCACGAGCAACGCGCCCTTGCGGCGGAGCTCGCGCCACACGTAGGCGCGCGTCCGTGAGGGGGTGGTCGGCACGGTGTAGATGAGAAGCAGCCAGCGACGCGACATGGCGGCGATGCTAGCGACGACATCTGTGGAGAGGTGCGAAAGCGATGAAGTGGATCACCCGCGAACACCCCCGCGTGGACCGGGTCGCGTGCCCGTGGCTCATCGAGAAGTTCGTGGACAAGCAGGCAGAGTTCGTCTACGTGCCGGCGGATCAGGTGACGGCCGAGGCGCAGAAGCGTGGTGCGACGCCGTACGACGTCAAGGACGTGGAGCTCGGCCATCACGGGCCCGAGTGCAGCTTCGACGCGTTCGTCCACAAGTACGCGCTCGACAAGGATCCGGCGATGGCCTACATGGCCCGGGTCATCCGCGGCGCCGACACCGCCGACAAGACCGCCACGCCGGAATCGCAGGGTGTCGAGGCTGTGCTCGACGGCCTGCGGCACCTCCATTACCCGAACGACCAAAAGCAGCGCGAGGCCTCGCGTCCGGTGCTCGACGCGCTCTACGCGTTCTGCCAGAAGAAGGTCGAAGCGAAGTCGGCGTGAGCCTGAGGCCGGGCGGCTTCATCGAGCTCCCGGGCGGCGCGCGCACCGGCTTCGACCACTCCGACACCTATCTAGGCCCCGGCGGCAGTCGCCTCTATGTCGCGCACACCGCGACCAACGCGATCGACGTGATCGACTGTCGCAGCAACGCCTACCTGCGCTCGTTGCCAAATCTCACGGGCGTCGCCGGCGTGCTCATCGACAGCGATCGCGACCTCCTCTTCACGAGCGATCGCGCGGCCGCGCGGGTGAGCATCTTCCGCTGCTCGGACGAAAAGCTCTTCGCGCAGGTTGCCGTCGGCCCGCGGCCGAACGGTCTCGCGTTCGACACGCGGCGGCGCCACCTCTACAGCTTCAACCTCGGCGAGCCACCCGGTACAGACTGCACCGCGTCAGTCGTCTCGGTCGACGAGCGTCGCGTCCTCCACACGATTGCCCTACCCGGTCGGCCGCGGTGGGCAACGTTCGATCCATCGAGCGACAGGGTCTACGTGAACATCCAGGACCCGGCGGTCATCATGGCAATCGACGCCAGCGGACCGATGGACTCGGGCCGGATCGACGTCGGCGCCGCTGGTCCGCACGGCCTCGCGTTGGCCGGCGGTCGGCTCTTCTGCGCGGCGGACGCTGGACAACTGGTCGTGGTGGGCTGGGTCGTGGGGGTTCCGCGCGTTGAGAAACGGCTGCCGCTGCGTGGTGCCCCCGACGTCGTCATGCACGACGAGGGTCGCCACTTGCTGTATGTGGCGATCGGCTCGCCCGGCGTGGTCACTGTCTTTGATACGGAGAGGCTCGAGGAGATTGAGACGGTCGAGACCGAGGAAGGCGCGCATACGATCGGCTGGGATCCGCCCACCGCTCAGCTCTACGCCTTCGCGCCGCAGCGCGGCGGAGCGCTCGTGTTCAAAGAAACGTGACGACCAACACCGGGATAGGCCTCCGCGATCTCGCCGGGTACTTCCTACGCCTGGGCACGTTCGGGTTTGGCGGCCCGATCGCCCTTGCCGGATACATGCAGCGCGATCTCGTCGAGCGACGGCGGTGGTTCACGCAGGAGGAGTACCTCCAGGGTCTCGCCGTCTCGCAGACCCTGCCGGGACCGCTCGCGGCGCAGCTCGCGATGTGGCTGGGCTACGTGCGTCGCGGGTTCTGGGGCGCGGTCGCGGCGGCCGTGCCCTTCATCCTGCCGCCGTTTGTGATCGTCAGCATCGTTGCCGCCCTCTATGTTTCGTTCCGCGGAACGACTGTCATCCAGGCGCTCTTCTACGGCATCGGGCCGACGGTCATCGCGCTCATCCTTCGCGGCGCCTGGAAGCTGCTTGGGGTGACGGTGAAGAACGACCGTCGGCTCTGGGCGATCTTTGCGGTCGTCACGCTGATCACCTTCGCCGTTCGCAGCGAGGTGGCGGTGCTCTTCGTGCTCGCGGGGTTTCTCGGCGTGCTGCTCTATGCGCCGCCGGGCTGGCTTAGGCGACCCGCGATCTCGCCGGCCGCGATCCCCCTCGGACTGGGCACGCTCGTCACGCAGGCCGCCGATCCGAACGTGCTCCTGCAGCTCGGGATTTTCTTCTTCAAGGCCGGTGCGTTCACCTTCGGGTCCGGGCTCGCGATCGTGCCGTTCCTCCAGCAGGGGGTCGTGCGCGACTATGGGTGGCTCACCGAGCGCGAGTTCCTCGACGCCGTGGCCATGGGCATGATCACGCCGGGACCGGTGGTCATCACCGCGGTCTTCGTGGGCTACCTGGTCGCGGGCCTTTCGGGCGCGGCGATCGCGGGGATCGGCGTGTTCCTGCCGCCCTTCCTCATGGTGGTGCTGTTCGCGCCGTGGATCCTCCGCTACCGAAAGCACCCGGCGGTGCAGGGCTTCACCAAAGGCGCGACCGCCGCCGCGGCCGGGGCCATCGTCGGTGCCGCCGCTGTCATCGCGACACAGGTCCTCGTTGACGTTCCGACGATCGCGATCTTCGTCATCGCGTTCGGCATCCTTTGGCGACTCAGGGTTCCCGAGCCCGCGCTCGTCGCAGCGTCCGCGATCGTGGGCCTCGTGCTCTTCGGGGTTCGATGAGCCGCGAGCGCGAGCGCAGCGGTCTCAAGCGGGAGCTCGGGACGCTGACCACCATGCTCTTCACCGCGGCGATGATCGTGGGCACGGGGATCTTCGCCGCGTTTGGCGCCGCGACCAGCGTGGCCGGCAGCGGGATCCTGGTTGCGATGCTGCTCGGCGGCAGCGTGGCGCTCGCAACGGGCATCAGCGCGGCCCAGCTGGGCGTCAACTTCCCTGAAGAGGGCGGGGCCTTCACCTGGGCCCGGCAGTTCGACCACGACACGATCGGCTTCATCGCGGGCTGCGGCTATCTCGGCAAGGTGCTCGTCTCGATGAGCGTGATTGCGCTCGCATTCGCGACGTACCTCAGCCAGGCGGTACCCAGTCTCCCTGCGCACCTGGCTGCGGCGATCGCGGTGCTGGCGATGACCGGCCTGAACGTCTTCGGCATCGAGCTGACTTCGAAGATGTTGATCGGGCTGCTCGCGGTCCTGGTTGGCCTGCTCGCCCTGTACAGCGGCGCGGCGGTCGGAGCGGTGGATCCAGCGAACCTCGGCCCAATCCTCGGCGACAAGGGGGCGCTCGCGTTGCTTGCCGGCGCGGCGATCTTCTTCTGGTCGTGGGATGGGTTCATGCGCGCGGCGATCATGGCGAGCGAGATCAAGGACCCGCGACGCGCGATCCCGATCGGGATCGTCGGCGGGGTCGCCATCGCCGCCGTCGTGTTCCTGACGGTCGGCGCGATCACGCTGGGTGTCCTGGGCGCCGACGCGGTCGGGAGTCAGGACACCCCGTTGCTGGACGCGGGAAAGAAGGTCGCCGACTGGGTCTTCTGGACGGTCCTCGCGGCAGCCATTGTGGCGACGCTCGTCGACATGCTCGGCGTTCTGCTCACCGGGTCCCGCGTCGTGCTGGCGATGGGTAAGGTGCACGAGCTGCCAGGGTGGCTCGCCCAAGTGCACGAGCGTCTTGGGACGCCGGTGCTATCCGTCGTCGCCCTCGGCGTCGCGAGCGCGGCGCTGGTGCTGGTCTTCGATCTGCGTCCGCTCATCGAGGTCGCGAGCGCCTTCATGCTCGTGTGGTACTTCGTCACGCATTACGCCGCGCTCGCGCTCCCCAAAGAGAAGCGCATCGCGTCCCCGCTCTTCTCCTGGTATGGGATCGTCGGCTGCGTCGGCCTGCTCGTTGCGCTGCCGCCGCCGGCGCTCGCGGTCGCAGGCGCGGCGTTTGTCGCGTTGCTCGGCGCTCGCTGGCTTGTTCACCGCGTGAGTCCGCCGATGCGCCATTGATGCATGCAGCAAGCGAGCTTGACGGCAACACATTTGTCAGCGGTCGGCCTCGCATGCTCGGGTGGTGGCATGTCTGGGTCGCCTCGCCGACCAGCTGGATAGGCGCCCGCACTCGACCTAACGAAGGTTGGGCTGTCTGCCGGACCATGACGCGATTACCGGCGCGTGCGTCGACCCGGCCCGCGGGCCCCGAACCGCCGCAGCGCCGCGATCGTCGGGCGCAGCTCGCGGCCCCACTCGGTGAGCGCGTACTCCACGCGTGGCGGGACCTCGGCGTAGGCCGTCCGTGAGACCAGACCGTCGGCCTCGAGTTCGCGGAGCCGGACCGTGATGAGCTTCGGATTCACGTCGCCGAGCGAGCGTTCGATCTCGGTGAAGCGCCGCGGCCCGCCGAGCAGGCTCTCAACGATGTGAAGCGCCCACTTATTCCCGACGAGCTCCATCGCGCGTGCTAGTTCGCTCATATTACTTACTCTATGGGGTCTTACTTGCTATTGGGAAGTGATGCGGTACGGTCGAGACACGGAAGAGACGCAACTCACGACGGGTTGTTCGTCCTTCGCATTGGGGATGCCCGGAAGGGCAAAGGAGAAGCCATGGCTATTGATCAGGTCGACCGCAGGGTCGTTGTCGAGAGACCCACGGTCACGAGTCGCGAGGCAGGGCGCGGCGCGACCGCTCCCGCGGTGACATCTTTCACGAAGACCTACCGAACGACCGCGAAGATCGTCGGGGCGGGCTACCTCGCGGGCTTTGTCGTCGGGCTCGTGGGGAGCGGAATCTTCCAATCGATTCTTGGCGCGACCGGTGCGTCGGCCAACCTGCCCGCGGTCGCCGCGAGCAGCGTGCTGCTGGCAATGGTTCTTTTCGTACTTCTGCAGATCCCGCTGGCCAGCGCGTTCGTGAAGGCGGCGGTCACTGACGCTTCGTTCCTTCAGACCGTGAGCGGTCTGTTCGCACAGGGGCAGGTCTACGCCTACGACATCGGGATGATCACCCTTGGAGTCTCCGGTTTGATGCTTTGCTACACGCTCTACCGCGCAAAGCTGCTTCCACGGGTGGTCGCCGGGTGGGGCCTCATTGGGTACGCGATCCTCTTCGTCGGGATGCTGTCGGACGTAATGGGATCCGGTCTGGGTCTGGCTTCCTCGATTCCCGGCGGCTTGTGGGAAGTGTTCGTCGGGGTGTGGTTGATCGCCAATGGATTCAGCTCATCGGGCCTCGCTCAGCACGGGAAAGACGCATCACAGATCGATACAGCGCGATGACCATGTCCAACTTGATCGCTACGAAACCAACGGCTACGAAATCGGCCACCAATGGGCACCCGCCGGCTAGTGCCAGGTTGAATCTACGGAGAAGGAACTCGCTCGTCGCGGGAGCGTTCTACCTGCTCACCTTTATCTCGATCCCGACCCTCGCTCTCTACGCTCCGGCGCGCGATCCGAACTTCATCGTCGGCCCTGGCCCGGACACCGGCGTCCTCTTCGGCGGCATCCTCGAGCTCATCGTGGCCCTCGCCGGCATCGGTACCGCCGTCGCGCTGTTCCCCGTGGTAAAGAGACAGAGCGAAGGTCGCGCGCTGGGCTTCGTCACCTCCCGAGTCGTGGAAGGGAGCGCCATCTTTGTCGGCGTCGCGTGCCTCCTGACGCTCGTGACGCTGCGCCAGGCTGGAGTTGGAGCAGATGCGTTGATCACCGGCCGTGCGCTGGTCGCCATGTATGACCGGATGTTCCTCGTCGGACAAAGCTTCATGCCGGCCGTGAACGCGCTGTTGCTCGGCTCGCTGCTCTTCCAGTCGCGGCTGGTGCCGCGTGTCCTACCGGCGATCGGACTCATTGGAGCGCCGCTGCTCGTCGCTGCCGACATCGCCGTGCTGTTCGGTCTCATCGACAGGACTTCCTCTCCGGCGCTGCTCACCGCAATTCCGATCGCGCTATGGGAGTTTTCTCTGGGCGTCTGGCTGGTCGTCAAAGGCTTCAGGCCCTCTCCGATCCTCGTCACCGATACGCGAGATGGCGGCGTGAACAGGCCACTTAGCCCTATAGCTGCAGACCGGTAGTTTTTTCTCACTGAGCATTCACTCGGAGCCCGGCATCGGCCGGGCTCCGAATGGAGAGGGTCGCTAGCGCAAAAGCACGTCAGGTCCTGAAGAACCCGCTACCCTCGCGCCGTGCTTGACGAAGGGTTCTTCCTCACGATCGCCGGCCTCGCGATGAGCTTCGCTGGCTTCGCCGGGCTCATGAACGCCCTTCGGCGCCGCGGCGAGACGTGGGAACCGATGGAGCTCTATCAGCTGCGCATCATCGTCGCTTATGCGATCACGACGCTCTTCGGGTCGGTCCTGGTCGTTCCGTTTGTCGAGCTGTTCGGCCAACACGACGGCGTGCAATGGCTGGGGGCGCTGATGCTCATCGCGTCGTCGGCTCTCGCGGTTGGCAACATGCGCAGTGACATCAGCGGCGGGCATGGCACGGTCCTCAGTAGGCGCGTGCGAGCGACTTTCACAACGATCACCGTCGTCGGGCTCATCGCACTCGTCGGGACTGTCATCACGGGTGCGCCGGCGCTCTACCGCCTCGCTCTCATCCTCATGCTCGCGATGCCGGCTGGCACGTTCGTATATGTCGTCGCGCGCATCAACAGGTAGCGACCTAGCGCGACAGTTTCGTCATCTTCCTTACCCCATGGGTGGTTGCTTGCCATTTGCAAGGATTGGCCGTACGGTCGGAGAAGCAAGTGACCGGAGTCGTCCGACTTCGGCGATCACGAGCTGCACGCGGCCGCACGCAGGGGAGGGCGCCAATGGCAGTTGTACAAGACACCGTGATGACCGGGGCGCCGTTGGCACGCTCGGCGCTTTCGGGAACGATCACGCCGACACCCAAGCGCCTGGCGAGAATCGCGGGTGTCCTGTATCTCATCGTCGGCATCTTCGGCGGGTTCGCGCTCGCGTATGTGAGTCCGCTGGTGTACGTGCCGGGCGATGCCGCCGCGTCAGCCGCGAAGGTCGCAGCGAACGCCGACCTCGTACGCATTGGCGTGCTCGCGGACCTGCTGCAAGCGACAGTGTTCGTGTTCCTCGCGATGACCCTCTACTTGCTGCTCGCTCGCGTGCAGAGGAACGTCGCGACTGCGATGGTCATCCTCGTCGCGATCGCGACCACGATCATGTGTCTCGACAAGGTCTTCCAGTTCGCTGCGCTCCGGGTCGCGACCGACCCTTCGTACGCGAGCGCCTTGGGTGTGGCGGGCTCGAACGCCGTGGTGCTGCTGCTTCTGGACATGCACAACTCTGGGTATCTCATCGCGCAGATCTTCTTTGGCTTGTGGCTCGTGCCCCTCGGCTACCTCGCCTACACGTCCAAGATGTTCCCCCGAGCGCTCGGCGTCGTCCTCATTGCGGCCGGCATCTCCTACCTGTTGGACCTGCTCGTCGCCTTCGCGTCGCCTGAGCTCAGCAGGACAGTCCACGCCTACTTCGCGATCCTGCCGACGATCGCGGAGGTCTGGATGCTGGGCTACCTCCTGGTGTTTGGTGTCAGGAGTGCGGCGCCGGACGGACGCGCGGCGACTGCCGCATGACCTCGGGGCGCCTCGTCCGCGACTGGCTGCCGAGCGGTGCTGGTCGATTGTGGAGGTCTGTTGCTTCGCAAGATCGCTAAGAGCCTCGGCATCGTCGTCGGCGCCTTGCTCGTGCTCGTTGTGGTCGGTGTCGGCGCGAGCAGCGTCGCGCGGATGCAGGCACGCCAATTAGCAACTCCGACAGGTCCGTCGGCGGTCGCTCGTATCGAGCTCGCCCTTACTGACGCAGCGCGGGTCGATCCGTTCTCGAGCGACGGGCATGCGCGCGAGCTCGCGGTGTGGATCTGGTACCCGACGGCCAAGGGCAGCGCGGCCACGGCCGCGCCCTACCTGCCGAAGACGTGGGCGGACGCAGCGAACAAGGTCAACGGCCCTGCGAGCGTTCTCTTCCAAGACAACAACGCAGTGCGCACGAACTCGATCGCGAATGCCCCGCTCGAGGGCAAGAGCCCGCCGGTTGTCGTGCTGATTCCCGGACTCGGCCCTTCGGTCGCGGAATACAGCGAACTCGCTGAGGATCTCGCCAGCCACGGCTACGCCGTCGTGGGCATCAATCCGGCGGGGTCGTCTCAGGTCGTGGGCTTTCCGGACGGACACCTCGTGTACGCCACGCCGCAGGGCAGCATCGCGGAGACCAACGTCGACGCGTGGTACGCGACCGCGTCGCGCCTGGTCGGTGTGTGGGTCGACGACGCCTCGTTCGTCGTCTCGACGCTCGCAAAGAGTCCTCCGGCGCCGGGAGCGTTGGACTTCAGTCACGTGGCCTACGTGGGTCACTCGCTCGGAGGCAATGCCTCGTTCGAAGTCTGCGCACGCGATCCACGCTGTAGTGTCGCGGTAGATCTGGACGGCACGATCTTTAGCCAAGTTCGCCGTGCGGGTCTGAAAGCGCCCGGACTGATCCTCCAGGCCAACGACAAGGCGTCCTGCGACGGCTTCTGCCAGCGACGCAAGGACGACTTCAAGGCGATGACGCTTACCGGACCCGTACGCGACTTGGCCATCGATGGTGCAGAGCACTACAACTTCACGGACAACGCAGTGCTGTTCGGTCCCCTGCTCCGCGTTGTCGGACAGCTCGGATCGATCGATGGCTCCCGCGGCCTCACGATCACGCGCGATGTCGTCCGGGCGTTTCTCGACCAGGGGATCCGAGGGACGCCGACATCGACGTTTGAAGCGACGGTTGCAGGCTACGCCGAAATCCACGCGCCCTGAGCGTTCTCGAGTCCGACTAGCCATCAGGCTTCGATGGTGCGGCTAGCGCGATCAATCGGGCGGTGAGCAATCGCCAGCTTGGGCGTCCACGATGTCCTGAGACATCTGCCCGCTATGTGGTGAACTCCTCGGCCGCCGCAGCCCAACGCTACGATCGCGGAGATTTTGTACGTGCGGGGGAAGGTGATGCTCAAGCCGAAAATGGTGGTCGCGACGATCCCGGTGACAGAACTCGAACGGAGCAAGCAGTTCTACGGCGGGACGCTCGGGCTCGCGCTCCTTCACGAGAACCCGTTCAGCGCGCGCTACGACGCGGGCGGCGGAAGCCAGCTGTCGATCTTTAAGCGGCCGCCGACGAAGACCGAGCACACGCTGGCGCACTTCGAAGTCGACGACATCGTAGGGGCGGTGCGTGACCTCAAGGCGAAAGGCGTCCGCTTCCAGGAGTACAGCGAGGGTCCGCTCAAGACTACGAATTCGATCGCGCAGATCGGGCCGAACCGCGGCGCATGGTTCACCGACCCTGACGGGAGCATTCTCGGGCTCATGCAGGTCACCTAAGGGGGCTCGGTTCCTCAACACGAAGAGAGGGCTGCCTTCGCGGCGTACCGCAGGAGCCACGGAGACGGGATGTTTAGACGTCCCGGAGACCGAATGACACCCGCGAAGCGGTAGCCTGCGCCGATTCCACGAGCGACGGGAGGAAGGCGTGCGTTTCTGGCGGGTCGCGCTCGTCATCATGTTGCTGAGCGCAGGCATAGTCAGCTGCGGACCAGTCGCGCCGAAATATCAGGACCAGGTGCTCGCTGATAAGCCGCTCGCGTACTGGCGTCTCAACGAGGCGACTGGCACGGTTGCCCTTGACGCATCGGGCAATGGCCTCAGTGGCACGTACGAGGCGGGCGTCGCGCTCGGTCAGGCAGGTGCGCTCGCGGGTGACAGCGCCGCGGGCTTTGCCAACCTCGCCGCGGTGTTGCTCCCGGCCGCTGCGGCGCTCGACGTACGCACCAGCGTGAGCGTCGAGGCCTGGGTGAAGCCCTCCGCCGCGGGCGAGAACGGCGGGATCTTCGAGAAGACCGTGACCGGCGTGGTGAACAGCCATTACATGCTCATGCTCGAGTCCGGGGTCGCGAAGTTCCGCGTGCCCACCGCCGCCGGCGCTCTCGTCCCGGTCGATGGGCCGATCCTGGCGGTCGGGAGCTGGTCGCACCTGGTGGGCACGTTCGACGGCACGACGCTGCGTCTCTACCTGAACGGCGCCCAGGTGGCGCAAGCCGCCGCGGCCGGACCGCTCGCCGGGGGCAGCGGTCAGAGCTACGTCGGTCACCTCAGCCAACGCCTCTATCCCTTCGCCGGCACGCTCGATGAGGTCGCGGTGTTCGCTGCTGCGCTCAGTGCCGATCGGGTGCGCGCCCACTACCAGGCCGCCGAGCCCACGCCATCGCCCCACTAGACAGACCGAGGATGAGGGCGGCGCAACGCTGAGCACAGTGTTTCGGGTCGCCCTCAGAAATCGACAAAGTGGTCAAACCTCCTCTCAAGCGGAATGGCTGGGGTTCTCAGTACCGCCCAGTGGTGGCGCTCGTCGGCGATCCCTTCTTCCTGTAGAGCCCAGCCAAGATTGGACACACAGAAGCGCACCGCCTTCTTGACGGACTGGAGTTGGTAGTCATCGAGAACGACGACTCCGTTATTACGGACAAGATGCCCGAGGTACATGAGGTCGAGAAAGACGCCTTCGAAGCGGTGATTCCCGTCGATGAAGGCAAGGTCGAACGACCGGCCCGATGACAAGAATCGAGGCAATGCGATCTCCGATCGTTCCGCGTAGAACTCCAGCATCCCTGTGGCGCCGGCGTCTTCGATGACCTGCAGGCCGACGTCCGAGAACCCTTCGGACTGATTTGGGTCTAGCGCGACGTGCCGAGCATTTGCGTGACCGTTTGCTAACAGCCCGTCACAGATGAA
>VBFI01000235.1 GCA_005889275.1 Chloroflexota bacterium | reverse complement strand
CGCACCGTCCCGCCGATCAGCCCGGCGCAGATCCCGACCGCGACTCCCGTGCGTAGCGCGCCCTGGGCGCTTGCCCCGGCCCGCGCGACGGACCATCCGAGAAGCCCGTAGATCGCCACCGAGCACGCGAGCCCGACGAGGGTGAGTACCGCGCCGCCTCCGGTGAGGAGCGGCCGGCCACGTCCGGGCAGCTCCGCGAGCTGGCGGGCGCTTTCCGCCGACTCGGCGGCGCCGACGAGCACGAGCGCGACCACCGCGCCGACGACCAGAGTCCAGCGCACCAAAGGCACCTTCGGGCGCGCCGTTTGCTCCGTCAACCGGCGTGGAGAAGACCGGCGGCGTGGAGCCGCAGCCCGAGCCCGGGCACGACTATCCGGAGCTGCCGGACCGGCCATCGCTCGCGGCGTACCGCGACGCCGCGGCGCACTGCCAGGCATGCGATCTTTGGAAGAACGCGACACAGACCGTTTTCGGCGAAGGGAAGCGGACGGCCAAGGTGATGTTAGCGAGGTCGCCGCCTGCAAGCTCTGGCTCGAGGCCGAGATCCGCATCCTGCGGCCCCAGGTCGTCGTCTGCCTCGGAGCGACGGCGGCGCAGGCGCTCATCGGACCGTCGTTCCGGGTGACCAAGGAACGCGGCAAGCTGATCCCGTCCCCGCTCGCACCGCATCTCCTCGCGACGGTGCACCCGTCATCGATTCTCAGAGCGCCGGACGACGACGCCAGGGCGCAGGAGATGCGGCTCTTCGTCGCCGATCTCCGCGCGGTCGCGAGGGTCATCCGGGACCTCGGCTAGCTCCGCGAACGGTCTGTAGCCAACAAACGCTTGACTTACGCCGTTGCTGCCATTACATCTTTCCATATAGCGCAAGTTGGCTGGAGGATGAAATGGCGACGATCGACGAGGTGAAGGGCTGGCTCAGCGGGCGGCTACCGAAGGACTGGTTCACCGGTACGCCGGATGTGCGTATGGATGAGGACGAGATCTGGGTGGTCGGCACGCTTCCCGAGGTGAAGGCGGCGGGCGGCGCGGAGGCCGCGAGCGCGGCACGCGACGGGGCGATCCAGCGGTTCCGCGAGACGACCCGTGACGAGCGCATCAAGATCGCCGGCGAGGCGCGAGAGCGCTTCCGGCGCAACCTCGCGTGGGGCGCGAAGATCGGCGACGAGACCGCGCTCTTCACGCACCTTTCGGTGCCGGTCATGACGCGCCTACGCCTTCCCGAGCGGGAGCTCCTCGACACGCTCGTGAAGTCGGGCGTCGCGAGGAGCCGTTCACACGCTCTCGCATGGTGCGTCCGCCTCGTCTCGAAAAACGAATCGTCGTGGCTCGATGAGCTGAAGGAAGCCATGGCCAAGGTCGGCGAGGTGCGCTCGCAAGGGCCGCTCAACTAATGGCGACGGAGGTCAGGGAGCCGGCCCAAGCGGACGCCGATCCAGCGAGCACGCTCCTCGACGCGTACTCGCAGGCGGTGATCCGTGTCGTCGAGCGGGTCGCGCCGAGCGTGGTGAACGTCCGGCGCGGCCGCAGCGGCGGGAGTGGCGTCATCGTGACGCCGGACGGGTATGCCCTCACGAACGCACATGTCGTCGAAGGCGCGCGTGAGGTTTCGGTAACGCTCACAAACGAGACCGAACCCGTCCGCGCACCCGTCGTCGGTGCCGATCCGGCCACCGACCTTGCGGTCGTCCGCATCCCGCGGTGGGGGCTCCCGGCGGCCGAGCTCGCGGAATCCGACAGCCTCCGCGTCGGTCAGCTGGTCATCGCGATCGGCGATCCCCTCGGCTTCCATTCCTCAGTGACCACGGGTGTGGTGAGCGCGCTCGGCCGGTCGCTGACCGCCGCCGACGGTCGCGTCATCGACAACGTCATCCAGACCGACGCCGCGCTGAATCCGGGGAACTCTGGCGGACCGCTCGTGGACACCCACGGCAAGGTCGTCGGCGTGAACACCGCGATCATCCCGATGGCCCAGGGGATCTGCTTCGCGATTCCTGCGGCCACGGCGCGCCTCATCGCGGGCGTGCTCATCCGCGACGGTCGCGTGCGCCGCGCGTATCTCGGGATCGGCGGGGCCGCGACCCCGATCGGCCGGCTGCTGGCGGCCGAGCTTCGTCTCACGGCGCCCTCGGGGATCCGCGTGCTCGAGGTCGCGCCGGGCGGACCAGCAGAGCGCGCCGGCCTCCAGCGGGGCGACCTCCTCGTCGGGCTCAACGACCTGACGCTCGCCACGCTCTCAGACCTGCAGGGCGC
>VBFI01000069.1 GCA_005889275.1 Chloroflexota bacterium | reverse complement strand
GAAGGATCGAACCGGCTCGCGATGATGGCGGAGCTGCGACACGGGCTGACCCACGATGAGGTCAACGTCATGTACCAGCCGATCGTCGAGATGGAGTCTCGAAAGGCGACACGGGTCGAAGCGCTGGCCCGCTGGCGGCACCGCGAACGCGGTCTCGTTCCGCCTGCGGAGTTCGTGCCGCTCGCCGAGCGCTCGGGTCTCGTCCGGTCGCTGTTCGAGCACGTCCTCGTGACGACGCTCACCCAGTGTCACGCCTGGTCTCTCGCCGGGGTCCCCCTTCAGGGAACGGTGAACCTCTCCGTGCGGAATCTTCTCGATCCCGAGCTCGTCGCCACGGTGGCGCGGTCGCTCGAGCGGACCGGGGCGCGCCCCGAGCTCCTCGGGCTGGAGATCACCGAGTCGACGCTCATGGCCGATCCGGATCGGGGCCTCCGCGCTCTGGAGTCGCTGCGGGCGATCGGTGTCCAGCTCGCGATCGACGACTTCGGCGTGGGCTACTCCTCGCTCTCGTACCTGCAGCGGCTGCCCGCGTATGCGCTGAAGATCGATCGGTCCTTCGTGAGCCGGCTCACGAAGGACAAGAACAGCGAGTCCATCGTGAAGCTCATCATCGAGCTCGGGCACTCGCTCGGCATGAAAGTGATCGCCGAGGGGATCGAGGACCGGAAGACCTGGGACGTCCTCGCCGACCTGCGTTGCGACGACGCGCAGGGTTACTTCGTCGCGAGGCCCATGGTCGGCGCGGCCATACCGGTCTGGCTCGCGCACGGAAATCGCACGCTGACCGTCTAGGTCAGGGCAGTCCGGTCGCTCCCGCCGCGTAATAGGCCGCGGCCCGCTCCTTGAAGAAGCCGCCGTCATCGTCGGCGCTCAGCGAGTCGCGGACGTTCGCGCCGATCGGCGCGGGATTGGTCACGCCGTCGCCCGCCGCGTCACAGGCGCAGGTCGCCCCATCGGCGCCCCGCCCGAAGAGGAAGCCGACGACGCCCGCGCGCACGTAGGCGCTGAGGTTCGCGCGGCCGGGGTCGTCGAACAGCCACTCGACCTTGTTGTCCTGGTAGTGCTCCCAGGTGTTGTTCATCGCACGCATCCGGGTGTTGCCGAGGGGGATCTGCCACAGGACGATCCGTTTCTGCGTGAGCGTTGAGAACTTCGCGAGGTAGCGGACGTTCCGAGCGAAGTCGTCGGGGTACCACCAGGCGTGCGTGTCGCCCTTCTGGTACAGCTTGAACGCGGCGTCGCGGTCGCTGAACTCCGCGAACGAGAGATCGAAGGTCGCGTGGAGCGACCCGTAGAACGCCGCCGATCGCGCGGCCAGGGCGTCGATCTGCGTGTCCGTTGGCTTCTGGTACAGCGGGTCCACCCTCGTGCCCCAGTAGGACAGCGCGTACGCGAGCAAAACGTTCGGGGCGTATGCGTCGCGGAGCTTCACGACCGCCTGGGCGTACCCCGCCGCGCTCTCGGGAAGGCCCGCGAGCTCGGCGAGGCCGGTCGACGCGACTCGCGCCGGGGCGTTCGCGGCATCGTCGCCGAACCGGCTCTCGAGGTAGCCCCAGAGGTCGGGCTCGATGTGCGCGATCGTCGTCGTGCCGGTCGAGCCGGCGCGCTGGAAGAAGAGCTTCAGGTCCGCGTAGTACGCCGTCATCGTCGTGACATTCGCGAGGTTCGTGATGTCGCCGTCGGACTCACCGAGCGAATTGCCGGGAGTGGACCCTCGGATCATGTAGTAGCTGAAGACGGGAGTGATGCCGCTCGTCGCGGACTCGCGTATGTAGTCGCGCGGGAACTGGGCGTCGGCGGCCCAGCTCGTCCAACCGCGGCCGGTGTTCGCCCCTCCGGTGAGGTACTGGTAGCGGAACCCAAAAGGAGCGCTCGCGCGGAGAGCGACTGCCCCGCGCGGCGCATCCGTCGCGCCGATCTCGAGCGACTGGCTGGGCCATTTCGCGGGCAGGGGCGCGATCGCGCCGGCCGGGGCTGAACCGCTCACCGTCACCAGCCAGAAGACCCCGTAGTCCTCCATCCACTGCGCGCCCTCGACGAGCGGCCGGATCGAAAGGCGGTACGTCCCCGGGAGCTGCGGCGCGATCACGGTGAACTGGAACCACGCCACCTGCGCCGGGCCGACGTAATCAGCGGGCTGCAGCGAGACGCGGTTGTAGCGGGGCCAACCCGTCGCGGGGGATCCCTGGGTCCCGTCCCCGCCGAGCGGACTCGCGCGATCCTGGCCTGGGTCCGGCTCCCACGTCCCGAGATAGGCGACCTCGCCCATACGCCCGCGAACCCACCCACGCGAGCCGCTGTTGTAGTACGCGACCGTCGCGGTCGAACGCTCGCCCGGGCAGAGCGTGGGGTACCCGCTCTGTCCGTACCACGCCGCGTGGAACCCGGGGATGCCCGATGGCACGCTCGGTGGCGGCGCGATCCCCGGTCCGACGCTCGAGACGCAGTCGACGGCGGCCGCGCTCGTCGCCGGAGCGGCCGCGCGCGCAGGCGCCGCGAACATCGACTGCGCCGCGAGGACGAGAAGGAAAGCGGCAAGCCACGACACGCGGCCGCTAGGCCGTGCGCGGTTCGGGTTTCTCCGGATCGAGCCCAAGCTCGGCGATCGCCTTCGCGACATCAGCAGGACCGTACTGCTCGCACAGGGCCAGAGCGTGTAGCGAAGCGGTGGCGATGCTCTCGCCGTCGATCTCGAAATGCCGACGGAGGGCTGCTCGTGTGTCGCTCCGACCGAACCCGTCGGTGCCGAGTGGCACGAAGGGACCGCCGGCCCAGCGCGAGATCTGATCGGGCAGCGCCTTCAGCCAGTCGCTCGCCGCGACGATCGGCGAGTGTCCACCGAGGACCTGCGTGACGTATGGGATCCGCGGCTCGCTCTCAGGATGCAGTCGGTTGTGACGTTCGGCGGCGAGCGCGTCGTTCCGGAGCTGCTGATAGCTCGTGACGCTGTAGACGTCCGCCGCCACGTCGTATCGCTCCTGCAGGACGTCCTGGGCGCGCAGCACCTGCTGCAGGATCGAGCCCGAGCCGAGCAGCGTCACGCGCCGGCGCCGTCCCTCATCGCCTCGCTTGAAGAGATAGATGCCGCGAACGATCCCGTCCTCGACACCGGGCGGCATCGGGGGCATCGGATAGTTCTCGTTGTAGAGCGTGAGGTAGTAGAAGATGTCCTCACCCTCGGCGAGCATCCTGCGGATCCCGTCCTTCACGATGACCGCGGTCTCGTACGCGAAGGCCGGGTCGTACGCGCGGATGTTCGGGACGGCGGTCGCGAGCATCTGGCTGTGTCCATCCTCGTGCTGCAGGCCTTCCCCGTTGAGCGTGGTCCGGCCGGCGGTCGCGCCGCAGAGGAAGCCGCGGCCGCGCGCGTCGCCGAACGCCCAGATCTGGTCGCCGGTCCGTTGGAACCCGAACATCGAATAGAAGACATAGAAGGGGAGCATCGGCTCCCCGTGCGTCGCGTAGCTCGTGCCGGCGGCGGTGAACGAGGCCATCGATCCCGCCTCGGTGATCCCTTCCTCGAGGACCTGGCCGTCCTGCGCCTCGCGGTATGGCAGGAGCGTCTCCGCGTCGACCGGCTCGTAGCGCTGGCCGAGTGGCGAATAGATGCCCACCTCCTTGAAGAGGGGATCCATGCCGAAGGTCCGCGCCTCGTCGGGGATGATCGGGACGATCCGCTTGCCGAGGCTCTTGTCGCGCAGCAGATTCCGCAGCAGCCTCGTGAACGCCATCGTCGTCGAGGCCGCCGCGGTCCCGGAGCCGCGCGGGAACTCCGCGAACGCGGCGTCGTCCGGCAGCGCGAGCGGCCGCGCGCGCACGACGCGCCTTGGGATCGTCCCGCCGAGCGCCTTCCGGCGCTCGAGCAGATAGCGGACCTCGGGACTGTCCAGCCCGGGGTGGTAGTAGGGAGGATCGTCGACGAGCTGCTCGTCGGGGATCGGAAGCTGCAGACGGTCGCGGAAGATCTTCAGCTCCTCGACCGACATCTTCTTCGCCTGGTGGGTGATGTTGCGGGCTTCGACGGAAGGCCCGAGCGCCCAGCCCTTGACCGTCTGAGCGAGGATCGCGGTGGGCGCGAGGGTGTTGCGCACCGCGGCGTGGTACGCCGCGTACACCTTGCGGTAGTCGTGCCCGCCGCGACGGAGCGAGCGAAGCTGCTCGTCGGAGAGGTGCTCGACGAGCTGGCGGAGGCGCGGGTCGGGGCCGAAGAAGTGCTCGCGGATGTACGCGCCGTCGGCGACGGTCATGCGCTGGGATTCGCCGTCGGTCGTCTCGGCCATGCGGTTCACGAGGACGCCGTCCACGTCGCGCGCGAGCAGGTCGTCCCATTCGCGGGACCAGATCACCTTGATGACATTCCAGCCCGATCCGCGGAAGACCGATTCGAGCTCCTGGATGATCTTTCCGTTTCCGCGCACCGGACCGTCGAGACGCTGCAGGTTGCAGTTCACCACGAAGGTGAGGTTGTCGAGACCCTCGCGCGCCGCGACGTGGAGCGCGCCGAGCGACTCGGGCTCGTCGCATTCGCCGTCGCCAAGGAAAGCCCAGACGCGCGACCCCGAGGTGTCCTTGATGCCGCGATGCTGGAGATAGCGGTTGAAGCGCGCCTGGTAGATCGCGGCGAGCGGCCCGAGACCCATCGAGACGGTGGGGAACTCCCAGAAGTCGGCCATGAGCCGCGGGTGCGGATAGCTCGAGAGGCCGGCGCCGGGCACGACCTCGCGGCGGAAGTGGTCGAGCTGCGACTCGGTGAGCCGGCCCTCGAGAAATGCGCGCGCGTAGATGCCGGGAGCGGCGTGACCCTGGAAGAAGATCTGGTCGCCGGCCGATCCGTCGTCCTTGCCCCGGAAGAAGTGGTTGAAGCCGACCTCGTACAGGCTCGCCGCCGACGCGTACGTCGCAAGGTGCCCGCCGATGCCTTCGTAGTGATGGTTCGCGCGAACGACCATCGCGACGGCGTTCCAACGGATCATGCGCCGGATGCGTAGCTCCATCCCCTCGTCGCCGGGGAAGTACGGCTCCTGCTCCGGCGAGATCGTGTTGATGTAGCGGGTCTGCGTGAGCGGCGGCAGCCCGACGTGGAGCATGCGCGCGCGCTTCAGGAGCTTGTAGAGGACGAACCGGGCGCGATCGGCCCCCGACTGCTTGACGAGCGCGTCGATCGAGTCGATCCACTCCTGCGTCTCTTGGGGATCGATGTCCGGAAGCTGATGCTTGAACTCGTCGAAGACGTCGTGCACGTCGGCCATCTGCATCGATGGTAAGTCGTCATCTCTTAGACTCGTTTGCATGCAGGAGCGTCCGCGCCGGCGGCGTTATCGGCCGCGGCGGCCGCCGAAAGAGGCCCGCCCGACCGAGCCCACGCCAGCCCGCGATGCGCGGGTGCAGCCCGTCCGGCCCTCGCGCCCACCGCGGCGCGCGCCGCGCCCCCAGCGCGATCGCCGGCCGCAGCAGCGCGATCGCGTTCCGGAGCTCCGAACCGGAACGCCGTGCGTGATCCTGCTCGACGCCCGCGAGGGCGAGCCCGACCGCACCGGCGTGGCGGCGATCTTCGAAGGGTTCTTCGATTTCGAGACCGGGGAACCGCGGCGAGGCGGGATGGGGATACCGCGGCTGCGCCTCGGCGATGAGCGCCTCTGGGGATTCGAGTGTTGGTGGCGTCCCGACCCGGGTCGCGCCGGGTTCACCGCGGACGATCGCGAGCAGCTAGAGACGTCGAAGCGTCTCCTTCGTGGTCTGTTGCGTGACGCGCGGCGGGCGGGCCTGCGAGGCGCCGTCTCTGCGAGGACCTAGGCCGGGCTGACCTTCTCCGCCTGCGGCTTGCCCCGGCGCGGGTCGGTGCCCTTCTCGTAGGACACGGTCTGCCCCTCGCGCAGGGTGTCGAAGGCGTCGCCTTCCACCTGCGACCGGTGGAAGAAGATGTCCGATCCGTCCTCTGTCTGGATGAAACCGAAGCCCCGGTCGCCGACGAGCTTCTTGATCGTCCCTGTGGCCACTTGTCCTCCACGTGCGCGGTACGTCCGCGAGTCGTTTTGGGGAACTGTACGCGGTTCCGAAAACACCGGTACTAGGACCTTTCCGGTACCAGCGGGCGGCGTATCTATGACTAGGCCCGTTGGCCTATCGCGCAGACGTACCCGCAACGACCTCACGAGTCTCGGCGTCACGAACATCCGCCAGCGCTCGACCTCGACGGCGAACGCGATCGACGCGTACCTCCAGAGCCGTCTCGGCGACATCGTGCTCGTGAGCAAGCTGCCCGACGTCGTCCGCTATGCCCAGAACATCGACGACCCCGCCGCACGCAACGCCGCGCGCGCGGCCCTCACCGCCGCCGCGGCCCGCTCTCCCGAGTACGAGTCTGTCGCCGTGGTCGATGCGAAGGGAAAGATTGTCGCCGCCTCCGTGGCCACCGACGAAGGCACGAGCGTCGCCTTCCGCGAGTACTTCCTCAGCGCGCTGAAGGGCGCCACGTACGTCAGCGATCCGTCCTATTCGGTGATCACGAACCGTCCCGCCCTCTTCTTCTCGTCGCCCGTCGCCGCGAACGGGGTCGTCCTCGCGGTCGTGCGGACGCGCGTGAACCTCGCGTCGGTCTGGGACATCGTCGAAGGAGACGCGGGATCGGTCGGCGAGGGTGCGCACAGCTTTCTCGTCGACGACTACGGCATCCGGCTCGCGGTCTCCGAGACCAGAGGGCACCGCGATCAGGCCGAGTCCCTCATCTACAAGCCGATCGCGGCGATCGATGCCGACACCGCGAAGAAGCTCGCCGCCGACAAGCGCTTCGGGCAGAAGACTCCCGAGCAGCTCGTCATCGACCCCCTGCCCACCCTGAAGACCGCGCTCGACGCGCTGCCCAAAGGCGCGAGCGCCGACGCGACGTTCGCATTCGGCGCCGGCAGTGCCGAGCAGCGCGGGGTCGTCACGCGGCTCGTGACGAAGCCATGGGGTTACGTCCTCGCGGTGCCGCTGACGACGTACACGAAGGCCGCCGACAACGCGACCTTCGACGCCGTGCTCATGCTCGTCATGGGCGTGCTCCTCTCGTTCGTCATCGGCGTCGTTCTCACCCGCTCGCTCGTCGGTCCGCTCCGCCGGCTCGTCGGCGAGGCAACCCAGGTCTCGACCGGGGACGTGGATCTCCGCGAGGCGCACTTCGACACGAGGAGCGGCGATGACATCACCCATGAGGTCGCATCGGCGTTCGATCGGATGCTGAACGCGCTCCGCTTCTACGCACTCGCGGACGAAACGGGGACCGGCGGCGAGGAGTAGATGAACGCGCTCGCCGTCGAGCTCCTCGGGGTTGCCAAGGAGTACCTCGGCCCGGCGGCGCCCGCCTTCCTCTCGCGCGAGCTGACCGCGCTGGGTGTGAACGCCAACACCGTCGAGGGCAAGCACATCCTCCCTCTCGCCGAGCGCGCGCGCCTCTCCGCGGGACGCGTCATGGACGGGAGGAGGGCCGGTGAGTTCGCGCAGGCGCTCGCGGCCCACGGCGGACGCAACGGCACGCCGAAGGTCGGCGGCGACCACCGCCTCGCAAGCGACGCCGCCGCGAAGCTCTTCGCGGGCGGACGGCTGCGCCAGGCCGAGCAGGCGTACCGCGAGCTCGTGGCGAAGCACGCCGACGTCGACGCGTACGCGGGTCTCGCGCGAACGCTCGTCTCGCTCGAGGACGCCGATGGCGCGCTCGTGATCCTCCGCGAAGGCGCGGCCGCGTTCGCACGCAAGAACGACCGCATCAGCGCGATCGCGGTCCTGGGCGTGGCCGTCGAGATCGCGCCGGCGGACCTCAACGCCCACCGGCGGCTGGCGGCCGCCCTCGCGAACCAAGGCGACCTCATCAACGCATGCGCGGAGTACGGTCGCTTCGTGGACGTGGCGCTCGCGCAACGCGATACGCGCCGCGCGTGGCTCGAGCTGGCCTACGGACGCGAGACTCTCGGAGATCTTGCGCAGCTCCTGGCGATCGCGGACCGAGTGGCCGCGGCGCAGGGCGGGGCGATGCCGACGCCGCCACCGCTTCCTCGCGTCGCGGCCCCTCCGTCCGCGACCGCGCCGGCACCGGTCCCAGCGCCGACCTTCGCGACGCGGCAGCGCCCCACGATGATCGGCGAAGCCGAGGTCGCGGCCAGGGTGGCCGCGCCGCCGACGCTCCACGCACCCCAGCGGCCGACGATCATCGGCGCCGCGGAGGTCCGGGCGAAGATGGCGCCGATCGCGCCGTCGCCGGTGACGGTGCAGCCGCAGACGCGTCCCGCCGCGAGCAGCGCCGTCGTGATGAGGGATGCGCGCACGTTCACGCACGCCGAGCGCAGCGATGTCGCGACCGCGGCGGACCTGCTTGCGCGCGCCGGGCTCAACGGCAAGCCGAACATGGAGGCCGCCGCCCCCGCGCGTCCGGCCCGCCCACCCGTCGATCTCGAGGCCGAGCTGGCGCGGCTCTCGCCGCGGGGCAATCCCGCCGATGACGCCGTCGTGATCACGCAGCGCGCGACGATGCTCATCGCCGCGCGGGACCAACGCGCGACGGAAGCGGCCCTCGACGCCGCGCGCAAGCTCCTCGCGCTCCACAAGCTGTCGGCTGCCTCGGACATCCTTCTCGACTACATCGCGGCCGGGTATCGGGACCGTGAGGCGCAGCGGCTCCTCATCGAGGTGAACTGCGAGATCGGAAGCCGCGAGGTCGCACGCGAGAAGTGCGCTTTGCTCGGCGCCGTCTACCGCCTCGACGGACAGGGCGCCGTCGCCGAAGACGTGGAGCGGCTCGCCCGGATCCTTTAGGTCGGAGCGCCCGTGTAGCGGGTCGTCTGCCCGCTCCCCGTATCGAGGAACGGCCGCGACAGGAGCGTGAGCACCAACCCTGCTACGAATCCGCCGATGTGCGCCCAATAGGCGACGCCACTCGTCTGCGTGCTCACGGCGATCGCACCAAGGCCATTGATGAACTGCAGGAGCGCCCACACACCGATCATCACAAGGGCGGGGACGGTGAACGGGCGCAAGAAGATGAACCCGAGCGCGAGGATGACGCGGACTTGGTTGCGCGGGTACAGCACGAGATAGGAGGCGAGCACGCCGCTGATCGCTCCTGACGCGCCGAGGCTCGGGATGATCGACTGCGGATCGGTCGCGACCTGGGCGAGCGCGGCGATGATGCCGCAGATGAGATAGAAGGCGATGTATTTGATGTGCCCGAAGGTCTTCTCGATGTTGTCGCCGAAGATGAAGAGGAACAGCATGTTGCCGCCGAGGTGCAGCCACCCGCCGTGCATGAACATCGACGTGAGGAGCGTCAGCCAAATCGGCCTCGGGCCCGGCGCTTCGTCGATCTGAACGGTGCTGCCGTCCGGGGCCTGAAAGAGGAATGTCCCGATGATGTCCTTGCCGGTCGTGATCTCCGCGGGGACGGCGGCGTACCCATTCGTGAAGCTCGGGTCGACGAGCTGATACAAGAAGACGAGGACGTTGAGCACGATGATCGCGACGTTAACGAAGGGGATGCCCGGCCGGCCAGTGTCCTCGTCGCCGATCGGAATCACGGCCGCATTCTCCACGACCGAGCGACCGAGCGCACGACAGCCATAGCGAGAGGCCTGTCGCTGCTGCATCGGTACGCCGGGTGCTTTGGCCGGAAACGATGCGCATCGCTCGCTACTGCGGCCGCGAACGGCTCCCGGGGGGCGTTCGGCTCTGGCGCCGCCTCGCGCGGCGCGCGGCCTTCGACGGGATCCTCGCGGTCTACGGCTACGGCGTTGGCGGCCGACCCGGTGGCTCGCAGCGCAAGGCGGAGCGAACCGGTGAGCTGCCGGGCACGGTGCTGGCGGACTACGAACCGGGGCTGATTCGTGTCTGGGTGCCCTGCACGTGTCAGGCCGCCGAGTTCGACGCGGACCAGCTCCTCGAGGCACGCGAGGATCCGCTCTCGAGCTTCACGCACGAGCTCGGGCACCACGTGCAGTACGCGCGACGGCGCGCCTACTTCAACGAGGCGGTCGCCGAGCGCTACGGGCGCCTCCTGCTGCGCGAGATGGGCGTGAGCTGATCACTGGGGCAAGCGCCCCAGCACGATGCGCGACGTGGCGAGGAGCGCGATGCCGCCGGCCGCGGACCAGGAGACAGCCGAGATGAGCGGCGCGTTGAAGTCCGTGCCGGAGAGCAGCGCGTGGACGAAGAGCAGTACGAACATGAGGTAGCTGGTGCGGTGGATCCACCGCCAGAGCTCGTCGTTCATGCGCCGGCGGAGCCAGCTCGTGACCGTGATGACGACGAGCAGGTCGAGCGAGAGCGTCCCGAGGCCGATCGCGAGGGACCCATATTCGACGCGGAACGGAAGCACGAGGTCCGCGAGCCCGATCTGCGCGGTCTTGTCGAGCAGGAGCGCGAGGACGTGGAGCGAGCCGAGCGGGATCCACAGCCACGTGGTCCAGTCGTGGAGCGCGCGCATCGCGCGGTTCTTCGCGAGCCAGTCGAGGACCGCGGTGCGCAGCGCGATGCCCGAGAGGACGGCGATGCAGAGCGCGATGTACGCGGCCAGACCCATCGCGCGGGCCACGATCCAGACAAGGAGCTGCGGGTCCACGAGGCGAAGAGCCTACTCAGGAAACGTGCGTGAACGTGATGGCGGGGAGAGCCGTCGCCTGTACGCCGGGTGTCAGATTGAGCAGTGGGGCGGGCGCGGCGGTCGAGCGGGGCGGGTTGCCGCGACGGATCCCGACGAGGGACGGAAGGGGTGTCGACGTCGCCGCGGGCGCGGCCGTCGCGGCCGGCTTGTCCGCGACCGGTGGCTGCAGCGGGGCGGCCGCGTTCTTGACGTGCGTGAGCGCGTAGCCGTACGACCCCGCGAGCACAAAGACCGTGGTCAGGAGCGACGCGAGCTTCAGACCCCACGCGCTCATCGTTACGCCAGCGTCTTCACGAAGGGGACGCGGTCGAACGACTGGCCGAGGATCTCCTTCGCATCGACCGCGAGATGCGAGGCGAGGATCTCCTGGTAGACCGCGCGGAAGTCGATCGCGTACGTGAGGTTTCCCGCCTGGTCGAGCTTCGCGAGATTCGGCGTCTCTCCGTAGACGCCGCCCTTCACACCGTCACCGATGAGGAAGACGGGCGAGGCCGTCCCATGGTCGGTGCCTCCGCTCGCGTTCTCCTTCGGCCGGCGGCCGAACTCCGACCAGGTCGCGATCATCACGCGGTCGGCCATGCCGTACGCGGTGAGGTCGTCGTGGAACGCGCTGATCGCGGCGTCGAGGTAGCCCATGAGGGCGTCGTGGCGGTTCAGCTCGGTGTAGTGGGTGTCGAAGCCGCCGAGGGTCACGTGCAGGACCTTCACGCCGGTGCCGGTGACGATGAGCTCGGCCGCGAGCTGGAGCGCCGCGGCGAGCTGGTTCTTGCTCGAGTACACGAGGTTGGCCTTGTCGGAGTAGCTGCCCTTGGGCGTGTACTTCGTCGCCGACGTCCGGAGCTGCGCGACGGTGTCGCGCGCGGTCGTCATGGCCGTGTCGAAGAGCGCGCCGTAGATGCCGGGCGTGCTCTTGTAGAGCGTGCCCATGACGTTCTCCACGTTCTGCCCACCCTGGAAGCCGAACGTCTTCGCGTCGTCGACGACGGTGAGCGTCGCCTGAAGATCCCGCAGCATGCCCGGCACGCTCGTCGTCCCGCATGCGCAGCCGACGAGCGGATGGCCCAGCGAGTCGTAGTTCTTCACGATGGCGGCGCCGAGCCAGCCGTCCTGCTGCCTACGGTCGGGATCGGCGGTCTCCCAGACGCGGATCGAGTCGAAGTGCGAGAACGAGGGCTTGGGGTACCCGACGCCCTGGACGATCGCGACCTTACCGGCGTCGAAGAGCTTCTTCACGCCCTTCAGGTTCTCGTGCAGCGCGACGTCCTTGTTGATCGGCTGCGCCTTCGCCGCGGCGGCGGAGAGCTGCGGCCGGAAGTCGTGGAACTGCGAGCTCGAGATCGGGATGACCGTCTGCAGGCCGTCGTTGCCGCCTCCGAGCTGGATCATGACGAGGACCTTGTCGTTCTGGACCGCTGCGGTCTTCGCCGAAAGCACGGCACGGGCGAAGACATCGGGCACCGCCGCGTAGCCCGAGGCGAGAGCCTGCGCGCCGACCCCGAACACGAGGCCGTTCCGGAGGAAGTCCCGCCGCGTGAGTCCGTTCGTGCCACCCAGCTCTTTCATCGCTGCACCTATTTCAGTTGGAATTCCGGCGAGGCCAGGAGGATGAGCCACCGTGTCGCGTCGTCGGGCGACGAGGCGAGAAGCTGCGCGGTCGCGGGGCTGACGACGCCGTCGAGGTGCGTGAGGTGCGCGTCCTTGAACGAGGGGATCTTCGGCATGCCGGTCAGGGTCACCTGTGCGAAGTTCACGCGCTCGAGGACGTTGTTGCTCGAGATCCAGCTCGCGTTCGAGGGCCAGCCGCCGACCTCGGGCGGATCGAAGAGGAGCTGGCCCATGCTCATGCCCGCGGCGCCGATCGCCTTCGCGAGGCTCGGCGCCTCGAGCGCGCGCGCCATGTGCACCATCAGCTCGGTCGGGCTCTTCACGAGCGCGCGGTAGGTCGTGGGCGCGACGAACTCAGCGCTCATGAAGACGTCGCGCATGAGCGACTTGATGTCGTATTTCGACTT
>VBFI01000068.1 GCA_005889275.1 Chloroflexota bacterium | reverse complement strand
TACGACCTGGGCATTCGACCGAGCGCGGATGCTCGCCGGCGCGCCCGCCACCGCGCAGCTCTTCCACCTTTCGCTCCTCTATGGCGGACTTCTTCCGGCGTCGCTCGACGGAAAGGCCTTGCCGCCAGCGGGAGCGCCCAACTATTTCGTGGCACTCAATGACTCGTCGAGCCTTGCCCTATGGAAGTTCCACGTCGACTTCGCGAACTCCGCGAACTCGACGCTTACCGGCCCGATCACGATCCCCGTCGCGGGTTACAGCGAGCTGTGCAACGGAAGCACCTGCGTGCCTCAGGCGGGCACGACGCAGCAGCTCGACTCGCTCGCCGACCGCGTGATGTACCGGCTCGCGTATCGCAACTTCGGCGATCACGAGTCGCTCGTCGTGAACCACAGCGTCGCCCCGACCGCCGGAGGCGGCGGGGTCCGCTGGTACGAGATCCGAAGTGCCGGCGGAACGCCGACCGTCTACCAGCAGAGCACATACGCGCCCGACACGCGGTACCGCTGGATGGGCAGCGCGGCGATGGACCGCGTGGGGGACCTCGCGGTCGGTTACAGCCTCTCGAGCGCCACGATGAACCCGGCGATCGCCTACACCGGCCGGACGCCGACGGATCCGCTCGGCACCCTCGAGGCCGAGACGACCCTGATCAGTGGCACGGGTTCGCAGATCGGCGGCCTCAAGCGCTGGGGCGACTACAGCTCGATGGCCATCGATCCGGTGGATGACTGCACGTTCTGGTACACGACCGAGTACCTCACGGCGAGCGGGACCTTCAACTGGCACACCCGCGTCGGCACGTTCAAGTTCGCGAACTGCTCCAACCTGCCGCCGCCGACGGTGACCGGGATGGCCCCGGCGAACGGAACCTCCGCGGGTGGTACTCCGGTGATCATCACCGGCACGGCGTTCCAATCAGGGGCGACGGCAACCATCGGGGGAGTCGCGTTGACCGGCGTGCTCGTCACCGGCGATACCACACTGACCGGGACGACCGGCGCGCACGCGCCGAGCACGGGCAACGCCATCGTGGTGATCAATCCTGACTCGCAATCCGCGACGTGCACATGCACCTACACGTACGATCCGGCGCCGGCGCCCACCGTCACGAGTATCTCGCCAGCGAACGGCCCGTCGGCGGGCGGCACGGCGGTGACGATCACGGGCACCGACTTCCAACCGGGGGCGAACGCGACGCTCGGCGGGGTAGCACTGAGCGGAGCGACCGTCACCAGTACCGCGATCAGCGGCACAACGGGACCGCACGCGCCGAACGCGACGAACTCCGTCGTCGTCACGAACCCTGACACGCAGTCGGGTACGTGCGCGTGCACGTACAGCTACGACGCATCGCCCGCGCCGACCGTCAGCTCCGTCACGCCGACAAGCGGCGCGACCACGGGCGGCACCACGGTCACGATCAGCGGCGCGAGTTTCCAGGCTGGCGCGACCGCCACCGTCGGCGGCGTCGCGCTGACCGGCATGACGGTCACGAGCACCACCATCAGCGGAACGACCGGTGCTCACGCGGCGGGCGTCGCGAGCGTCGTGGTCACCAACCCTGACACCCAGTCGGCATCCTGCACGTGCACGTACAGCTACGTCGCGGTGCCGGTCATCAGCAACGTCCACACGACCCCGAATCCGACCACCGCGACCGTGACCTGGACGACCGACGTCCCCGCCGACAGTCAGGTCCAGTACGGGACGACGACCACCTACAGCAGCACCAGCGCGCTCAACTCGACACTCGTGACGAGCCACTCGGTGAAGCTGGGCGGGTTGACTCGACTCACGACCTACCACTACCGCGTCTTAAGCCGGAACGCCGCAGGGACGCTTGCCGTCTCCGGCGACTACACCTTCATCACGAAATAGCGCACGAGGACAGGCGAAACGAGCGATGCCGTGGGCAGGCTGCCCACGGCATCCTCGCTGTGAGAAGTCAGACCCTACTACTCGATATTGATCCAGCCGTCTGACTTCGGCAGGGTCGGGATCGCGTTGCCACCGATCGTGACGGTGAGCCCGGTCGCGGTAAGGGTCCCTGTCAGGGCGAGACCGCCCGTCGGCGCGGTGCCATCGCCAAGGTCCAGCGTCCCCGTGCCGTTGAAGGTGACGCTGTTGTCGGGATTCACCGTTCCGCTGGTGATCCAGCCGGTGACCGTGATCCACTGGCTGAGACCGATGAGGCTCGAGCCGTTGAGCTGCAATTCGAGGTCGCCGTTGGCCGGGCCGGTGCCGCTCGTCTGGAGTCCGAGGCCGAAGGTGCCGCCCGCGATCTCGATGCCTTGGAACGACGCGCCGGTCGGGAACAGGCCCGCGCCGGCCGCGGTCACGACGTTGTCGCCGCCGACCGCGGCCGCTTGATGGTCGGGCAAGCCGAGCGCCAGGCTTGCGACCAGGCACGTTGCGATGAGTGGAGCGATGAGTCTTTTGATCATGTCGTGTCCTCCTTTCGTCCTCATGGGAGACGGAGCGGCGCTCGCGCCGCCGTCGGGATGTTTGCGCCACCGCCGGTGATGCTCTGCCGCACCTGGATGTTCCCGGTGCGCAGCGTGTTGCCTTCGGGCCCAACGCAGCTCGCCGGAGCGGTGCTGCCGTTGAACGTTGGACCGGGGAGGAACGGAGTGAGCGTGCAGAAGAAGATCTTGAACACGTCGTGGGTCGCGCCGGAGTCGGAGTTGTCTTCGACGTAAACGATCGCCGAAGCGAAGCCGCTGGGGCATTCCGCCGGCGGGGTGCAATCCGCGGACATGGCCGCGCTGCCGCCCGTGCCGTTCGACGTCGGAGGCGAAGACATGGCCGCCTCCATCAGGACGACCGGAGCGTTGAGGTGGCGGGTATTGACGTTCGCGTGCTCGGTGTAGCTGACGCGCCCCGATGCGGCGCCGCCGGTCGTGAAACCATCAGGCCGGCGCGCGTTCAATCCGAAGCTCGCGACGACGCTCATCGGAGTCTCGCCAACGATGACCGTGCCCCCTCCGGTGACGATCGCGACGGTGTCCGGGCTCATCGCCGCGACCGCCGTGGACGTCGACACCGGATCGACGCGGCCCTGGGCCACGCTCGCGGAGAGCGCCACGCCGCTCGCGACGACGATGACCGCGACGATCGACCAGCGTCGCCGCGATCGGGTGATGCGCTGCGTGAGTGTGTTTCGCATTGCGTCCGATCTGCCTCCTTGTGCAGAAAATTCGTCGGCCCTGCGCGGGCGACCGCGCGGACGCTACGAATGCGCGCTCGAACGCAGTGAGCGGCGTCGACCGGATCTTCACCGAACGCCGACGTGCGGAACACGCCGTACGGTGGCGACCGCAGCGCAGCGGTGCGGTCAAATACGGTTCCTGCGCTCAATATTTCTTGCGACGCACGTGTGGGTGCGGTTCTTGCAAGCGTGGCCCCTCTCGGTATGTCAGCGCTCAGGCGGCCCCGTGGTCGTGTGCTCGTGGTCGACGACGACGCGGTCATCTGCGAGATGCTCGCGACGTCCCTCGCGGAGCACGGCTATGAGACGAGACGAGCTTCGGATGGTCGCGAGACGCTTTACCTCGTCGAGCGGGAAGCTCCCGACGTCTTGCTCCTGGACGTGCATCTCCCGGATATCTCCGGTTATCAGCTCTGCCGCAGGTTGCGCGACGACCACGGCGACGCGATCGGGATCATCCTGATCTCAGGGGAACGGAAAGAGTCGATGGACCGCGTCGCGGGCATGCTGCTCGGTGCGGACGACTATCTGGTCAAGCCGCTCGTGCTGGACGAGCTCCTTGCCCGGGTGCAGCGACTCGCGCGGCGCGCGCGACCGCTGCCGCGAACGGTGGTGGCGGGGCTCACGCGCCGCGAGCTCGAGATCCTGCGGCTTCTCGCGTGCGGGCTCGACCACATGGAGATCGCCCGCGACCTCATCATCACCCCGAAGACCGTCGAGAAGCACATCGAACACATCTTGCTCAAGCTTGGAGTGCACAGCCGCGCGCAGGCGATCGCGCTCGCGTTCCAGGAGGACATTCCCAGCGTGCCGACGCTCATCGACATAAATCGCGCGACATCGGGCGGCGCTGTCGGCTGACGCCGACACGGCTCAGGGTCGCGGGCTGGGTGAAGGCGACGGTGACGGCGACGCCGTCTTTGGTTGGGTGAGCTGCTTCGCGTACGTGTCGCCGACCTGTCCGTAAAGTTCTGTCGCGCGGTTCACGATCCCGTTCAGATCCGGCGCCAAGAGCACCCCGGACTCGTTCGCGAACGTCTGGTTGGCGAGGACGGCCTCGGTCGCGCCGGCGTAGGTCTGCGCGTCCGTCGCGGAGAAGCCAAGCGTGGTGCCAAGCGCAGCGAGCGCGTTCCGGCGGACCGTGCGGAGGTCCCCGACCGCCTTCTCGGTGATCGAGGCGGCCTCGGCCTTGGTGACCGGGAGCACGAGCTCGTTGAGCTTGGTCAGCTGGTCAACGGCGGCCATGTAGCCGCGCTGCACGTCGTGTTCGGCGGCCACTCGCTGCGCGGTCAGGGTGCTTGCCGCGCCGATCGTCATCCGGTTGAGCGAGATCAGCGCGGGTGATGCGTGGACGATCTGACGCTCGGCCCCGATCGCCTGCATGACCGGGGCGGCGGGGCCGACCTGCTCGATCGCGAGCACTCGGTCGCGATTGATGCGCATGCCGTCGGCGGGCTCATGCGCCTCGGTCCCGCGCTTCACCAGCCCGACCGGCAGGCCGGTCAACGAGCCAGTCGCGTTCGCGAAGTAGTAGACGTCCCGCAGGACGAGTGTCCCGCTCTCGCCTGACTCATCTAGGTGCCCGAAGTACGCCTGCCCGTCGAGAAAGAGCACGGCGCTCTCGCGCTCTGAGCCGAAGAGCGGCATGGAGCGCGCGTCCATGTTGCCCGAGACGAACACGCCGAGGACGAGCGGAACCGCGATCCAGCGCGCGCCCCAGCCGAGCCAGCGGCCGGCCCGTCGAACAGGATCACGGTCCGGGTCGTAGAGGCTCATCGGTGATCCTGTGCCATGAACTGCGCGATCGGGGACGAGTCGGAGAGATCCTCGACGAAAAGGATCGCCGACTTCGGCAGGAGCATGCGCGGCGCAGGGGCGTGCAGCTCCTTCCCGCGACGGAGGAGCCTGGTATCAGGCGTCTGGGTCGTGTCCGCGCCCTGCGACTGTTGCAGGTAATACACGTCCTCGATCTTCGCGTACGCGCCGACGCGGTCGTAGTAGCGGCCGAAATAGGTCTGTCCGTTGGTAAGGAAGACCGCTTGGTACTGAGCACGCCCGAGAGAGGGCATCGTGAAGTCCCACCACTGCGTGAAGAAGAACGCCGCGAGGAAGACGACGATCGCGAGGCCAGAGTTTCGCAGCACGATGCCGTGCATGCGGATCCAGAGGATCGCCCGCCGGTATTGCTCTACGAGCGAGGTCATCGGGTCGGACTCGGGCTCGCGCTCGGGCGCCCGGTCGTCGGCGCGGCCGTCGGGGGAGGCGGAGTCGCCGTCGGGAGCTGTCCCGACTTGAACTTCTTGATCAACGTGACGATGTCGCTGTCATCGCGCATGTTCTCGATGAAGAGGACCTGTTGCCGGCTGATGATCATCGGCTCTTTCGGACCCTGCGGCTCGGTCCCGCGCTTGATGAGCTGCGTGCCACTCTGATCGGAGACCGAGATATAGAAGACGTCGGTCAGGACGAACCAGTCGCTCCCCTGCTCCTGCAGCTTGCCGAAGTAGGTCGAGCCATTCGCGAGGAAGACCGCTTGGTAGAGATTTCGGTCGATCAGCTCGGCGGCGCTCGGCGCGAAGAGCGTGGAGATACCCGCGCGGAAGAGCTGCGTGCGGACGACGAGCACCACCAGGATCAACGCGATCAGGACGATGAGCATGACGAAGATGCGCCGAAGCGCGGCGACCGGTATGACGATCGAATCCTTCATCGCGCGCAGCCTACGAGACGGGGCTAGCTACTTGAACTCGGTGATGCGGATGCAGCCAGCCGAGCCCGTGCCGCCGATCGTGGCGGTGGCCGACGTTGAGCCGGCGCCCGATGCGCCGGCGCCGCAGCCGCCGCCCGCAACACCGGCAGTCTGGCCCTGAGAGAGGACCATGCCGCCGCCGGCGAATTCGCTGCTAGCGCCGAGGCCTGGGTTCACGAGCGTCCCTGACCACCGGATGCCGGGCCCGCCCGGAGCGCCGGCGACATTCAGCTTGCAGGCGGGCGTGCAGGTCGCGGCTGTCCCGCCCGGGCCGCCGAGGTTCGAGGTCACCGTCGTGCCGGCGACCAGGGGGCCAAACCCGCCCGTGCCACCGTTCGCGACGCACTGCCCGGTGCTGCTCCCGTACCACGTCGCCGTGCCGTTGCCGCCGCTCGAGCCGTTGCCGCCGGCGCCGCCGGCGCCGATCTGGATCGTGTACGCGCCGCTGGGCGAGGCGAGGTATCCGATCGAGTAGCCGCCTGCGCCTCCGCCGCCACCGACTGAGGCGGTGCCGGATCCACCCGAGGCACCGCCGCCGCCGCCGCCAGCGCCCACGCACTCGATGGTGATCGCGAGCGTCCCGGCACTGGCTGTGTAGGTCGTCGTTCCGCTTGCGAGGACCACGACGTTCGACGCGGTCCCGACGATCGCCTGGAACGTCGGCGCGCTCGCGCCGTTCGAGGTGAGGACCTGGCCGGCCGTGCCATTCCCGACCTGGCTGAGGACGCCGGTCGTGTTGTAGACGAGACCGGTCGTCAACCCACTGAAGGTGATCGTGCCCGACGAGGTGAGGCCGGTGAGGCTCGTGAGCTGGCCGGCGATCGTGCTGTTACCGGTGATCGAGATGCCGCCGGCGGTGTTGCTGATCGTGCTCGTCGCGGTCAGCGTCCCCGTCACGTCGAGGCCGTTCGCGGCGACGGCGACCCGGCCGGTGCCCTTCGGCGTCAGGGTGATGCCGATGTTCGTGTCCGAGCCGAGCGCACTCAGGACCACCGGTGCCGTCGTCGCCGAGCCGGAAAGCCGGATCTGGTTCGCGAGGCCACCGCCGAACGTTCCGAGGCCGTTCCCCGCAACGTCGCCGGTCGCGGCGGTAATCGTGAGCTTGACCGGGCTTCCGACGGTCAGATCACCCACCGACTGGAGCGTCGAGTTCACGACCGTCGCCTGCGTGCTGCGGCCGATCGAGATCTGTCCGGCGTTGGTCGTGCCGATGTTGACCGGCGCGGCGCCGGAGGCGTTGCCGATGTTAATCGCCGAGGCGTTGCCGTTGTCGATCGAGAACGTTCCTGAGGTCGGCCCGGTGACGGTCGCCCCGAGGATCGAGAGCGGGCCGTTCACGACCGTCGTCGTAGCTGTGCGTCCGATCGACACGGCGCCGGCGTTCGCGGTGCCGATGTTGATCGGTGCCGCGCCGCTGTTGTTGCCCAGGTTGATCGCCGAGGCGTTGCCGTTGTCGATCGCGAACGCGCCGGCCGACGGACCGGTGATCGACGCACCGCGGACGGTGAGGGTACCGCCCAGCGTGGTGTTCCCTGACGCGTCCACCTTCAGCTTGTCGACGGCGTTGACCTGCAGCTGGACGAGGTTCCCGGTGTAGGTGGCGCCGGTGTTGACGTAGAACGCGGTGCCGGTGTTGCTGCCGAGCGTGACGCTCACGGCCTTCCCGCTGAAGGAGGCGCCCGTCGCCGAAACGTTGACCGCGGTGCCGGTCGTCAACGAGTTCCCGGTGACGTTGGCGACGTTCCCGGCGAGCTGCGTGCTCGTGAAGTTCGCGAGGTTGGCCGATGCGCCGCCCGCACCGTGCGCCTCGACATTGAGGATGTTCCCGGTGAAGGACTGCGCGCGGACGTTCACCGCACCGACCGAGTAGCCGGCGACCGAATCCGTGGTACCCGAGTAGAGAGTGCCGAGCGAGACGTCGATCGCCTTGCCCGAAGTCAAGCTCTGGGCGCTGATGCCGAGCACGGTGCCCGCGGTGGTCTGGTCGGCGGTGAGCGCGACGAGCGTGCCGGTGAAGTTCCCGGTGCTCGAGAAGGTGTTCGCGCCCGCGTAGCTGTTGGCCGCGCCGCCGTAGAAGAAGCCGCGGCCGGCGTTGAGGTTGTCCTGTGTGTTGCCGTTACCGTCGATCGACTCGTTCACTGCGCCGGTGTTGTGCACGAAGCCGGATCCATCGACGGTGATCGTGCCGCTCGCGTTCGTAACGCCGAATCCATTCGCGAAGTTCAGGATCGAACCGCTGCCCTGCGAGACGCCGTCCTTGTTGACCTGAGTAAAGCCTGAGCCTGTCGCACCAGTTGCGCCCGTGGCGCCCGTCGCACCAGTCGCACCGGCACCGGTCGCGCCGGTAGCACCCGTCGTGCCCTGCGAGCCTGTCGCTCCGGTCGCGCCTGTGGCGCCGGTCGTGCCGACACCCGTGGAGCCAGTCGCGCCCGTCGCGCCGGTTGGGCCCTGTGATCCCGTTGCTCCCGTCGCGCCGGTGGCGCCGGTCGTGCCGACACCCGTCGCGCCCGTAGCACCAGTCGTCCCCTGAGAGCCGGTCGCGCCAGTGACACCCTGCGAGCCGGTAGCGCCCGTCGCACCGGTTACGCCCTGAGCGCCAGTCGGACCCTGAGGGCCGGTGGGGCCCACCGAGCCGGTTGGACCCTGCGCGCCTGTTGGACCCTGGGCGCCGGTCGCGCCATTGGAGCCGGTCGAACCCGTCGCACCCTGAGAACCTGTGGCGCCCGTGGCACCGGTTGCGCCGGTCGTACCTACGCCGGTCGCGCCTGTGGCTCCGGTCGCGCCATTTGAGCCTGTCGCACCCGTCGCGCCGTTCGAACCGGTGGCTCCGGTCGCGCCGTTCGCGCCCGTCGGACCCTGAGGACCCGTTGGGCCAACCGAACCGGTCGGACCCTGCGCGCCGGTGGGGCCCTGCGAACCCGTCGCTCCGTTCGCGCCAGTGGAGCCTG
>VBFI01000067.1 GCA_005889275.1 Chloroflexota bacterium | reverse complement strand
TTCAGCGTCGTCCTCTCGGCGCGGCGTCCGCCGATCTGGAACGCCGGGAAGGAGACGCTGATGCAGCTCCAGGACGAGCTCCCCAAGCCGACGAAGCGCTTCGGCATCCTGCTGCAGGCGCCCTGGGACCGCGCCTATCGCGGGCGTCTACAAGACAAGCTCACGCCGCACGACCCCATCGTCCCGCGGGAGACCACCGCGCCGCGCGAGGCCGCGATGGGACCGGCGACGCTCGTCGTCGCGAACGCCGCGCGCGATCTCGTCGAGCGGCCGCGTCGGCCGACGAGCGCCGGGAGCGCCGCGGCCGCCGGCGACGGGGACGGGGCGCGCCCGCGCGCCCCGGTGTCGAAGCGGCCCCGGAACTTCGCCGAGGACTGGAGCGCCGCCGCGACGCCACGTCCCCCGACCACGATCGCGAATCCCGAGGCCGACATCGTTCGCGCCGCGATCCCGCTCCGACCGCCCTCGATCGGGGCACGCTACAAGCGGTACACGGTCGAAGAGCTCGCCGGCGTCCCGTCCGTCGACTTCTTCTGGGGCGGGATCGACCTCGCTCCCGACGGCAGCGAGGTCGCGTTCTCCTGGAATCGCTCCGGGACATTCGAGGTCTACAGCGCACCGCTCCAGGGCGAGCGCATCTTCCAGCTCACCGACGCGAAGGAGCGTTCGGTGTGGCCGCGCTGGTCACCTGACGGGAAGTGGGTCGCCTTCATGCGCGATGCCGGCGGAAACGAGCAGTTCGCGATCTGGATCGTCGACCGCGACGGCGAGCACGAGCGCGATCTCACGAAGGAGCCCGAGGTGATGCACCGCGACATCGCCTGGTCTCCGGACGGGACGAAGATCGCGTACTCGGCGAACGCCGCGGGCAAGGCGTTCGCGATCTGCGTCCTCGATGTGGCGACCGGGGCGAAGCGCACGATCACCGATGGCGCCCGGGACGATCTCCTTCCGCGCTGGTCCCCGGACGGACAGCTCTTGCTGTTCACGTCGCGACGTGACGCCGTGCGCACGAATGCCGACCTCTACGTCGTCTCCGCGGCCGGAGGCGATCCGGTGCGGCTGGAGACCCGCGGCGGGATCGATGGCGAATCGCAGGACGGGCGCTGGTCTCCGGACGGTTCCCGGATCTCGTTCACGACGGACGTCCGCGGCCGTCAGGAGATCGCGCTCGCGACGTACGCAGGCGGCGTCCTCGGCCGCATCGAGCGAATGACCGACACGGTCCACGACGAGTTCGGTGCGGTCTGGCGGCCGGACGCGCGTGCGCTCGACTACCTCCATTCCGAGGACGGCGCGGTCTCCGTGCGGCGCGTCTTCACGGTGTCGCACGCCGATCACGCCGTCGCCGATCTTCCCGGGACGCAGCTGTCGCCGGCGATCGCTCCCGACAACGACACCACGACCTATCTCTTCTCCAGCTCGACCCGGCCGTACGACGTCTTCTTCACCCGCGAGCGCGCGACGGAGCCGCGCGCCCTGACGCGGTCGCTTCCAGCCGCGATCGATGGCGTGTCGCTCGTGGAGCCGATCCACGTGCGGTACCCCGGCGCCGGTGGCGAGCCGGTCCCGGCCCTGCTCTTTCTCCCGTACGCGGAGGCCGTCCGCGGCGAGCACCTTCCGCCCGCGATCGTCGTGATCCACGGCGGCCCGACCTCGGAGCACCGCCGCGAGTGGGATCCCGCCATCCAGGTCTTCGTGAACGCGGGATACGCCGTCCTTGCCCCGAACCCACGCGGGTCCACCGGTTACGCGAAGCCGTGGCGGGAAGCAAACCGCGGCGACTGGGGTGGCCGGGACCTCGAGGACGTCGCGAAAGGTGCGGAGTGGCTCGAACAGCAGCATCTCGCCGACGGACGCCGCATCGGCGCGTACGGCGGAAGCTACGGGGGTTACCTGACGCTCATGTCGCTCGCGCTGCGGCCGGACCGCTTCGCCGCCGGCGTGTCCGTCGTCGGCGTGGTCTCGTGGAAGACGATGTTCGAGACGACGCGCGGCGATCTGCGCGAGTACCTGCTTCGCGAGCTCGGCGACCCGACGAAGGACGCCGAGCGGTACCGCGATCGCTCTCCGATCACGCACGCGGCGAAGATCCGCGCGCCGCTGCTCATCCTTCAAGGCGCGAACGACCCGCGGGTGCCGCGCGCCGAGGCCGAGCAAGTGGTCAAAGCGCTCCGCGAGACCGGGAAGATGCACGAGTACCACGTCTACGAGGGCGAGGGGCATGGCTTCCGCGTGACCGAGAACCGCGTCGACTCTCTGCGCCGCGCGCTCGACTGGTTCGACCGGCACCTGCGCCGCGGCTAGCGGACCGGATGTCTCCCGACGCGGTCGTCGTCGGCGCGGGGCCGAACGGCCTCTCCGCGGCGATCGCGCTCGCGCGAGAGGGACTGTCGGTATCGGTGCTCGAGGCGAACGACACGATCGGCGGCGGCTGCCGCTCCGCGGCGCTGACCCTGCCGGGATTTCTCCATGACGTCTGTTCCGCGTTCCATCCGATGGGCGCCGCGTCGCCGTTCTTCCGCGCGCTCGATCTCGGTCGCGAGGGGCTCGAGTGGATCGAGCCGCCGGCGGCGCTCGCGCATCCCCTCGACGACGGTACCGCCGTCCTGCTCGAACGGTCGATCGATGCGACCGCGAGCGGCCTCGGCGCCGACGGGCGCATGTACCGCCGGCTGGTCGAGCCGCTTTCGCGCGCGTGGGACGAGCTCGCCGCCGACGCGCTCGGTCCACTCCTCCGGATACCGCGGCATCCGTTCCTGCTCGCGCGGCTCGGCATCCCGGGGATCCTCCCGGCGCGCGTGCTCGCGCGTCTCTTCCGCTCTCCTCGCACGCGCGCGCTGCTCGCGGGACTCGCGGCGCATTCGGCCCTGCCGCTGGACGCGCCGCTCACCGGCTCCTTCGCGCTGATGTTCGCGGTGACCACGCACGTCGCGAACTGGCCGATCCCACGGGGCGGCTCGCAGCGCATCGCCGACGCACTCGCTGCGCGCCTGCAGTCGCTCGGTGGAGCGGTCGTCACGGGCCAGCGCGTCGGCGACATCGGCGAGCTGCCCGCGGCGAAGGCGATCCTCTTCGACGTGACGCCGCTGCAGCTCGACCGCATCGCCGGCTCGCGTCTCGACAGCGGTTACCGTGATCAGCTTCGCGCCTATCGGTACGGCCCCGGCGTGTTCAAGGTCGACTACGCGATCGACGGTCCGATCCCGTGGCGCGCCGCGGATTGCTTGCGCGCGGGCACCGTGCACCTCGGCGGCACGATGGACGAGATCGCCGAGAGCGAGGCGGCGGTCGCGCGGGGCACCGCGCCGGAACGGCCATTCGTCCTCGTCGGCCAGCAGAGCCTCTTCGATCCGACGCGCGCGCCCGCCGGCAAGCACACCGTGTGGGCCTATTGCCACGTCCCGAACGGGTCGACGGTGGACATGGCGCCGCGCATCGATGCGCAGCTCGAGCGCTTCGCCCCCGGCTTTCGCGATCGCGTCCTCGCGCGAAGCGTCATGAACCCGGCCGACATCGAGCGGAAGAACGAGAACTACATCGGCGGTGACATCGGTGGCGGCGCGAACACGGCCTTTCAGTTCCTGACGCGTCCGTTCTTCCGTTTGGATCCGTACGCGACACCGGCCCGTGACATCTACCTCTGCTCCTCGTCGACTCCTCCGGGTGGGGGAGTCCACGGGATGTGCGGCTACCACGCCGCGCAGAGCGCCCTCCGGCGCGCCTTCGCCTGAGCCGGAAGACCCCCCGGAAGGCCGGTTTACAAAGGGTTTCCGCCCTTAGGCTTCGAGGTCTGCAAGAGAAGGGGACGTCCGAGGGAAACCTCATCCGGCTCGGCTCACGGTCGGCGGAGAGCGCGCGACCGTCGCGTTCCCAGTGGGCCGCGGAGGACATCCTTCCGGCGCTCACGCGCCGGATCGCCCAGCTCGAGGCGGACGTCGCCTCGATGCAAGCCGACCTCGAGTCCGAGCAGGCGCGTCTTGCGACCTACTCCGAGGCCGATCCCTCACTGTCTGGGGCGCTCTCGGACGGCTATCGGAGCGCAGACGCGATCGGTCGGCGAGCGCGCACGGATGCGGACCAGGTGTTGAAGCGCGCCGTGGACGAGCGGCGCACGCTGGCGAGGGAGATCCAGCGACTGCGCGACGAGCGTGAATCGCTTCAGGACGAGATCGCCTCGCTGCACCGCGGGGAAATGGTCGTCGTACCCACGACCCAGCCCGAGGCTCGACCACCCTCGCACGATCTTCAGACGGCCGTGATGGAAGAGATGCGCGTGCTGCTCGTCGAGCTCGTGAGAGATCTGCGAGCCCGTCCGGTGGTCTCGGCGCCGGCGCCCCGTCCCCCTGTGCTGAGCGAGCCCCGCGCTGAGATCGTTCCCGAGGCTCCGGTCCGCGAACCACCGACGACGATCGTCGAGCACGTCGACGAGCTGGTGCGACCGATCCGGAGCGAGCCAATCGTCGACGAGGATGTCGCGGAGCTGCGCGTGCCCGAACCGATCGCGCAGAGCAGCGTGCCTCCGGTCGAGGCGCGGTCGCCGGAGCCGGCTGCGATGACCGAAACGGTCCAGGAAAACGCGTCGTCGACGCAGCAGATCGAGGCGATCGAGCCGCCCGCGCCGCCGACCGTGCCTGACGCCCGCATCGACGCGCTCTGGGAGGCCGCGGCACCGCCGGAGACCACGGCCGAGCTCGCGCCAGCACCTCCGATCGAGTTCGCACCGCCGCCACCGCTTATGGACTTCGCGCCGGCGCCCGCGATCGAGTTCGCGCCAGAGCCACCGATCGAGTTCGCGCCAGCGCCATCCATCGACTTCGCGCCCGCCCGGGAGGCGGAGATCGTCGAGCGCGAAGCCGAGGCGTGGCCGGAGCCGTTCAGCGAAGCGGTGCCCGCAGCCTCGCCCGCAGCGGCGCCTGCGCCGACGCTTCCGGAGCCCGGCGCTGCCGTAGCGCAGGGACTTCATCAGATCCAGATCGTCATCGCGCCGATCCATTCGTTCCCCCGGCTGCTCGAGACCGAGCGCCGGATCCGCGCCTTGTCGGCGGTCAACGCGCTTCGTCTCCGCGACTTCCGCAACGGCGTCGCGACGTTCGCGGTCGCGGTCGCCGAAGCGATCAGTCCCGCGGAGTTCGGGGCGGTCATTCAGATGCTTCAGGACCTGCATCTGCGCCTCGAGGGCAGCAGTCAGAGCAGCGTCGAGCTGCGCGCCGAGGACGAGCCTCCGACCGCATAGCGCGGTCTAGCCGGCTTCAGCCCCGGCTCAACCTCGGTCTTGCGTTTCGACCCGGTCTCAAACGCGCTAGTCGCTGCCCGCAGGTCGTCCCGGCGCCCAGACCTCCCCCTTGCGCGGGACGCCCGCCGCGAGGCTCCCCAGCAGAGTTTCCTCACGTCCGCTCGCGCACATAAGAAAGGGGAGCACGACCGGTGATCCGCGTTCTCGTCGCCGACGATCATCTCGCCGTCCGCGAGGGCGTCCGCACGCTCCTCGCGAACGAGGGCGAGATCACGATCGTCGGCCAGGCGGGCGACGGTTCGACCGCGCTGAGCCTCGCGCGCGTCCTGCGCCCCGATCTCATCGTCCTCGACGACGCGATGCCCGGCCTCGGCAGTCTTGACGTCGCGCGGATCGTCATCGCCGAGCTCCCCGGGACCGCGGTGGTGTTCCTCGCCCGTGACCCCGGCATGCGCGACCTCGCGCTCGCCGCCGGCGCGACCGCGTTCGTCTCCAAAGACGCGCCCTCGGACGAGCTGCTGCGCGCAGTCCGCGCGAGCATCGTCGGGGTCACCGCGCGCCAGCAGCTGAGCGCCCTGCGGCCGGAGGGCCGCCGGGTCGTGGAGCTCCTTCTCGGCAGCCGCGTGATGACCCCCGAGCAGGTGCAGGAAGCCATCGCCAAGCGCGCCTCCGGGGAGTCCCTTGCGACCACGGTGGTGCGGCTCGGTCTCCTCGGCCAGCCCGAGCTGGCGGACATCCTGGCCCGCGCCAGCGACACGCCGTTCGTCTCACTCGCGCCCTATCCCGAGATCGGCGCGCCGATCGATCCGACCGAGGCACGACTTTCCTCAGCGCGCCTGGTCGACCCGGTCGAGCGCGAGGCGGCCCGCTCGGTGCCGTTCGACGTGGCGCGCGGGCTCGCCTTCGTGGTCACCGCGGCGGACCGCGGCCACGGCGTCGTCGCCATGGCCGACCCGCTGGACGAGGTCGCCTTCGCCGAGGCCGAGCGCCACTCGCGGCTCCAGCTGACGCGCGTCACCGCGACCCCCGACGACGTCAAAGACACGCTCGATCGCGTGTGGAACGGCGGCGGCAGCCGCCAGGTGATCTGGACCGGGAACCTCTTGAGCAAGCTCTACGCGAGCGTGGTCCTTGCCGTCATCGTGCTCGCGGGTGTCGGCGGCTTCGGCTTCCTCGTCCGCGACGCGCTCGCGCCGCGTTTCGCGTTCTCGCTGTTCGCGCTCCTCTGCGGTCTGGTCTTCTTCCTCTACGCGCTCAAGTACTA
>VBFI01000064.1 GCA_005889275.1 Chloroflexota bacterium | reverse complement strand
CTTCCGCTCATCACCGTCGCGGGGCTGCTGATCGCGCTCGCGAGCACGCTCGCGGGCGCACCGGCCGGGCGCTACTTCCACGGCTTCGTGAACGTGGACGCGTTCGCGACGTTCTTCCGTGCCGTGTTCATCCTCCTGGCGATCTTCGCGGCGCTCGTTTCCCCCGAGTACCTCGCTCGGCGCCGCGTTCCCGCCGGCGAGTACTACGCGATCATCTGTTTCTCCACGGTCGGCGCCATGACCATCGCGCTCTCCGCGGATCTCATCACTCTTTTCGTCGGGCTCGAGACGATGACGATCCCGATCTACGTCCTCGCAGGGATCCAGCGCTCGGACCGTTACGCGAACGAGGCCGCCCTCAAGTACTTCCTCCTCGGGGCGTTCAGCTCCGCGCTCCTGCTCTACGGGTTCGTCTGGCTCTACGGGATCGCCGGGTCGACCGACTTCACCGCCATCGCAACGGTGCTGGCGGCGCAGGGCATCGCCACCGGGCCGACG
>VBFI01000063.1 GCA_005889275.1 Chloroflexota bacterium | reverse complement strand
GGCGACCGCGTTCATGTCGGTCGGCCCGAAGGCGGCGGCGTTCGCGGCGATCCTGCGGGTCCTCGTCGGCGCGCTCGGCCCGCTGGGCGCCGACTGGGCGGCCGTGCTCGCCGTCCTCGCCGCGGTGACGATGACCGGAGGGAACATCGTCGCCCTCGTGCAGACGAACACGAAGCGGATGCTCGCGTACTCGAGCATCGCGCACACCGGATACATCCTCGCGGCGGTCGCGGCCGCGAAGGCCGGCCCGAGCGCCGGCGCCGCGGTCCTCTTCTACCTCTTCGCCTACGGGCTCATGAACCTCGGCGCGTTCGCGTGTCTTCTCTACCTGGACCTCGAAGGCACGCGTGGCGCGACCCTCGACGAGCTAAACGGATTCGCGCGCCGCGCGCCTCTCGGCGCGCTCGCGTTCGCGGTGTTCCTCATCTCGCTCACCGGCATCCCACCGACGATCGGCTTCGTCGCGAAGTTCGTGGTGATCCAACCGGTCCTGGACGCGGGCCTCGCGTGGCTCGCCGTCGTCATCGCGCTCAACGCTGTGCTCGCCGCCTTCTACTACCTTCGCGTCGTCGTGCACATGTACATGTACGAGCCCGAAGGCGCGCTGCCGCCGGTGGTCGGCGCGCGCGGCCTTTCGGCGAGCCTCGGGATCGCCTCGCTCGCGGTCCTCGTCCTCGGGATCGTGCCGAACTCGCTGTACGAGTGGGCGAAGGCGGCCGCCCTCCCGCTCGTGCGATAAACCCGGCTACGTCGGGAGGAGACGCTCGCCGAGCCAGCCCGCCCCCGCGCCGACGACCGCCGCGACGAGGAGCGGCGCGAGCACCTCCGGGAAGTGCAGCGAGATGAGCGCGTTGAACTCATCGATCGGGGGCGATTGCGGTCGAAACGCCTGATGCAGCTGCGTCGCGAGAATGCTGCCGAGGAACAGCGAGAAGAGGAGCGCCACGGGCGCGGCGACCGCGCCGCCCTTCCCCGCGACGAGGCCGGCGCAGAAGAGGATGACGCCGGCGACCCCGAGGAGGATCGCGGGCGGCACCGGCAGCGGCTCGGTGAGCGCCCACCAGAAGGCGAGCCCGACGGCGCCAGCGGCGACCGACGCGAAGAGCCGCGGCCAGCTCACCGTCGCCGCCGTACGACGCGCGTCCGTAGCGCCCCGCCCCCGAACCCGGCGAGCCCGCCGAGGAACGCGTAGGGAACGACGCCGAGGAGGAGGCTCGTCTCGGCGGTGAGGAAGTCGCCGAGCGTCGTGCCGCCGCCGGTGCGATAGCCGAGTTGATTGGTGACCCCATAGAGCGCCGCGCCTACGAGCACCGAGAGCGCGCCCGCCAGCCACTCCCGCCTTCCAGCGAAGAATCCCGCGCCGAACGCGGCGAAGATGACGTACGCGATCGCGAGCAGGGCGGGGGTGTCCGCGCGCGCGTACGGAACGATCTGCACGATCCCGCCGACCACGACCGCGAGGGCGAAGCGCACGCGCTAGCCGACGGTGGCGAACGCGTGGTCCGCGCGGTTGAGAGGAAGCACCGCTCCGTCGTCGTCGATGATCGCGATGTCCTCGATCCGAACGCCGAAGCGACCAGCGAGATAGATCCCCGGTTCGATCGAGAAGGCCATCCCCGGCTCGAGGGGCTCGCGGTTCCCGCGCACGAGGTAGGGGTGCTCGTGTCCGTCGAGTCCGATGCCGTGCCCGGTCCGGTGGATGAAGAACGCTCCGTAGCCCGCTTCGTCGATGACCGCGCGCGAGGCGGCGTCAACGGCCTCTGCCGGCGCGCCGGCCCGCGCCGAGTCGTAGCCGGCCTCTTGCGCGCGCCGCACGATGTCGTGCACCCGCCGCTCCTCGGGATCGATCGCTCGGCCGACGTGGACCGTTCGCGTGATGTCCGATCGGTACCCGCCGAGCCCGCCGCCGAAGTCGAGGACGACCGTGTCGCCGTCGGCGATCCGGCGCTCGCCGGTCTCGTGATGTGGCGACGCCCCGTTCGGCCCGGAGGCGACGATGGTGAAGTCGACTTCATCGTGCCCCTCGTCGCGAAGCAGGTTCGCGAGGTCGGCACCGATCTCTCGCTCGGTGCGACCCGCGAACGGGCGCTCGAGGATCCGCGCGTACGCGCGGTCCGCGGATTCGGACGCGCGCCGCAACGCATCGCGCTCGCCGGCGTCCTTGCGCATACGGAGCTCGCGCGTGACCTCCGAGGCAAGACGGAATGTTCGTTCCGGAAGCGCGCCCTCCAAGCGCAGCATGAATGCCGCCCACATCTGGTCTGCGACGGCAAGCCCGCCGGCGCCCCGGATGAGCGAGGCGACGCGGGCGTAGGGATCCTCCGTCTCGCTCCACGTCGCGCGTGAGAGATCCGGCGCGGCCGCGGACGCGCGCGGCGCCTCGAACTCGGGGCAGACGAGCGTGGCGGTGCCCTCGCGGTCGATGACCAGACACGTGAGCCGCTCGCTCGCGAAGATCTGATAGCCGGAGAGATAGCGGAGGTCCGCACCGGGCGTCAGCAGCAATGCGGCAAGGTCATGCTCGCGCAGCTTCGCGGCCGCGCGCGAGCGACGATCGCCGAAGCTCGGTCGTTCGGTCGGCATCCGTCCTGCACTCCGAGGATAGACCGATGCGGCGCCTCTCTCTTCCGATCGTCGGCGCGATGCTCATCGCGCTCGGTGTCGTCATCTTCGCCGCCGGCGAGCGACCACGGGCCCTCGTCACCGATGCGGGCGCCCCAACGACCCCGAGCCCGCCGTCGACGGACGCGTCCGCGACGCCGGTGGCGACGAGCGGTCCGATCGCGCCGGGATATCGCATCCAGGTCCCGCGCCTTTCGATCGACCTTCCGATCGCGGAGGGCGACGTCGAGCGCGACATCGTGGTCCAGCGGACTCCCGAGAACTTCGCGTTCCATCTGCCGGGGACCGCGATCCCGGGCGATGGCAGCAATACCTATCTTTACGCGCACGCGCGGCGTGGCATGTTCTTGACGCTTTGGAACGCGCGCGTCGGCGACGAGGTCTTCATCAGCACGCCGAGCGGCGCCGCGCTCCGCTATCTGGTCACCGAGATCCACCCGCGGGTTCCTCCCGAGGACACGAGCTGGGTGCAGCCGACCGCGAGCGAACGATTGACCCTGCAGACATCGACCGGCCCGAACCGCGAAGATCCGCGCTTCGTCGTCATCGCCGTTCCCGCGTGACCTTGTAACGGGTCTAACGGTGCGTAACGACTTCGTATCGCGAGAAATTTGACCGAGCCACCAAGCGTCGCCCGCGCATGCGCTGTCGGCGCGCGTTCGCCGTGTTCACAGATTCGACACATGCTGGAATCGGTCGTGCTGAGTCGCGCGCGATGGTCGGGGAGCCACTCGCGCGTGCGGGCGTGTTTGCGTTTGCCTTTGTGCTGGCCGTGCCGTTCGTCGGCGGCTCGGCGGCGCGCCGCGCCGCGCCGGTGTCGGTCGCATCCGTGTACGAACCGGCGGGCGTGCAGGGGATCGCGCGCGGCGCGAGCCGCGTTCGCGACGGTGTGATACCGGAAATAGTCGCGGGACGCGAAAACGCACCCGAGCCCGCGCCCGAACCGGCGGCGGCACCGGTCGCACCTTCGCCGCCGGCGAGGACTTTCGCGCCGCCACCTCCGATCGTGCTGCCCTCGCTCGAGCCTCCACCGGTCGCCGGCATCGTGCTCGCGTCGTGGTACGGGCCCGGCTTCTACGGGAACCGGACCGCGTGCGGTCAGACCTACACGCCGGAGATCCTGGGCGTCGCGCATCGCACGCTTCCCTGCGGGACGGTGCTCACGCTCACGTATGGCGGACGAAGCGTGAGCGTCCCGGTCATCGACCGCGGGCCCTACATCGCCGGGCGCGCGCTCGACCTTTCGAACGCGACGCGACACGCGCTCGGCTGCCCCGACCTCTGCACGCTTTCCATGCGCGTCGGCAGCTAAAACGTCCTCCGACCGTCCGCCTGGACGCCCGCGCAGTGACCGGCCGGACGAGCGATGGCATGGGACTTGCAGCCACCCAGCGCCACCTAGCCCGCGAGGCTTGCGGCCGACTGGGCGCGCGATAAAGGGGTAGAGCGATGTCGCGGAACAAAGGCGCGATGACTGTGGCCGAGGCGGGCCGCCGTGGAGGCGCGACGACCGCGCAACGTCATGGACCGGAGTTCTACGAGCAGATCGGAAAGAAGGGCGGTAAGACGACCGCGCAACGTCACGGCTCGGACTTCTACGAGCAGATCGGCAAGCAGGGCGGGCAGAAGGTGAAAGAGCTTTACGGGCCGCGCTTCTACGGTCGCATCGGAAAGATCGGCGGCGACACGGTCTCCGAGAAATACGGCCACGAGCATTTCGAGGAGATCGGCAAGAAGGGCGGACAGAAAGTCGCCGAGCTCATCGCGAGAGGCAGGCAGGCGACATAACGACCTTCATCGACGGCTCGGACAGCAAGCGAGGAAGCATCCCGCGACCCTCGTTGGACGATGTCGATCCGATTCCGATCACGATCCACGCTCGTTTCCCATTGACACGAAAAGGTGTCGACTTATCGTCGGCCGCTGTACGGCAAGGTTTCGGTTCGAGACCGCGTTGTACCGATGAGCGGACGACCAGCGTGGTCGGAGAGGGAAGGTTCGTGGACGACATCAGCACCCCACTCGTTGCCGTGGAGTGGGAGGACATCACCGCGTACTCACGAACGGCACTCCCGGAGGACTTCGAACCCTACCGACTGCGCAAGCTCACGTGCGGCCTCCTCTGGAAGGACACGCCCGAGTACGTTGTGGTCGTCGGCGACTACGACATCACCAACGAGGGTCGCGACTATCGGCACAACGACTTCCACATCATCCCCCGCGGAGTCATCCGCCAGATCACCTACCTGCACGACTCCGGATCTCTGGTGGCGCTGAAGGCCGAGGCGAGCTAACTAAAGAGCGCCTAAGAACCTGCCCCGCGAGGCCCCCAAGACGCAACCACTGCCGGTCAGGGTGCGTATCTAGGGATACGAAAACCCGCAGACCCCGTGCGTGGTATTGGAACAAAGGATCGATGGCGCACGTTTTTGGGGTGGAGGTTTCGCGTTAATGGCCCTTCGAGCTGAGCTTTATTGCTATTTGTGCGGTCATGGCCTCGGCGAGGTGCTCGTTCCCACGAGCGCGCGCCGGCCTTCGGTCGAGCAGCTGCGCACCGCGTACGGGAACGTCCGCGGTCGCGAGCAGCCGGTTTGGAGCGACGGCGGCCAGCCGCTTTGCCCACGATGTGGCGGACAGCTCTTCCTCGAGCATTCCGAGCACGAGGTCGTCCGCCCAGCCGATCGCCGCACCCTGAAGCGCGCGAGCTAAGCGCTCCGCAAGTTCGGACCGTTCATCTCGTGTGAGCGGTCGGGACATGGCTTCGCTCGGTGCCGGTGTCGTCCTCGGTTTTGTCTTCGCGAGGAGCCTCCTCGCGTCCCGCACGGAGGACGATGCCCTCACCGCTCGACAGCGTGAGGTCGTGCGTGCTGTCGCCGCGGGCCGCACCACGAAGGAGATCGCTCTCGCGCTCGGGATCACCCCCGCCAGCGTGGAGACGCACATACGACGCGCTCGCGCGAAGCTCGGCGTGACGACGCGCGCCGCCGCCGCCGTGCACGTCGCACGCGATCAGGCGGTGATCGTCCCCTGGAGGCCGAGGCGCTCCGCGGCGCCGTCCATCGCCTGGACGACTTCGGCGACCAGGTCCTCGAACGGGACGCCCATGTCCGCGGCGCCCTTCAGCATCATCTCCCGGCTCACCGCGCGCGCGAAGGCCTTGTCCTTCATTTTCTTGCGGACCGACGTCGCGTCGACGTCGCGCACCGCCTTCGATGGCTTCACCAAGGCGACCGCGGTCACGAAACCACAGAGCTCGTCGACCGCGTAGAGGGTCTTCTCCATCGGGGTGACGCGCGGAACGCCGGTGTGGTCGCCGTGGCTTTGGATCGCGTGCACGATCGGACCGGGGACCCCGGCCTGCTCGAGGATGGGCTTGCCGTTCTGCGGATGCCCCTCGGGATCTCGCTCGTAGTCGAAATCGTGAAGGAGCCCGGCGATCGCCCACGTCTCCTCGTCTTCGCCGCTCTTTCGCGCGAAGTGGCGCATCGCGGCCTCGACGGCGAGCCCGTGCTTGCGCAGGCTCTCCGACTTCGTGTGCTCGCATAGGAGCGTCCAGGCTTCGTCCCTCGTCACCGGCGTACCTCCCGCGCGATCGTATCGAAGGCGCTAACGTCGGGAGCGTGACCGGCTGCGGCTGCCTCGGGGTGATCGCCGCGCTCGTTGTCCTTATCGTCATCTTCGTCCGTGGCTCGTTTGACGCCGGCGACCCCGTCGCGCAGGCCGTCGCGCCCGCCGTCGGCCTCGCGCTAGCGCTCCGGTGGAAGCGGGAACGGGCCGCGGACCAGCTCGTAGCCTCTCGCGGCGCGTAGCGCCGACCGCTCATCCCACAGCCGCGCGGCGAACTGAAGGCCCACCGGGATCCCGTCGGTGGTTCGCCCGCACGGGACGGAGATCGCCGGCTGGCCGGTGAGATCGAAGATCCGGGTGATGCGCGTCCACTCGCTCGGCTTGCCGACCACCTTCGCTTCCTCGATTGTCCACGCACGCGAAGGCACCGTCGGCATCGCGAGCACGTCGATCCCTTCGAGAGCGGCGTCGGCCCCGCCGGCGCGCGCCTCGATCAGCAGGCGCATCGCCCGCGCGTACATGTCGGCGCTCACGTCGCCCGAGGATTCGAGACGCGCGCGGATGAGTGGCCCGTACTCGGCGGAACGTCCCGGGAAGGTCGCGTCGTGATAGGCGCGCGCCTCGACCGCGAGCACCTGCGCCGCCGCCCGCGCGTAATCCGCGGCGTGCGGCCAGCTCACCTCGCGCACCTCCGCGCCGCCCGCGGCGAGGGCCTCGATCGCCAGCCGCACCAGGGCCGCGATCTCGCGATCGCACTCGTCCCAGACCCACTCCTTTGGAACCCCGATCCGCAGGCCCCGCGGGCCGGTATCGATCCCGGTGAGGAGGTCGGGGACCGGCCGATCGGCCGAGGCGGGATCGCGCGGATCGTGTCCGGCCGTCGCGGAGAGGACGATCGCGACGTCCCGCGCACTGCGCGCGAGCGGACCTGGGTGATCCAAAGACCACGAGAGCGGGACCGCGCCGACCAGGCTCGCCCGGCCGTAACTGGGCTTGAGACCGACGCACCCGCAGAGCGAGGCGGGGATGCGGACGCTGCCCCCGGTGTCGCTGCCGAGCGTTGCGTAGGCCTCGCGCACGACGACGGCGACGGCCGAGCCGCCCGATGACCCGCCCGGGATCTTCGATCTGTCCCACGGGTTGTGGACGTCCCCGAAGTGCGGGTTCACCGAGCTGATGCCATACGCGAACTCGTGCATCCCGAGCTTCCCGAGGAGGACGGCGCCCGCGTCGCGAAGGCGGCGCACGACGGTCGCGTCCTCCGCGGGCACCCAATCGCGCAGGATCCGCGAGCCGGCCGTGGTGCGCACCCCGGCGGTGGCGAAGAGGTCCTTCACCGCGACCGGTATTCCGTGGAGCGGTCCGCGGTACTCGCCGTGCGCGATTGCCGTCTCCGCCCGCCGCGCCTCGGACCGCGCCGCGTCCGCCGTGACCGTGATGAAGGCGTTGAGGATCGGCTCGAGCGTGGTGATTCGCGCGAGCGCGGCTTCGGTCAACGTGACCGGCGACACGCGTCGCGAGCGCATGAGCTCGGCGGCCTCCTCGATCGTGAACTGGGTAATCTCTTCGATCACGCGCGCATCGTAGGGAAGGGACGGACCGCCATGAGCGACCGATCGTTCGTGCGAGCTGGCGGGATCGCCGGGATCCTTCTCGCGGTCGCGTCGTGGGCGGCGGTCGCCGAGTACTTCCTCCTCGTGCCACCGGCCCAGCAAACGCCGCTCGCTGGAGCTCTCGACGCGAACTCCTTCCTTGCGTCCCTCGCGACCACGACGACCGGACTCGTCCTCTTCAACGGCCTGTACGCGCTCGTCGCGTTCCTGGCGCTCGTGGCGACCAGGCGCATCTCCCCGATCTCATGGGGGTCACGGCGCTCAACTACGCCTTCCGTGAGCCCGCGGCGACCAACCCCGTCGGCATCCTCACGTTCGGACTCACCGCGGTCTGGTTCCTGGTCGCCGGGCTGCTCATGTGGAGCGGCCGGTACGCGAGGCTGCTCGCGCTGCTCGGGTTCGTCGCCTTCCTCGACCTCGCTGCCGGATTCGGCGCCTCGCTTGCGGGCGTCGCGACCATCCCTACGGCCGCCGCGCTCATCGCGGGCGCGGTGGGCGGACCGATCTTCTGGCTCTGGCTCGGGATCCTGCTCGTCCGCGACGCCGGGAAGGACTCGAGCTAGCTGCGCTTCTGCGCGGCGCGCGAGCGCTGCGCGCGGATGGCGAGCGTGATCCCGAGGACGACCGCGACGAGCGCGCCCGCGATGAGCGCCTCGAGCGTGCCCAAGCCCGCGTCCGGCGAGATGCCGAAGAGCTGCTCGATCCAGTCCATGCCGACCTCCCCGCTGATCGGCGAATCATCGCAGTTTTCGAGGAGGTCAGGCGGGGACGGCCTCCACGACGATCGTCCCGATACGGACGCTGATCGCCGTGACCCGAACGCCCGCGGGAATGTTCGCGCGCAGCGTTCGCGTGAACGTGTCGGCGATGTCCTGCTTCGTCGAGTCGGGAAGGCCGAGACCGGCGAACGTCGCCGAGTCGACCCGCGTGCCGGCCGAGCCGTCTGTGACAACGGGCGTCGCGACCACGACGATCGGTCCGCTCAGGAAGAGCGCGTGGCCGGTCGCGACGAGGGTCGCGTGGCCGGCGTCGAGGCGGACGGTCGGATCGGTGACGGTGATCCCCGAGATCGTGAGGGGCGTGTACGACTGCGCGGCCGCGGTGAGCTGCTGCTCGGTCAGCGTGAGGGTGATGATCTGTGACGTCCGCGCCGCCTCCGGCGTTGCGCGCGCCGGCGCGACCGCGATCGGCGCCGGCGTCCGCGTCGGTGCGGTCGGACCGAAGGCGCCGCCGGCCACGAGGACGATCAGCGTAAGCGCGAGCAGGCCGACGATCGCGGTGAGCAGCCGAACCATCGCTACACGCTAGTGCGCGAGCGGATCGATGATCCTTTCGTCCTGCTTCACTTCCCAGTGCACGTGCGGCCCGGTCGTCGCGCCGGTCATGCCGATGAGGGCGATGGGCTGGCCTCGCGCGACGTGCTCGCCGATGACGACGAGCGCCGCGGAGGTGTGGTAGTAGCAGCTCTCGACGCCCCCGGCGTGCTGCACGCAGACGCGACGACCGCCCACCTGCACCCAGCCCGCGGCGTCGACGACGCCGTCGTCGGCCGCGACGATGATCGAGCCGAACGGCGCCGCGATGTCGACGCCCGTGTGCGCGCCCTGGAGGAACTGCGTGATCTCGCCGGCGACGGGACGGACGAAGCGGCGGCCGTCCTGGTCGATCCGCGCCTGCCGCGACCGCGCCGCCGGATCCGCACGGGGGACCGCCGCGTACGGGGCGGCGACGCCGCACCGGTACAGGTCGAGCGCGGTCGTGTAGAGGCCCGTTCGCGAGACGCCCGTGAAGTAGGACCCGTCCGGGCTGAACGAACGGGTCCCGAAAAGGTTCGGAAGGATCGCCACGCCGGTCTTCTCACCGAGCTGGTCGAGGACCGTGAGCGTGTCGAAGGCGTTGCCCCCGGGTATCGTCGGCGATACCGCGCCGATCAGGAGCTGGCCGTCGGCGGTCCACCCGTGGACGCGTCCCGCGAAGCCGGAGAGCGGCGTCACCGACCGCGACCCTTCGGTCCCACGAAGGACAAGCTCGGTGTTGGAACGCGTGAGCAGTGTTTCGCCCCGCGGCCCCCATTCGCTGAAGGTCACGCCCGCCTCGCCGAGCGGCTCGACCTGTCCGGTGTCCGTCTCGCCGACCCAGCGTTCGGCGGTCCCGTCGAGCGAGTACCGCGTGAGCGTGAAGAGCGCGGCGTCCGCGCTGAAGTACGCGTCGTCGTGCGGGTAATGGATCATGAACTCCGGGTCGACGCGGGATACGGTGCGGAGCTCGCCGGCGTGCCACACGCGGATCTCGTCGGCGTACCAGTAGTACAGATCGTCGCCTTTCCAGCGGACCTCGGGATCTGACGTCTCGATCTTCGCGGCGATCGTGCCGTTGAGGTTGACGTAGAGATAGCCGTCGTCGCGCCAGTACGACAGGTATGCGCCCGAGGCCGACCACTCCGGCCGGCTGCCCTGACCGAGCTCGCGGACCGCTCCGGTACGGATGTTCAGCACGCTGATGCGGGATTCCTCTTCGTATCCGGTGATCGTCACGTGCGAGGGGACGGTCACGACGCGCGCGACGGCGAGCGCGCTCGAGTCAGCGGACCATTTCGCGTTGATGACGTGCTCGACGGGCGGGATCGTCGCGCGATCGGTGCAGCGAAGCGGATCGACCTGGACGACGGGACGGATCTCGCGCTCGCCCGGCATGTCGACGTCGGCACTCGCCTCGCGTGCTCGTGGCGCGGACGCGCATGCGCTCACGAGCATGGCGAGCAGGACGAACGACAGGCAAAGGCGTCCACGGGGCACGACCCGATTAGATGTGCTCGGTGCACGGTGCGGCCAGCCGCGACGAGGTGGTTTGCGTATCGATCGCGTGTGTTACCGGCGCGTTACAGAATCCTCCCGGCGAGCAAGCGAGCCATCATCGGCAATGTGTCAGCGGGCGAGCGAGTGATCGCTAGCGCGCGCGGGTCATCGCGAAGACGAACACCGCGCCGAGCACGATATGGATGAGCAGACCTCCGGCCGCCTGAGGCTGGATGAGTCCTTGCGCCAGCTCGATCAGGTTCACGAGGATCTCGAGCGCCTGCACCGCAAGGTTGCCCGCGAGCAGCGCCCGAAGTGGCGTACCGGTCGCGTTCCGGGCCATCCAGTTGATGAGGCCGAGCCCGATGAGGGTGACCCCCTGGTCGCGCGCCAGCACGATCGCTTCGTTCGGAGTATTCAGGCCGAACGAGGCGAGCATCGCACTCGGCGTGACGGTGAGCGCGAGACCGACGAGGAAGGCGCCGAGCGCGCCGATGATGAGGGCGAGGCGCGGACTCACGGCGCGCAGTCTATGGGGGAGCGCCGTCAGAGGTACACGAGGGCGAGGCGCGGGCGCGTCGACGACACGCCCGCGCCCGGTCTACGTGAGGTTGTTGCCGATGTTGCTGAAGATGTTCGAGAGCTGGTCGCGGAGGAAAATCATCGCGACGATGACCGCGATCGCGATCACCGCGATGATGAGCGCGTATTCGACGAGGCCCTGACCCCGCTCGTCGCTCCAAAAGCCCTTCATGCGTGTCACCTCGGCTGAGAGATAGCCAGACCTTCAGGGTATGAACGCACGCTGAACTGGCGACGGTACCCCCTGAATGGGGGAGGTCTGCGGGAAGGTCGCGCGCGGGCGCGAGGCTCGGCCTGAAGGACTTTCCACCGGCGAGCCAGCGCGGCTATGCGATGAGACGGGTGACTATTGGCAGCGCGTGTCGTCGGTAAGGTCGTCGACCGTCACGACACCATTCGCGTTGATGGTTGCGTGAGCCAGGAAGTGTTCAAAGAAATCGTCACCGAAGATGTACGTGCCGCCCTCGCCGACGCGGATGAACTGCACCATGAACTCGAAGGTCGTGTGAAACGGGGCGAAGTCCGGGGTGTCGAACTCATACGAGTCGGTCTCCGAGGCAGGGACTTGGTATTTCTTCCCGCTGATGAGGGCCGTGGCCTGCATGCCCTGAAAGTTCGCCTTCAGATGCGAATGGACCATGCCGTCCGTCGAAAGGCTCGAGCTCACGATGACGTGCAGACCGCCGGTCCCGGCAAAGTCCTCCGCCGGAATCACGCACGTATTGGTTCCGCTGAACGTGAATGCCGCGGTCGTGTTGACTGCGGTGTCCGCCCTGGCTGAGGGAGTGAACACCAAGAGATAAGCGAGAACGAAAGCCCACAGCCTCCAGCCGGATACGCGCGATCGCAATAGGGAACGTCCTCTGGTCGCCTGCATTTTCTTCCACCCACCCGCCAGGTTGTCTGTCGTTTCCCTCTTGCAGCCGTGATGCCGACTGCCCGTTACAGGGATATGACAAAAATATTGAGAAACGCGCGTGGCGAGGTGAAAGGCCCTACGTTCCCCCGACTGGCCAGGAAGGGATGACTTGGTCGTGGCCTGCTCCGGGGCCGGATAGGGGAGACCCCTCCGTGCAGGTTCTCCGTAATCCAGGGGGTTCGCGATGAAGGCGCTTCGCCGCCTCGGCCGTCGTTCGTTGCTGCTCATCGTCGGAGGACTGTTAGTCCTTGGTGGTATCGCGTACGCGAGCATTCCCGACGCCGGGGGCGTCATCCACGGTTGCTACTCGACGAGCGGTGCGCTGCGGGTCATCGACACCGCACTCGGTCAGGCCTGCAGTGGCACCGAGAAAGCGCTGAACTGGAATCAGACCGGTCCCACGGGACCGACTGGTGCGACCGGCGCGAAGGGCGCGACCGGCGCGACGGGAGCGCAGGGACCGAAAGGGGATACCGGCGCGACCGGTCCACAGGGAGCTAAGGGAGACACCGGCGCGACCGGGGCGACGGGCGCGACTGGTGCGCAGGGGCCGATCGGTCCGACCGGCGCGCAGGGTCCGAAGGGAGACATCGGAGCGACGGGCGCGACGGGAGTTCAGGGACCGAAGGGCGATACCGGCGCAACGGGTCCACAGGGAGCGAAGGGAGATACCGGCGCGACCGGCGCGATGGGCGCGACTGGCGCGCAGGGGCCGATCGGTCCGACCGGAGCGCAGGGTTCGAAGGGCGACACCGGCGCGAAGGGCGACACCGGTGCGACGGGTGCGACAGGCGCGACCGGTGACACCGGCGCGCAAGGACCAACTGGTCCGCAAGGACCGCAGGGCGATACCGGAGCGAAGGGCGACACTGGTGCAACAGGTGCGACCGGTGACACCGGCGCGCAAGGCTCGACCGGGTCCCAGGGTCCCAAGGGTGACACGGGCGCGACCGGGCCTACCGGCGCGACGGGCGACACGGGAGCACAGGGGCCGATCGGGCCAACAGGACCTCAGGGCCAAACCGGCGCAACGGGTGCGACCGGCGCGGCCGGAAACACCGGCGCGGACGGCGCGACCGGCGCGACCGGCGCGGCGGGTTCGAATGGTGCGACCGGCGCGACTGGACCCACTGGCGCCGTTGGGCCGAGCGGGCCGATCGGCGCGACCGGGCCAACCGGTCCAACCGGTGCATCAGGTGCGACCGGCGCGAGCGGAGTCGTCGGCAACACAGTCGTCGTCGTCGGAACAGCGACGAACACGGGGGGTAACCCAGCGGTCGGCACGACCACTCCGTCATCGACTGCGAGCTGCGCAGCCGGAGCCAAGCTGCTTGGCGGGGGAGCGGACATCACGCAGGGATCGGGCGGGTCGGGCGCCAAGGGGGCGGTCTCCTTCTCGAGGTCGACGCCGCGCACGAACGGCGCGAATCCGAATGGTTGGGAGGCGCAAGGGATCGTCATTCAGACAGGTACCGGAAATGTCACCGTCACGGCTTATGCGATCTGTTCCCAGTAGCGACCGGGCCCGAACGATCCGATAGCAATCTGCGCGAACGTTCGGGAGCGGTGAAGAGGGCGGAGCGACGAAAAGCTCCGCCCTCTCTCTTTGCCAGGGACTCTCGTGGCTCAACGCGTCGCGCACGCGATGAACGATGCCGATCACGGTCGCGATGGGAAGCCCGAGCGCCGCGGTGACGATGAAGGCAACAAACGATCGGCGTCGTACAGAGGAACCCGAGAGTCCCGGCTCAGCGGTGAAGCTTGTTCAGTCTGGCGGTCCCGACCGGATTCGAACCGGCGATCTCGTCCTTGACAGGGACGTATGCTAGGCCGCTGCACCACGGGACCATCACGAAAAGATGCGCTTTTTGGTGCGCTTCCCCTCGTTTCGCGGTCCATTGTGCCAGAGCGCCGCGCCCTCGAAGAAAAAGAGGCGGCGAGTGCGCTTCCTTTCACTCGCCGCCCCGCCGGTGTGGCCTACGTTGCGCTAGCTCGCCGCGAGAAGCCCTCCGCGTAGCTGCCCCGTGCCTCCGAGCCGCATGTCCTGCGTGACCTCGTTCGCGATCCGACTGGTGCGCACAAGACCGCCGAGTCCCAGATCGAGGCCTGCCTCACGAAGCTCTTGATATCCGAGTCCGCGATACAACCTGTTCGAAGCGACGTAGCACATTTCGTCGTACAGAAGTGGCCACTCGACCGCGCGCCGCGAGAAACAGAACGAGATGAAGTCGATCGCCGTTTGGGCGATGCGTTCCTCGGGCACCCCTTCCTTCCCCTTCGCGCTGTTGGACCGGCGCATCATCTGCACATCGCCCGTCGCGGACAAGACGGTCTGTCCACCAAGTTCTCCACAGAGTTCTCCACACGTACTACGCACGTTTCCACATCGTCGTCCACGCGCATGACGATCATCACGACTTGTGTCCGCTGAATCGACGACGCTCCTTGGTCTCTCGCGCGCTCGCGCGATCCAGCGCTTCGTCGCCGAAGCGAGAGCGAACTGCGTCTAACGCCGCGTTCAGTCTGTTGTGACGGGTGCTCTCGAACAATCCGAGCTGCTCTCCGGCGGAGAGTCCTGAGACGGAGACGCCGACGAGGCGAACCGGACTGGTGCGTCCGCCTTCGCGGTCCACAGCGAGGCAGTCGCGCAGAAGCTGCCGCGCGATGCGGTAGATGAGTGCGTCGTCACTGGTCGACTCGGCAAGCGTCCGTTGCCGCGTCCGTGTCTCGAATGGCGCCACACGCAGGGTCAGGGTCACGGTCCGCCCCACGAGCTCGTGACCACGCAGCCGCCTGCCGACCCCTTCCGCCAGACGCAGGAGCGTGGACTCGATCTTCGCGAGATCGAGCGTGTTCTCGCCGAAGGTGTGCGAGTGGCCCACCGATTTGGGAGGGGGGCCGTTCCCGATGACCTCGCCTTCATCGATGCCATGGGCCCGATCCCACACGTCCGTCCCATGCTCGCCAAGCCGTGTCTCGAGGGCGGCGCGATCGAATCGTGCGAGGTCGCCGATGGTCCGAAGGCCCCAGCCGCCGAGGACTTCACGGGTCTTGGGACCGACGCCCCAGAGCCGCTCGAGCGGCAGCGGGGCCAGGAACGCCGCCTCGCCGCCGGCCGGAACGATGACCAGGCCGTCGGGCTTGCGCAGGTCCGAGCCGATCTTCGCGCAGAGCTTGTTCGACGCGACGCCGATCGAGATCACGAGGCCGCAGCGCTCGCGGACGTCGCGCTTTAGCTCCCGGGCGATGGCCTCGCCGCCGCCGAAGAGCTGCTCGCTTGCGGTGACATCGAGAAAGGCCTCGTCGAGCGAGATCGGTTCCACGAGCGGCGTGCGCTCCGCGAAAAGGGCCATGACCTGATCGGACGCGTCCGCGTAGCGGTCGAGGTCGCCGGGGACGTAGATGCCGTCGGGGCAGAGCAGCGCCGCGGTGCGGAGCGGCATCGCCGAGCGCACGCCGAAGGTTCGCGCCTCGTACGACGCGGCCATCACCACGCCACGCTCGCCCGGCGAGCCCCCCACGATGACCGGCTTCCCCCGGTATTCGGGGTGGTCGCGCTGCTCGACCGAGGCGTAGAAGGCGTCGAGGTCGCAGTGGAGGATCGTTCGGGGCGGAGTCATGCGACCTTCGCCCCGTGCGTCTTGGCGGCCGGCGCGAGGAACCTCGCGAGGTCCTCGGCCTCGTCCAAGACGGCGCGCCGGTCGACGGGCGCGAGCCGCGCGAACGGCATGACGCGCACGATCGCCTGAACCGGCGACGACGAAAGCGCCCATATGCCGGCGACGAAGCCGTCAACGAGAAAGGTCGCCTCGATGATCGCGTTCTTCGCATAGACCGCCGAGCGGTGTCCGGAGGCGATGACCCGCTCGCGGTGCTCGTAGGCGATGAGGGCCTCGTCGTAGCGCGGCAGGAAGCGGACCGGCGCCCTCGTCTCGGCCGGCGGCCGAGGCGCGCGCGGAAGATCGAAGAGTGTCCGCCCGTGCGGGTCCACGAAGCGGCGCAGGCCCGGCGCGAGCCGCTCGAGCGCGGGCCGGATGCGCGGCGGCACCTGGCCGGCGAACTGCGCGATGTCGGCGAGCGTGGCCGGCCCGAACGCGGCGAGGGCGCGCCGCACCAGATGGTCGATCGCGGCGTCCTCCGTCGGCCTCGCGCCGCCGGCGATCCAGTGCTTCGCCGCGACGTACGGCGCGTCGGTGCCGCCGTAGTCCCAGCGCCCTCCGGGCGGGGCGGACACCAGATCCGCGTGCGCGCTGACGAACCGCCACACCAGCCAGGCGTACTGCTCATTGAAGACTTTGCCGAGCCGCTCGCGCAGATGCGCGATCACGTCTTCCTTCGCGCGAGGCGTACGGGCGAACGCCACCGCGAGGCTCGCGACCCGCTCCGGCTCGACCCCGTTCGCCACCTGGAGCCGGTTCCACGCGCCGCGCTGCAGATCCTGGGTCGCGACTGCATACGCGTAGAAATCGCGGGCGCTCACCAGATGCAGCGTCCCGCGCATGAGCCGCGCGCGGACGACGGCGTGTCGCTCGATCGCCGACCAGAGCCGCTCGCGCTTGAAGCCGTGAAGACGCGACCAGAGCGCGACGTACGGAGAGGGCGCCCACTGCGCCTGCAGCGCGGCGAGCCGCCCGACGGCGGTGACGACGTCGAGCGTTGCCCGCTCGAGGAGCATCTGGCGCGCGAGGGTCGCGCGGTTGAGCTCGCGGAGGCTGAGGACCGGCGCGTCGACCGAACGCGTCACGCGCGGACTCCGTGGGTCGGCGCCTCCGGGTAGTAGAACCGCGCGAGCGCCTCGGCCTCGGGCTCGAGCGCCGCACGCTCTGCGCGGGTCAGCTTGCGGAACGGCTTGAGCTCGACGACCGCCTCCTTCGGCCTCGCGTTGATGCTCCAACGCCCGGCCACGAATCCGTCGACGAGAAAGGTGGGCCATACCTCCGCGGAGAAGATGACCTGCTTGCGGTAGCGCTCGGGAAGGATGCGCGTGCGTTCGGGTGCCGCGTGCCCGAGGATCGCCGCGTCGAACCGCGCGAGGAAGCGACCCGGCGCCGGCGAGTCGCCCGGCGGCCGCGGCGCCTTCGCGAGGTCGTAGAGCTCGCGTCCCCGCTCGTCCGTGAAGCGGCGCAGATCTTTGATGCGCGCCAGCGCGGCGCGGATGTTCGGCACGCGGACGCTCGCCCAGGTCGCGATGTCCGCGACCGTCGCGGGGCCGAACGCACCGAGATGGCGCCGGACGACCAGGTCGTACGCGGCGTCGGCCTTTGGCGCTTTGCGGAGCCTCGCCGGCGCCGCGATATGCCGCGCGAGCTGCCGATGCTCGAAGCGCGCGCCCGATGGCTCCCAGACGAGGCCGCTCGTCGCGACCGCCGCCCAGAGAAACCAGTTGCGGAGCCGCCCGTCTCGGCGTGCCGACGTGGGCAGGTGCTCGGCGATGTGCTCGCGGATCTCCTCGCGGGTGCGGGGTGTCTTTGCGGCGAACCGCAGGACGCTCGCGTGGACGAGCTCGAGGTCACGGTACGCGGGGCCGCCGGGCGGACGCCAGGCTCCGAACCGGCCCTCCAGCGTCGCGAGGCTGTACGCCGGGTACTCGCGCGCGGAGACGAGGTGGAGGGTCGCGCGCATGAGCGTCGCCTTGACGATCGCGCCGCGATCGATCTCCGCCGAAAGGCGCTCGCGGCTGAATCCGAAGAGCCGCGTCCAGAGCGCGACATACGGCGAAGGTGGCCACTGTCCCTGCAGGCACGCGAGCCGCTCGACCGCGTCGACGACGCCGATCCTCTGACGCGCGAGCAGCATCTGGCGCGCGAGGAGCGCCCGGTTCAGCTCCCGAAGCGTGAGCTCCCGAACGCGAGCGGGCATCGTGCGCCGAGGCTAGGCGAGGCGTCGAATGACGCCAATCACCTTCCCTTGGATCTGCACGTCGCGCGCGTAGATGGGGGCCATCGAACCGTTGGCCGGCTGAAGCCGCACGCGATCGCGCTCCTTGTAGAAACGCTTCAGCGTCGCGACGTTGTCTTCGAGGAGCGCGACCACGATGTCGCCGTCGCGCGCGGTGTTCTGCTCCTGCACGACCACGAAGTCGCCGTCGTCGATGTGGTCTTCGATCATCGACTTGCCGCGAACGCGAAGAACGAACGTCTCGCGACCACGGCCCGCGGCGAGCTCGCCCGGCAAGGTCATCGTCTCGGAACGGTCCTCGTACGCGTGGATGGGTTGGCCCGCGGCGATCTCGCCGACGATCGGCGCCTGGACCGTCCGGATCCCAAGCGAGCCAGGCAGGCTGAGCGCACGCGAGCGGGTCGCCTCCTTCTGGAGACGGCCCTCCTTCTCGAGCTTTGTGAGGTGGTGATGGACGGCAGACGTCGAAGCGAGCCCGACCGCCTCCGCGATCTCGCGGACGCTCGGCGGATAGCCCCGCTCGGCGACCGTTTCGCGGATGAACGCCAGGATTCGCTCCGCCCGTTGCTGGTCTTGCTTGGTCACGCTGCCCCGCACCCTAACCGAACGGATGTTCAGTTGTCAAGTCCGGGCCCCTATCCTCGCCGCGTGCCGCTCGACCCGGCGGTCGTCGGGCCAACCCTCCTCGACTACGGGGCGCGGACGTTCTGGGCTCTGCTCGTCGGGGCCCTGACGCTCCTCGTCGCGCGCGCGGTTCGTTCGGTGACCATGCGCGCCCTGGCGCGGCATCGCGCGCACGGCAACGTCACCGTGCTGCTCGGCAACCTCTCGCAGCTCGCCGTGATCATCATCGGTGCGCTCGCGATCATCGCGATCTACACGCGCGACGCGTTCGGCTGGATCCTTGGCTCGTTCAGCATCGTCGGTCTGGTTGTCGGCCTCTCGCTGCAGGACATCCTCAAGAACTTCTTCGCCGGCGTCTGGGTCCTCGTCGAGCGTCCGTTCCGGATCGGCGACACGATCGACGTGACCGGATTCCAGGGAACGGTCGAGGAGATCTCGTTCCGCACGACCCAGCTGCGTACGGCCGACGGCCGAGAGGTCATCGTTCCGAATGGGACCTTCATGACATCGCCGGTCGTGAACCTCACGCGCTTTCCGACGCGCCGCCTCGCGGCCTGGCTCGCGCTACCCGAGGACAAGGGAGCGTTGAGCGCGGACGACGTGCGCACCGCGCTCGCGAAGGTCGACGGCATCTCGCCCGAGCCGGCGCCGCAGGTCGAGCTGCGGAGCATCGACGGCGACGGCAAGGCGCAGTACCTCGTGACCTTCTGGTCCGCCGACAGCGACTCGGCCCTGGCCCGGGCGCTCGGAGCCCTTCGGGCACGCTTCCCGCAAGGGGAGGTGCATGGCTAAGCGACTCCGTGCGCCAAAGGACGTCGCCGAAGTGGTCGATCTCGTCCGCCGGCTGCCGATGTACATCCGCCTTATCTGGGCGCTCCTCCGCGATCGGCGTGTCCCCGTCGCTCAGAAGCTCATCCTCGCCGGGATCGTCGGCTACCTCGTGCTCCCGATCGATCTCATCCCGGACTTCGTTCCGGTGCTGGGGCAGCTCGACGACATCGCGGTTGTGCTCCTCGGCCTCGATCTCTTCATCCGAAGCGCGCCGCAGGATGTCGTCGACGAGCATCTCGGGAGGATCGCGCAGGACAAAGACCAGCTCGGCCGCGACATCGCCACCGCCGAGCGCATCCTCGGAGACCGTCTGGGCGGCGTCCGCGCTACTCTGGAAAAGGCCCTCCAAAGGGGCCGCAGAAGGGGGAGCGCATGAGCGACCGTGACTCGGGGCGGGGCTTCTTCGGAGCGATCGAGGCGCTGCTCGCGATCGTCGGCGCGCTCACGGTGATGGGCGTGCTCGCCGTCGCCGCATCCGTCCTCGCATGGGAGATGGAGCTGCGGCGGAGCGAGCAGGAGACATCACTCGACGAGGCGTCCTCTCCCTCCTAGCCGCTCCCGCAAGCGTTGCGCGTCATCCTCAAGACCGAAGTCCGCGGTCTCGGCCGCCCCGGTGACGTGAAGGACGTCGCCGACGGGTACGCGCGGAACTTCCTTCTCCCCAAGGGCCTCGCCATCGAGGCGACCGGGGGCGAGCTGAAGCACCTCGCGCAGGAAAGGCAGGCGGAGCGGACCAAGAAGGACCGCGCCCACGGCGATGCCGAGGAGCTCGCGAAGAGTCTCGCGAGCGTCACCCTCGTCTTCAGGCTCAAGGCCGGGGAGCAGGGCAAGACCTTCGGCAGCGTGACGACGAAGGAGATCGCGGAAGCGCTCACCCGTGAGGTGAAGGCGCCGATCGACAAGACGAAGGTGACGCTCCACGAGCCGCTGCGGACCCTCGGGGTCCACACGGTCGAGGTGCGGCTCCTCCCGGACGTGCGCGCGAACGTGACGGTCGCGATCGAGCCGGCGTAGGCGGTGGTCCCGGTCTTTGGCCGGCCCGCGGTCCGCTTGGTGCTCACGACCGGCACGCTGATCTGGTCTAGCTCGCGAGACTGAACGGCCTTGGATACGCATCCGACCGCGCTGGCCGTGAGCGACCTCCAGACGCTGCGCCTCCGGAGTTACGAGTGGCTTCGTGCGCGGCTCACGCTCCCGGTGCGCGCCGATCACGAGCGGCTTCTCGACGCGAAATATGACGGAGTGCTCCCGATCCGTGTGCTAGTGGATCAGAGCGGCCGGGCGGGAGACCTTATCGGGACGCCTTGGTCGAGCCTCTATCTCATCGGCGATCGGTTCAAGAAGCTACTTGAACAAGGCGCGATCAGCGGCTGGCGCGCATATGAGACGGTCTGCGAGGGTATGCCGTCAGAGACGGCCTGGTGGGTCCTCGGCGTGGCGGGTCGCGCGGGTCCGGTGCGGACTGGCAAGGGCAGCCCAGTCGGCCACGATCCGCTGGGCCACTATCTCGATCCGCGCGAGTGGGACGGCTCGGACCTGTTCCATCCGGGGAACGAAAACACCATCCTGGTCACCGCCCGCGCGGCGGAGCTTATTCGCGAAGCACATCTGAAGAACGTCCGCTTGGAGCCGGCAGGTCTTGAGTCGACGCCGACGTGAACACAGCCGCGCGGCTTGATGCTCGGTCTAGACGCCCTCGTGCGTTTCGCCGAGATCGCGGAACCGCGTGAGGTCGGACTGGAAGTGGAGATCGAAGTCACCGGTGGGGCCGTTGCGGTGCTTGGCGAGCTTCAGCCGCACGACGCTCTCCTCACGGTCCTTGCGGTCCTTCTGCCACAGGAACATGACGAGGTCGGCGTCGGCCTCGAGCGCTCCCGACTCGCGGAGGTCGGAGAGCATCGGCTCTGTCCCGCGCTGCTCGATCTGTCGCGAGAGCTGCGAGATCGCGATGACCGGTACTTCGAGCTCGCGCGCGATCGCTTTCAAGGCGCGGCTGATGCGCGCGACCTCGAGCACGCGGCTCTCCTCATCCTCGGCGCCTTCGATGAGCTGCAGGTAGTCGATGACCACAAGGTCGAGGCCTCGCTCGGCCTGCAGGCGGCGTGACTTCGCGAGGATGTCCGTCACGGTCAGCCGGCTCGACTCCTCCACGAAGATCGGAGCCTGCTGGAGCTGGCTCGACGCGGCGGAGATGGCGACGAACTCCTGCGTCGACAGGCGACCTCGGCGCATCCGATTCCCGTCGATCTCGGCGAGCATCGAGACCAGGCGCTGCACGACCTGCATCTCGCTCATCTCCATCGAGAAGAGCGCGCACGTCTTGCGCTCCACGATCGCCGCGTGCTCGACGATGTTCAGGGCGAGGCTCGTCTTTCCGAGACCCGGACGACCCGCGATGAGGATGAGGTCGGACGGCTGCAGGCCCCCGGTCTTCGCGTCGAGCGAATCGAGCCCCGACTTGATCCCGACGCGAAGGTCGCCGCGCTCGTCGATCTGCTCCGCGTACCGGCGGAGCGCCGTCTCGAGCGGCACGATGTCGCGGTGGAGCGTCGACTCGCTCACGGCGAAGAGCAGCTCTTGCGCGTCCGAGACCGCGGCTGCGGCCTCTTCGCGCGTCAATGCGAGCCGGGCGATCTCGTTCGCGACGCCGATGAGGCGGCGGAGGAGCGCGGTCCTTTCGACGATCGCGGCGTAGCTCGACGCGTGCGCCACGGTCGGTACGTTCTGCATGAGCCCGACGAGGAACTGGGCGCCACCGATCGAGTCGAGCTCGCCGTGGGCGGCGAGCTCCGCCTGCACGCTCGCGAACGCGATCGGGTCGCTCCGCTCCGCGACGCGGGCGATGGCCGCGAGGACGATGCGGTGCTGCTCTCGCGAGAGGTCCGCAGGCCCTAATCGCCCGCGCGCGACCTCGTTGTAGATCGCCCCGTCCATGAGCATCGCGCCGAGGAGCGAGGCCTCGGCTTCGGGCTTCTCCGGTGGCGGTCTGATCCCGCGGTCGACGGCGAGGGTCATGCCGGCGGGCCGCCGTCGTCGGAGGCCTTCGAGAAGAACTTGGCCTGCTCGCTCTCGAAGAGCAGCTGGAAGATCCCTGTCGGGCCGTTGCGGTTCTTCGCGATGGCGCCGTTGATGAGGCGCGGCGCGCCCGCCGGCGTCTCCTCGCGATCCCGCCAGAGCATGAGGACGATGTCGGCGTCCTGCTCGAGCGAGCCACCTTCGCGAAGGGTGGAGAGCTTTGGCTCGCCGCCCGAGTCGCCCGCCGCCCGCGAGAGCTGCGAGAGCCCGATGACGACGACACCGAGCTCGCGCGCGAGCGACTTCAGGTTCCGCGTGATCGTGGCGATCTCCTGGACGCGGTTCTCGTCGTCCTCCCCGGTGCGGATGAGCTGGACGTAGTCGACGACGATGACCTCGATCTTCTCGTGCGTGCTCGCCCGCCGGGCTTTCGTGCGCAGCTCCATGATCGAGATGCCCGGCGTGTCGTCGATCAGGATCGGCAGCCCATGCAGCGCGGCGGCCGCGTCGGTGTCGATGATGTTCCCCGTGCGGAGCGCGAGCAGGTCCATCCGCGAGTTCAGCGCGAGGAAGCGCGAAACGATCTGCTTCGCGTCCATCTCGAGGGAGAAGAGCAGGACCGGATGACCGCGGCGCGCGATGTTGAAGGTCATGCCGAGGGCGAGGCTCGTCTTGCCCACCGATGGCCGTGCCGCGACGACGATGAGGTCGCCGGTCGTGAACCCTTCGGTGTAGTAGTCGATCTCCTTGAAGCCGGACGGGATCCCCGAGAGCTCGAACGGCCGCTCCATGCGCTCCGTGAGGTGCTCGTAGTTCGACTGCAGCGACGCGGTGATGTGCCGAAGCTGCGCGTTCGCGGACTCATCGCGCAGCGCGAAGAGCCGCTGCTCCGCGCGGTCGAGCGTGAGCGGGATGTCCGTGGGCTCGTCGTACGCGTCGGCGGCGATCGCCGTCGCCGCACCGAGGAGACGCCGCAGGATCGCGCGGTCGCGCACGGCGTGCGCGTGGCGCTCGACCTCGACGGCCGTGGGGACGGCCTCGATGAGCGTCCGGAGATAGGCGACCCCGCCGGCTCGGTCGAGCTCCTCACGCCGCCCCAGCTCGACCTGGATCGTGAGCGAGTCGATGCGCTCGCGCCGCTCGAGAAGCGCCTGGGCCGCGGCGTAGACCCGCTGGTGCCGAGGGATGAAGAAGTCATCGACACGCAGGAGGTCGACGACCTTGAAGATCGCGTCGCGGTCCGAGAGCAGGCTCCCAAGCACCTGTTGCTCGGCGGCTTCGTCGAAGGGGACCTGGCGGTCCGTGCGGACGTCGATCACGCCGAATAGTCTAGAACGGGTGTTCTAACGATCACTGAGCCCTCCGCCCACGATTCACGCGGCGGAAGCCCCGCGAGCAAGACGCTACCGTCCCGCAAGCGCGGGACGCTACGGCCTTGTCCACTATCTCCTCCACCAAATCAGCACGGCTGTGGAAAGGAGCGGCCACTCGTTGCGAGTGCTCGTGACCGGCGGGGCGGGATTCCTCGGCAGCCACATCGTCGATGCGCTCGTGGCGCGTGGCGACCGCGTGCTCGTCATCGATGACCTCTCGACCGGCGACCGCGTGAACGTGAACGAAGCGGCCGAGCTGCGCGTCGCCGACATCGCGGACATGCCTGGCCTTGAGCGCGCGCTTGCCAGCGAGAAGGTGAACGCCGTCATCCACTGCGCGGCGAAGACGAAGGTCGTCGTGTCGATGGAGAAAGAAGACCTCTATCGGCGCGTCATCCTCGAGGGGACGGATAACGTCCTCGAGCTCGCGAAGGAAATGGGCGCGACCGACTTCGTGAACATCTCCACGGGCGGCGCGATCTACGGCGAGACGCCTGTGTGCGCGGACGAGACCGTGCCCGTCGACCCGCCGTCGAACTACGGCCGCTTCAAGGCGCAGGCCGAGCGCCTCGTGGCGCGCTCCACGCTCCGCTCGATCACGCTCCGCCTCGCGAACATCTACGGGCCGCGGCAGCGGCGCGACCTCGAGGGTGGGGTCATCGCGATCTTCGTGGGCTGCTGGAAGAGAGCTGAGCCGATCACGATCTATGGCGACGGCGAATACGAGCGCGACTACGTCTACGTCGGCGACGTGGCCGAGGCCGTGATGACCGCGCTCCGAAGCGACCACGAGGGCATCTACAACATCGGCACCGGCGTCGCGACGAGCGTGAAGGAGCTGGTCGCCGCGCTCAGCCTGGTGTTGGGCCCGCCGCCGGGCATCAGACACGCGCCGGCGCGCGCGGTCGAGGTGCGTAGGGTCTGCGTCGATCCGGCGAAGGCCGCCCGCGACAAGCTCTGGCGCCCGCGCACGGATCTCGCGACGGGACTCCGCGAGATGGCGGTCGCCGAGGGGGCGCTTGACCGCCAGGCATAGGATTTCCGGCCGGGGAGCGCGCGGATGGCGACTGAACTCGTGGACAAGACGCTGGCCTGCCGGGAGTGCGCCAACACATTCGTGTGGACCGCCGGTGAGCAGGAGTTCTACGCGCAAAAGGGCCTGCTGCACGAGCCACAGCGCTGTCTGGATTGCCGCCGTCGCGCCAAGGCCGAGCGCGCCGCCATACGGGCGCAGACCATGCACGACATCGTGTGCAGCAGCTGCGGCCAGCCGGGTCAGGTGCCCTTCCAACCGCGGAGCGATCGGCCGGTCTACTGCTCCGAATGCTTCGAAACGCACCGGGCCGAGGCTCACACGACCGCTCCGAGCTAGACCAACCGGCGTCCATCCGGCACGCTCGTAGCGCATGAGGCGGTTCCTGCTCGGCTTCCTCCTGGGCGTGGCCAGCGTCCTCGCCGTGCTCGCGGGCATCGGCCACTACCTCGACGTGGACGATCCGCTCGCGAAGGCCGACGCAATCGTGGCGATCTCCGGCGATACCGGCGCGCGCACCCAGACGGCGGTCCGGCTCTGGAAGCAGGGCTACGCGCCCGTGCTCATCTTCTCGGGAGCCTCGCAGGATCCCCAATCGGTCGCCTCGGCCGAGCTCATGAAGCGCGCGGCCGTCGCGGCCGGTGTTCCGGGCGACGCGATCATCGTCGAAGGCGAGTCGGCGACGACCGAGGAGAACGCCGTGAAGGTCGCCGATCTCATGAGCGCGCGCAAGCTGCGGACGGCGATCCTCGTCACGAGCCCGTACCACCAACGGCGCGCCTCGCTGCTCTTCGAGCGCGAGTTCGAACGGCGCGGCGGTCTCTCCTTTCGCAACCATCCCGCCGAGGATCCGGATTGGGATCCGAACGTGTGGTGGACCCGCGATCCCTCGCGGACGCTCACGGTCATCGAGATCGCGAAGCTCGGAGCGCTGGTCGCGGGACAGCGCGCCAGCTAGCATTCGCACACGTGCCGGTGACGGCCATCGTCGGTGCTCAGTGGGGCGACGAGGGCAAAGGCAAGATCACTGACCTCCTCGCGCAGGAGGCGGACGTGGTCATCCGGTTCCAGGGCGGCAACAACGCCGGCCATACCGTCGTCAACCGGCAGGGCACCTTCAAGCTCCATCTCGTGCCGAGCGGCATCTTCAATCCGAAGGCGCTGTGCGTCCTCGGCCCGGGCACCGTCGTGGATCTCGGCTTCCTCTGCCGCGAGCTCGCCGAGCTGGAGAAGGCGGGCGTGTCCACCGCGAATCTGCGAGTGAGCGACCGCGCGCATCTTTTGATGCCGTATCACGTCGCACTCGACCGTCTCGACGAGCGCGAGCGCGGCCGGCGCAAGCTGGGCACGACCGGCATGGGCGTGGGCCCGGCGTACTCGGACAAGGTCGGCCGGCACGGCATTCAGGTCTACGAGGTCCGCGACGAGCCGAGGTTCCGAGAGCGCGTCGCGCGCGAGCTCGAGACGAAGAACGCGATCCTGGAGCGGTTCGGCGACGCGCCGCTCGAACCGCGCGCCGTCGCGGATGCGGTGCTCGCGGCGGCCGCGACGCTGGGCGATCGGATCGCCGACACTCTTCCGCTCGTGGAGGCGGCGCTCGCGAAGGACGCACGCGTCCTCCTCGAGGGGCAGCTCGGCGCGATGCGCGATCTCGACTGGGGCATCTATCCCTACGTCACGAGCTCGAACCCGCTCGCGGGCGGCGCGTCCGTCGGCGCGGGCATCCCGCCGCGCAAGATCACGCGGGTCATCGGCGTCGTGAAGGCGTATTCGACCGCCGTGGGCGAGGGCCCGTTCCCAACCGAGCTCCACGGCGAGGAGGCGCACGACCTGCGCGAGCGCGCGCACGAGTACGGCGCAACGACCGGGCGCCCCAGGCGCGTTGGCTGGTTCGACGCGGTCGCCGCGCGGCATGCCCACCGCCTGAACGCCTTCACCGAGATCGCCGTGACCAAGCTCGACGTGCTCGACGTGTACGAGCGGATTCCGTTCTGCACCCGGTACGAGCTCGACGGGAAGCCGACCAGCGACATGCCGACGACGAACGACCTCGAACGCGCACGGCCCTGCTACGAGACGCTCCCGGGGTGGAACAGCTCGATCGCCACGATCGCCGAGCGCCGCGCGCTGCCTCCGAACGCGCGCGCCTACCTCACGCGCATCGAGGAGACGGTCGGTGCGCCGATCGGCATGGTCGGCGTCGGACCCGAGCGCGAGGCGACGATCCTCTAGGGCGCTCGCGAGCGCCCCGCGGCTCACCCGAACGGGGGAGAAACCGCGTCGCGCTCGGCCATCTCCCCCGCGGGGGCGATGTCCGCTCGGCCCACGAAGCCGAGAGTCGCGCCTGAGCGGTTCGGCCGGCGTGATGGTCGAAGCCACTCGGAGGAAGGAACCGAAATGTTTGTCCGTCCACTGATCGCGGTGCTCATCTCACTGAACATCCTCGTGTGGGGCAGCCTCTTCGCCTTCGAGCACATGCTCGCCAACGGAACACTGAGCGGGACCGCCACGATGACGCACCGGAACGTGCAGGTCGTCGGCGCCGGCCGGTAGCGGAGGCGCCGGTCGCGCGCGGCGGCGCGGCCAGAGCCACCAAGCGAGCCGCCGCGCTCATCGAGTCGATACACTTGCCCGCGTGAGGGCGGCGGATTGACCCGGGAGGACAAGTTCGCCAAAGAAGGGCTCACCTTCGACGACGTCCTCCTCATCCCTGCCCGCAGCGACATCCTCCCCACGCAGGTCTCCACCGAGACCCGTCTCACGAACGAGATCCGCCTGGACATCCCGATCCTCTCCGCCGCGATGGACACGGTCACCGACGCGACCCTCGCGATCGCGCTCGGTCGCCTGGGCGGCCTCGGCGTCATTCACCGGAACCTCACCGTCCTCGAACAGGCGGACCAGGTCCGTCGCGCCAAGGATGCCGACGTCCTCGTCGGAGCCGCGGTGGGTGTCGCCGGCGACGCGGATGAACGCGCGGCCGCGCTCGTCGGCGCCGGAGTCGACGTGCTCGTCGTCGACACGGCGCACGGGCATTCCGCCGCCGTCATCCGCATGGTCGAGAAGGTGAAGGCGCGGCACCGCGTGCAGGTCATCGCCGGCAACGTCGCGACCGCCGAGGGCACCGAGGAGCTCATCGCGGCGGGGGCCGACTGCGTGAAGGTCGGCATGGGTCCGGGCGCGATCTGCACGACGCGAATCGTCGCGGGCGCGGGCATGCCACAGATCACCGCGGTCTTCGACTGCGCCGAGGTCGCCGACCGCCATGGCATCCCGGTGTGCGCGGACGGAGGCATCCAGCACTCCGGCGACATCGCGAAGGCGATCGGCGCGGGAGCCTCCACGGTCATGCTCGGCGGGATCCTCGCGGGTGTGGACGAGGCGCCCGGCGAGCTAATCGAGACGAACGAAGGCCGGTTCAAGTCGTTCCGCGGAATGGGCTCGCTCGCCGCGATGCGCGCGCGCGCCGCGGGCGCCGCCCCTTCGCGCGACCGCTACGGCCAGCAGGACGTCGGCGAGTTCTCCAAGCTCGTGCCGGAAGGCATCGAAGGGCGCGTCCCGGTGCAGGGTGCGCTCGTGCCGCTCGTCCACCAGCTCGTCGGCGGACTGCGGGCGGGCATGGGCTACGCCGGCGCGGGCACGATCGACGACCTTCGTGCCAACGCGCGGTTCGTCCGCATCTCCGGCGCCGGCCTCCGCGAATCTCATCCGCACGACGTCCGCATCACCGCCGACGCGCCCAACTACCGAGTCCGGGCCTAGCTCATGACACGGTCGCAGCTCGTTCGCCCCGAGTCCGGGGCGGGAACCGGTCCGTCTCGGCGCGCGACGATCGCGATCCTGGACTTCGGATCGCAGTACACGCAGCTCATCGCGCGGCGCGTGCGTGAGTCACGCGTGTACTGCGAGATCTTTCCGCACGACGTCACACTCGAGGAGCTACGCGCGAAGGGCGTTATCGGGGTCATCCTTTCCGGCGGACCGGCGAGCGTGTACGAGCCTGACGCGCCGGACATCAACCCGTCGATCTTGGCGGGCGGAATCCCGGTTCTCGGAATCTGTTACGGAATGCAGCTCATGGCGCACGTCCTCGGCGGCGATGTCGTCGCCGAAGGCAAACGCGAGTACGGCCCCGCGACCGTCGACATCGCCCAACACTCGGGGATCTTCGAGGGACTCGGAGCGAGCGAGCGCGCCTGGGTGAGTCACGGCGACACCGTGCGCACGCCGCCGCCGGGGTTCACGACGATCGCTCGCACCTCGACGGTTCCAGTCGCGGCAATGAGTGACGGAAGCACCCGATTCGCCGTGCAGTTCCATCCAGAGGTGGCGCACACGCCTCGGGGCGCCGAGATCATCCGCAACTTCCTCTACCGGGTTTGCGGAGCCACCGGCGACTGGACGCCAGCGGCCTTCGTCGAGGAGGCGATCGCGGAGATCCGGCAGACCGTGGGCGATCGGCCGGCGATCTGTGCCCTCTCGGGTGGGGTCGACTCGGCGGTCGCGGCAGCGCTCGTGTCTCGCGCGATTGGCGACCGATTGCTGTGCGTGTTCGTCGACACCGGCTTGCTCCGGGCGAACGAGGCCACAGAGGTCATGGCGACCTTCGGGCCGCGGCTGCGATTGGCGCACTTCAACGCCTCGGAGAGATTCATGCGCGAGCTCGCGGGGGTGGACGACCCCGAGCGCAAGCGCGCGATCATCGGCGAACAGTTCATCAGATGCTTCGAGACGGTCGCGCGGATGCAGGGCTTCGCCAGCGACGGCCCGGCGAAGCCGTTCCTCGTCCAGGGGACGATCTACCCGGACATCATCGAGTCGCGCTCACGCGAATCGAAGACGAGCGCGCGCATCAAGACCCACCACAACGTCGGCGGCCTGCCCGAGGTGATGGCGCTCGAGGTCGTCGAGCCGCTCCGCCGCCTTTTCAAGGACGAGGTCCGCCGCGTGGGCGCCGAGCTGGGCATCCCCGAAGATATCCTCTGGCGCCACCCGTTCCCCGGACCCGGTCTCGCGGTGCGCGTGCTCGGACCGGTCGATCAGGAAAAGCTCGATACCTTGCGTCGGGCCGATGCGATCTTCATCGAAGAGCTGCGTGCCGCGGACCTGTACCGGACGGTCGCGCAGGCGTTCGCGGTCCTCACGCCGGTCCGGAGCGTCGGCGTGCAGGGCGATTTCCGAACCTACGGCGCGCTCGTCGCACTCCGCGCGGTGACGACCGAAGATTTCATGACCGCGGACTGGGCGCGCCTTCCGTACGACCTGCTCGAGCGGGTCTCGGCGCGGATCGTGAACGAGGTGCCCGGCGTGAACCGCGTCGTCTACGACATCTCGTCCAAGCCGCCGGCGACGATCGAATGGGAGTGACCGTCCACCGCGCGGTCACCCCCGCGTGAGGGACATGCTCCGCGGCGAGCGCGTGCATCAGAAGATCTGGGAGCAGCGGAGGCAGCGCAGCCCCGGGCGCTCGCCCGGGGCGCCGGGCCTCAACTGCCTCGTGCTCGGGGGCGGCGGTCGGGAGTACGCGATCGCCTGGCGCCTTGCGAACTGTTCGAGCGTGACGACCATCGACGTCACCCCGGGAAACGCCGGCATGTCGCTCTTCACGCGGATCATCGGCTTCAACCCCGACGACGTGCCCCGCATCGAGGAGCACGTGCTCGCCTCGCACATCGACCTCGCGATCGTCGGACCCGACGATCTCGTCGCGAAGGGCATGGGCGACGTCCTCCGCCGTTCGGGCATCGCGGTCGTCGGCGCGTCGCGGGAAGCGTCCAAGGTCGAGTGGTCGAAGAGCTTCGCGAAGGAGCTCATGAAGGAGGCCGGCGTGCCGACCGCCGGGTGGGAGGCCTTCGCCGACGCGGGCGCCGCCCGCGACGCGCTCGAGCGCTGGGGCGCTCCGCTCGTGGTCAAGGCCGACGGTCTCGCGCTCGGCAAGGGCGTCGTGGTCGCGCGAACGATCGAAGAGGCGCGCGAAGCGCTCGGCTCGCCCGCCGTCGCGGACGGCCGAGTGCTCTTCGAGGAGCTCCTCGAAGGGGACGAGGCGTCGCTCCAGGCGCTCGTCGACGGGGAGACCGTCGTCGCGCTCCCGCCGGCGCGGGACCACAAGCGCGTCGGCGACGGCGACACCGGCGCCAACACCGGCGGGATGGGGGCCTTCTCGCCGACCACGGTCTTGCCGGACGCGGACGCGCAGAGCGTCGCCGACGCGCTCATCGCACCGATCGCGAAGGCGCTCGCCGCGCGCGGCACCCCCTACCGCGGCGTCCTCTACGCGGGCCTCATGAAGACGTCCAAGGGCTGGCGTGTCCTCGAGTACAACGCCCGCTTCGGCGATCCGGAGGCGGAGGTCACGCTGCCGCGGCTCGAAGGCGACTTCGCGCGGCTCATGGTGGCGCTCGGCGAGGGGAAGCTCGCCGAGTACGTCGCCGCGAATCCGCTCAGGTTCTCCGGCCGCGCGTTCGTGGACGTGGTGCTCTGCGCCGAGAACTACCCGGGGACGCCGAAGACCGGGATGCGCATCGACGGCCTCGACCGGCTGCCCGAGGGCGTCTTCGCGTTCCACGGGGCGACGCGCCGCGATGGGACGGGCAACCTGGTCGCAAGCGGCGGCCGCGTCATGCACATGGTGGCGAGCGGCGAGAACGTCGCGCAGGCACGCGATCGGGCGTATGCCGGTGCGGAGCGCGTGAGCTTCGAAGGCAGGTTCTATCGTTCGGACATCGCGCGACAGGAGGTGGCCGTCGCATGAGCCCGCGCGTCGCGATCGTCATGGGCTCGGCCTCGGACCAGGCCACCATGGGACTCGCCGCCGAGACGCTCGGCGCCCTCGGCGTCGAGGTGGAGATCCGGGTGCTCTCGGCGCACCGGACCCCGGAGGCTCTCCGCGAGTGGGTCGACACGCTCGAGACGCGCGGCGTGCGCGTGATCATCTGCGGCGCCGGCGGCGCGGCGCATCTCGCCGGCGCGGTCGCCTCGCTCACGACCCTTCCGGTCATCGGCGTGCCGCTCGTGTCGCCGAACGCGATCGCGGGCGGGCTCGATGCCCTCCTCTCGACGGTGCAGATGCCACGCGGCGTGCCGGTCGCGACGGTCGCGGTCGGCGACGCCGGCGCCGCGAACGCGGGCATCCTCGCGGCGGAGATCCTCGCGACGGGCGACGAGCTGCTGGCCGGCCGCGTGCGCACGATGCGCGAGGGCATGGCCGCGAAGGTCCTCGCGGGATGACCATCACCAGCCGCTTCGACACGGTCTCGCCGCTCGATTCGCGTTTTTACGGCGGAGACCAGGCCCTCTACAAGGCGCTCCATCCATACCTCTCCGCGTCCGCGGCCACGAAGTACCAGGCTCGGGTCGAGGGCGCGCTCGCGCTCGCCCTCGCGGACCTCGGCATCGCCGACAAGACCGCCGCGAACGCGATCGCGAGCGCCGCCGACCGGATCACCCCGCAGGAGGTCGCCGACGAGGAGACCCGCACCAGGCACGACGTGCGCGCGCTCGTGAACGTCATCCGCGCGCACGTCCCCGACGAGGCAAGGCGCTTCGTCCACCTCGGCGCGACCAGCTACGACATCGTCGACACCGCGAACGCCCTCCGCTACCGCGAATGCGTCGAGCGGGTGCTCGTGCCGACGATCGCGGTGCTCATCGCGAAGTGCATCTCCATCGCCGAAGCCGAGGCGGAGACGCCGCAGATCGGCCGCACGCACGGCCGCCACGCCGAGCCGGTGACGTTCGGCTTCGCGATGGCCGAGTACGTCGCGCGCCTGGGCGACCGGCTCGAGCAGCTGCGCCTTTCGGCGCGGCGGCTCCCCGGCAAGCTCTCCGGTGCCGTCGGCGCGTTCAACGCGCTCGCCCTCCTCGCCGGCGATCCGCGGGCGCTCGAGCGGCGCTTCCTCGGGAGCCTCGGCCTGCACGCCGCGCCGGTGTCGACGCAGATCGTCCCGCCCGAAGGCTGGACCGACCTCGCGCACGCCTGCATCAGCGCGCTCGGCGTCATGGCGAACCTCGCGGACGACATGCGTCAGCTGCAGCGGAGCGAGATCGGCGAGGTCGCCGAGTCGTTCGCGCCCGATCAGGTGGGCTCCTCGACGATGCCGCACAAGCGCAACCCGGTGTCGTTCGAGAACGTGAAGTCGATCTGGAAGGCGATGGCGCCGCGGATGCTCACCACCTATATGGATCAGATCAGCGAGCACCAGCGCGATCTCACGAACTCCGCGTCGCAGCGTTTCCTCGGCGAGATCCTCGCGGCGACCGCGTACGCGGCGGGCAGGCTCGCGACCTCGCTCGACGGCATGCGGGTCGACCGTGACCGGCTGAAAGCGAACCTCGCGATGTCGCGCGGCACCATCGCCGCCGAGCCGCTCTACGTGCTCCTCGCCAAGTACGGCCATCCCGATGCGCACGAGGCCGTGCGCCGGCTCACGCTCGAGGCGGAGCGCGGCGGGCGCACGCTCCTCGAGGTCGCGACGCTCGACACCGACCTGCGGGAGTACCTGAAGCGCTTGGGGCCCGACGAGCGGCGCATCCTCGAGCGGCCCGAGGAGTACCGCGGCCTCGCGACGCAGGTCGCCAGGGACGTCGCCTCGACGTGGCGCGAGCGCCTGAAGGGCGTCCTCCCCGAATGAGCGTCCTCCTCGAGTCGCGCGTGCAGGGCGCGCCGCTTTTCCGCCGCGGCAAGGTGCGCGACGTGTACGAGGCCGGCGGCGACAAGCTCGTCATCGTCGCGAGCGATCGCCTTTCGGCGTTCGACGTCGTGCTGCCCACGCCGATCCCGGACAAGGGCCGGGTCCTCACGCAGCTGTCGAACTTCTGGTTCCGCAGGACCGAGAAGATCGTGCCGAACCACCTCATCACCACCGACCTACGCCGCTTCCCGCGGGCCTTCCGCGAGAGCAAAACGCTGAACGGCCGGGCCGTGCTCGTCGCGCACTGCGAGCGCATCGACATCGAGTGCGTCGCGCGCGGCTACATCTCCGGCTCCGCCTGGACCGAGTACAAGGCCCTCGGGACCGTCGCCGGCGAGAAGCTCCCCGCCGCCCTTCTCGAATCCGAGCAGCTTCCCGAGCCGATCTTCACGCCGGCGACCAAGGCCGAGAGCGGTCACGATCAGAACATCACCCGAGCGCAGCTCGCCAATCTCGTCGGGACCGACCTCGCGCGTGACCTCGAGCGCCTCACGCTCGCGCTCTACCGGTTCGCGCACGACGAGGCGGCGGAGAAGGGGCTCGTCCTGGCGGACACCAAGTTCGAGTTCGGATTCCACGACGGGAAGATCACGCTCATCGACGAGGTCCTGACCCCGGACTCGTCCAGATACTGGGACGCGGAAACCTACAAGCCGGGCAGCGCGCCGCCGTCCTACGACAAGCAGTACGTGCGCGACTTCCTCCTTGGCGCCGGGTGGAACAAGGAGCCCCCCGCGCCCGCACTACCGGAGGAGGTCGTGCGCGGCACGAGCGAGCGGTATCGCGAGTGCTACCGCCGCATCGTCGGCAAGGCGCTCGCGTGAGGTTCGTCGCCCGCGTCCTCGTCCGCCCCAAGGCCGAGGTGCGCGACCCACAGGGCGAGGCGGTGTTCGCGGCGCTGCGCTCGCTCGGTCACGACGTCTTTGGGGTCCGCACGGGGAAGGAGATCGTCGTCACGTTCGATGCCGCGGACGAGCGCGCCGCGCGCGAGGCCGCCGAGCGCATGGGCGACCAGCTGCTGGCGAATCCGGTGATCGAGAGCTATGAGGTCACGCTCGAGCCCGCGGCGGCTATGGCCCGTTGAGCCCCATCTGCGCGAGCTCGCGGTCGCTGAAGACGCTCGGGCAGACCGGATCGCCGCCGGCGGGCACGTCGCAGCGCATCGGTGAGTACATGAGCCCGACCGCGGAGAAGCCGGCGGGTGCGTCGGTCCAGTGGCCGCCGCTCGTCCCCGGTCCGAAGCAGCACCAGATGTGGCCGAGCTCGTGGAGGGTCGTGGCGACGAGCTCGGAGAGCGTGAGCCGGCGGCTCCCGTCGATGGTGTGGACCGCGATCGTCCGCGACGTCACCTTCCCGCCGCGCGTGTGCTGCGTGAGCGCCGACGTGCCGTTCGTGCCCTCGAGCGTCACGTCGATGTCGCCGTCGGTCCGCATGTTGAGCATGCCGCGGCCCGCGGTCGCCACGGACCACGACCCGGGGAGCGCGCCGGCGAGCGCGTCGCGCAGCCCGGGCAGGCGCTGCCGCTCCTGCGCATCGCCCGCGTCCCCGGCCACCAGGTGGACGCTCAGGAACGCGGCGGAGATGAGCGGCGCGATGGTCGGCCCGGGTCGCAGCCGATCGACGAACGCGCACGATGTCGCCGCGACGATCACGAGCGCGAGCGCGAGGATCCTCACCGCTCGAGGCTACGACGCATGACCCGCGTCGCGATCCTTCGCTACCCGGGCACCTGGAGTGAACGCGACTTCGCGCACGCGCTCACGCTCGTCGAGGGCGTCGAGAGCGAGATCCTCTGGCACGGCGACGCCGACCTTCGCGGGTTCGACGTCGCGATCGTCCCCGGCGGCTTCAGCTACGGCGACTACCTCCGCGCGGGAGCGATCGCGAAGCTCTCTCCCGCGACGAAGGAGCTTCGCCGCTTCGCCGGCGAAGGTGGCGCGGTGCTCGGAAGCTGCAACGGCTTCCAGATCCTCT
>VBFI01000037.1 GCA_005889275.1 Chloroflexota bacterium | reverse complement strand
GGCGTTCCGGGAAATCGGCCGCGTCCTCCGAAAGGGCGGCCTCTTCGTGCTCGTGGACAACTTCGCCCCCGACGATTTGGCGCTCGACCGTTTCATCAACGAGCTCGAGACCCTGCGGGACCCGTCGCACGTGCGGAACCACACCGTCCGCGGTTGGCGCGAGCTGCTCGAGCAGGCGAAGATGCGTACGACGATCGACTCGGAGCTGCAGGTGACGAAGCTCGACACGGAGAGCTGGCTCGCCCGCTCGCAAACGCCGCCGGATCGCGCCGAGGAGGTGCGACGGCGTCTTCGCGCGGCGACGCCGGCGGCCGTGGACGCGTTCCGCATCAGCGCGACCACGTTCGCGGTCCGGAAGCTGATCCTCGTCGGGCGGAAGTGACGTTCGACGATCTTCCGGTGGTTCGCGGAGTGCCATCGGTGACCGCGGCGCAGATGGCGGAGGTCGATCGCGTCGCCACCCAAGACATGACCATCCCCGCCGAGGTGCTCATGGAGGCCGCGGCGCTCCAGATCGCCAGAGCCGCGCGGGCGATGCTCGGCGGAAGCGTCGCTGGAAAACGGATCGTTGGGTTGATCGGCGGCGGCAACAACGGCGGCGACACGACGGCGGCCCTGCGACGCCTTGCCAACTGGGGCGCGCTGCTCACCGCTGAGCTCGCCGCCCCGGACCGGACGGTCGGCCTGGCCGGGCTCGAGGTGACGCGCCTGCTCATGGCGACGAACGACGCTCACGTGGCCGTCGTCCATGACGCGACAGTCCGAGGGCCGCTGACGCTCGAGTGCGACCTTCTGCTCGACGGGCTGCTCGGCTACAGCGCGCGCGGGGCCCCGCGCGACCATCTGCCTGAGCTCATCCGGGCAGCGAACGCGTCGGGATCCCCGATCCTCGCCGTGGACCTGCCATCGGGTCTCGACCCGGACACCGGCGAAGCGCCGGGCGCGATCATCGGCGCGAGCGCGACTGTCACGCTCGCGTTACCGAAGACCGGCCTCTGGGCGCGGCGCGCCAACGGCGCCACGGGAACGCTCCTGCTCGCGGACATCGGCATCCCCCACGCGGCGTTCGCGCGCGCCGGCGTCGATACGCGCGGACTGTTCGGCGAGGGCGACCTCGTCCGCGTCCTCCGCTGAGGCACGTCACGCTGGCACGCGCGCTGCGGCGCACGGTCGGCCGTGCGCGCGGTGACCTGGCTCATGTCGCTGGCTCTCTGCCTCGTGCCGTCGTCCGGCACTGGGGCGCCGCACGCGCGGCCGATCGTCGTCGTTGCCGCGAATCAATCGTTCAACTGGGCGGGCTACGTCCAGGGCGCGCTCGAGAAAGGCACCACGTTCCACTCGATCGCCGCGACGTGGGTGGTCCCGACGGCGAGCCCTCATCGCGCGGGCGAGAACGAGTACTCCTCGAGCTGGATCGGGATCGGTGGCGGATGTCTGGACACGGCGTGCACGCTGACGGACGCGACGCTCATCCAGGCGGGCATCGGGCACGACATCGACGCCGCGGGACACGTCGACTATTACGCGTGGTGGGAGACGATCCCGGCGCCGCTCGTCCGGACGACGGTGCGCGTCGGCCCGGGTGACCGCGTGGGCGTCGCGATCTTCGAGGGCCGCGTCCCCGAGGTGTGGACGATCGCGATCGCCAATTTCACGAGGGCGGACTTCTTCACGATCACGCTGCCCTACGCCTCGACCCACGCGACCGCGGAGTGGGTCATCGAGACTCCCGTCGTCATCTCCGACGCCGGCGTCGTCTCCGTCGGGCCGATGCCCAACCTTACGGTCGTCCGGTTCGACAATGCGAGAGCCAACTGGGTTCCCGCCGCGTTCGTCCCTGAGGAGCGCATGCAGCTCGTCGACTTCGACCTCAGCCCGATCGCGACGCCCTCGCTGCCCGATGCGCAACGCGACGGCTTCAACGACTGCACCTACACGGCAAGCTGCGCGGCACCCTAGCCCGAGGCCGATCGACCGAGCGTGAGCGACGACCGGCGGTACGGTCGCCGGTCGTCGCCGCGTCACGCGTTGGACTGCACGACGGCAAACACGGGCAAGAACACGGGATCGAGCAGCATCATCTTGCTCGCCATGCGCGGCCCGGCCATGCCCGAAGGCGCGAGCAGCGCGACGAGCAGCGCGAACGACAGCGTCCATCGCACGACCATCGGTCGTCTCCTCCGTTCCATCGCTTTTTGTCGCGGGACACAAAAACGCCACGGAGGAGCCCGTGGCCATAGGACGCCGTACGTTCGTCGCTACAGCGTTATCTCGAGCTCGGCTCCCTCGTCGGCGTGACTGCGATCGGCATCTACGCCTCCACAACGTTCTCTTCGCGGCCGTCCCGCGAAGGTGCGGCAGGTGTACCAGACGGATCGGGCGGAAGCAAGAGCATTTTCACGATTCCGTGCGCTTCGCATACTTCGCTCCGTGACGCTCACCGGAAAGCGGCTCGCCTTCATCGGCGGCGGAACGATGGCCGAGGCGATGATCCGCGGCCTGCTGAGCCGCCACCTCGTGCCGCCGTCGCACGTGCTCGTGACCGGGCCGCGGCGCGAGCGGCGCGCGGAGCTCGCGAAGGCCTACGGGGTGAAGCCACTCGCCTCGAACGCCGAGGCCGCGCACGACGCGCACGTCGTCGTGCTGTCGGTGAAGCCGCAGGTCCTCGGGACGGTGATGCGCGAGCTGCGTGGAGAGCTCGAGGAGGAACAGCTCGTCATCTCGATCGTGGCCGGCGCGACGCTTCGCTCGCTGCGCGACGGCCTCGGCCATCAGGTCATCGTGCGCGCGATGCCGAACACGCCCGCGCAGGTCGGCATGGGCGTCACCGCGTGGACATCGACGTCGGCCGTGGGTCCGGAGCATCGCGAGCGCGCGAAGGCCATCCTCGGCGCGCTCGGCGAGGAGCTCATGGTCGACGACGAGAACCTCGTCGACATGGCCACCGCGCTCTCGGGAACGGGGCCGACCTACGTCTTCCTGCTGATGGAGGCGCTCGTCGACGCGGGCGTGCACCTCGGGTTCTCGCGACGGGTCGCCGAGGAGCTCGTCCTGCGGACCGTCGAAGGTTCGGCGCTCTTCGCGCGAAAGAGCGGGCGTCATCTCGCCGAGCTGCGGAACATGGTGACGTCGCCCGGCGGGACGAGCGCCGCCGCGATCTATCAGCTCGAGAAAGGCGCGCTCCGCACCGTCCTGTCGAAGGCGGTGTACGCCGCCTACCAGCGGACGCGGGAGCTCGGCGCGGAGGCCGAGCGGCGCACCGAGGAGCGGCCGTGAGGAACGTCGTGACCGCGATCGTCATCGTGCTCGCCTGCGCGGCGGGAGTCTGGCTCGCCGCGGTGGATCAGCGCACCGACGACACCGGCATCGAGGCTGGGCTGATCTTCCTCATCGCGGCGGCGCTTTCGGCGGTCCGGCCACGCGCCGCGGTGATCATCGCGATCGTCGTCGGCCTCCCGATCCCGATCGCGGAGTCACTGCGCGGGGCGAGTGGAATACCCGGCGGGGTCGCGGCGCTCGGCTTCGCGGGCGCGGGCGCGCTCATCGGCGCGTATGTGGGGATCGTGCTCCGGAGGACGATGCGGCCGTCGGCCGAGCGCGGCTAACCCTGGATCTGGTTGACCTCGAAGACCTCGCCGCCGCGCTGGATCGCGGCATGTCCGTCCACCGTCTTCAGCCAGTCGTTCGCGCCGCCGTTCAGCCCCTCGAACGTCTTCGCCTCCGACGCGCGCGGCCAGAGGAGCACCGTGCGCTCGTGGGGCGCGCCTTCGGAGAGGAAGCGTTCGAGGTCGGCCCGCGTCGCGAGGATGACCGCGGCGCCGGCGGATGCCCCGCCCGGCGCGAAACGGACCGCACGCGATTTCCACGAGGTGAGCCACTTCGGAGTGTCCTTGTCGTACCCCACGACCGCGATGAGCGGCGAGGGTCCGAACGCCCAGAGCCACGCGGCCGTTTCGGCAAGAGTCTCCGGGTCCGCGAGAGGACGCCAAGTGGCGTCGGCGGCGGGAAGCTCCAGCCGGAACCGGTCATATGCGACCTGGCTCACCTGCATGTTTTGCCTATGGGCTAGCAGGTGCGGGCGAAGGCGGCGAGTCCCCGGCCAGGGCTGAAACGGGCTAGTACTTCGGTACCTAGCCCGAGCGGCGGAGGCGTGGATCGAGAGCGTCGCGCAGCGCGTCGCCCAGGAAGTTGAAAGCGAACACCGCGCTGAAGATGGCGAGCCCGGGACCGACGCTCATCCACCACTTGAGGTTCGGGAGGTAGCGCTGCGAGTAGTTGATGTCCTGACCCCAGGAGGGATCAGGCGGCTGGGGACCGAGGCCGAGGAACGACAGCGCCGCCTCCGCGAGGATCGCGAACGCCGTCGACAGCGTCGCCTGGACGATGAGCGAGTTGACCACGTTGGGGAAGATGTGCCAGAGGATGATGCGAAGCGGCGACGCGCCGATGGTGCGCGCGGCGACGATGAACTCACGAGCCCTGACGGCGAGGACCTGACCGCGCGTCAGCCGCGCGTACGCGGGGATGGCCACGATGCCGATCGCGATCATCGCGTTCTCGATCTTCGGGCCGAGCGCGGCGGTGATCGCGATCGCGAGCACGAGCGCCGGGAACGCGAGAAGGGCGTCGACGCCGCGCATCGCGAGGAGGTCGAACGTGCCGCCGAGATAGCCGGCGGCGAGACCGAGGCTCACGCCGAAGAGGAACCCGATCGCCACGGAGATCAGGCCAACCCGAAGCGAGACCTGGCTCCCGACGAGCACGCGCGAGAAGACGTCGCGCCCCAGGTCGTCCGTTCCCAGGAAATGCGCCGAGCTCGGCGGGAGCAACGCGTTCGCGACGTCGACCTTGATCGGGTCGTAGGGCGCGATCGCTCGCGCGAAGACGAAGATGAAGAGCCACGCGAGCACGAGCGCGCCGCCCACGATCATGCGCGGATTGCGGCGGAGGAAGGAGCGGACCGCGGTCGCGCGATCCGCCCGCCCGAGCCGCAGGGCGACGGGAAGGGTGGTGCCGCTCACGCCGTCGCCGTCTCATAGGAGATCCGCGGATCGAGCCACGCGTAGAGGACATCGACGGCGAGGGTCGTGAGCATGTAGGAGAAGGCCGACACGAGTACGACGCCCTGCACGACCGGGTAGTCCTGCGACGGGATGGCCGTCACCGCGAGGCGGCCGATGCCCGGCCAGAAGAAGATCGTCTCGGTGATGAAGGCGCCCTCGATGATCGCGCCGATCTGGATACCGATAAGGGTCACCACGGGGATCAGGGCGTTCTTCAGCGCGTGCCGCGTGATGACCGTGCGCTCGCGCAGCCCCTTCGCGCGGGCGGTGCGCATGTACTCGTGTCCGAACACGTCGAGAAGGCTCGAGCGGACCTGTCGCAGGTTGACCGCGAGGCTCGCCGTCGCGAGCGTGACCGCGGGGAGCACGAGACGCCGGAGGTTGTCCCCGACGTCCTGGGTTAGAGGGATGTAGCCGCCCGGCGGGAAGATCCGCCCGGGGATGACGTAGGCGAAAAGGAGGATGAGCACGATTCCGAGGAAGAAGCTCGGGAACGACACCCCGGCGAGCGTGACGCTCGTGGAGAGGAGGTCGACGAGCGAGTTCCGCTTGATCGCCGAGACGATCCCGACGACGAGAGCGACGCTCACCGAGAAGAGCAGCGCCGCGAGACCGAGCTCGGCGGTCGCCGGGATCCGCTCGGTGATCGCCTCGAGGACGCGCTGGTGCGTCTGGAACGAGCGACCGAGATCGCCCTGCGCGAGCTTCGTGACCCACACCACGTACTGCACCGGCAGGGGCTTGTCGAGGCCCATCTGCTCGCGGATCGCGGCGAGGGCCGCCGGGTCGCGCTCCTCGCCCGCGAAGACGAGTGCCGGATCGCCCGGGGAGATGCGCACGAGCACGAAGACGCCGATGGTGACGAGGAGCGCGACGGGGATCATGAGGACGAGGCGACGGAGGATGTATCTGATCACTCCGTCGCCTCGGCTCTCACGTCACCCGAAGCGCTATTTCTGCAGCGAGGCGGTTTGGAAACGCGGGATCCGGTCCGGGTAGGACTCCATGCCGACGAGGCTCTTGACCGTCACGAGCGGCGAGACGCCGAAGCCGTACCACACTCGCGAGGGGTCATCGACCGTGTAGATCTGCTGCGCCTGCAGAAGCAGCGTCTTGCGCTTCGCCGGATCGGACTCGGCGCGCTGCTGCTTCATGAGGTCGTCGACCTGCTTGTTCGTGTACGACGAGTCGTTGTTCGGTGAGTTGGTCACGACGAAGTCGTAGGTGTTGCCGTCCGGGTCGAGCCGGCCGCTCCACCCGACGAAGGTCATCCCGCTGTGCTTGTGCTGCTGCTGCAGCGTGACGATGTCGTTGAACAGCTGCGTCTTGAGATCCATCGTGATGTCGGCCTTCGCCAGCTCCGACTGGATGAGCTGGGCCGCCTGGAGCACACCGGCGTCGCCGGACGGGACGAGCAGCTCGAACTTGAGCGGCCCCTTCCCGACCTCGGCGACGAGCTTCTTCGCGCCGTCGGGATCGGCCTTCGGCCAGGGCTTGAAGCTCGCGTCGTAGGCGAAGTGCGCCGGTGAGATCGGGCCCCACCCGACGAGGCCGATACCCGCGGCGGGACCCTTTTGCAGGATCTCGTCGCGGTCGATCGCCATCGCCACGGCCTTCACATAGCGGTGCTCGCTGAAGATGAAGCCCGGCGCCTCGTTCGGCACGAGGCTGTTCCAGCTGAACGACCCCACCTCCTGATAGCTGAGCGTCGAGTCGGCCTTCACCGCGGCGACGTCCTTGCCGTTGATGCGGTTCACGATCTGTGCGTTCCCGGTTCGGACGTTCGTAAGCGCGACGTCCGCGTCGAGGATCGGACGCACGATGAGCTTGTCGAGGTACGGCAGCTTGTTGCCGTTCGCGTCCTTGCCCCACCAGTCCGGGTTCTTCTCGAGGGTGTAGTGGTCGTTCTTCACCGCCTCGGTGAGGACGAACGGGCCGGTCCCCGCCTTGAACGGCTTCAAAGTGAAGTCGGCGCCGGCCGCGTCGACGACCTTCTTCGAGACCATCATCCCGGCGCGATCGACCAGGGCGCCGAGCAGCGGTGCGAAGGCGCTCTTCAGGTTGAACTTGACCGTCGCGGGATCGACGACCTGCACGTTGTCGACGGATCCGAGGTCGGCGGTGCGCAGCGACCCCTTCGTCTGGATGTAGCGGTCGATGTTCCACTTGACCGAGTCCGCGTCGAAGGGCGTCCCGTCGTGGTACTTCACGCCCTGACGGAGATGGAAGGTCACCGTTTTCCCGTCGCTCGAGGTCTCCCACTTCTCCGCGAGCCACGGGATGATCTCGCCCTTCGGCGTGACCCGGACGAGCGAGTCGTACATCGCGTAATGGATGTTCCGGTCCACGAAGAGCCCGGAGAGCATCGGGTCCAGGTTGCTGACGTCGTTCTCGAGCGCGAAGGTCACCGTGCCGCCGTAGTTGGTTTTCGCGGCCGACGGAGCGGCGCTGCCCCCTCCCGACGGCTGCTGGCCGCCGGCGCAGGCGGCGAGCAAGATCCCGAATGTGGCGAGCGCGACGAGCACGAAGCGGGCGGAACGCATGCGTACCCCCTCCCGACCCGACAAGGTCTCAGGGAGGATACGTCCGCCCGCTAGGCGCGGTTCAGTCGACTAGCTGCGCTCGATCTCCTCGTCACGCCGCTCGACGACGCGCTCGCCGCCCTTCCTTCCGAGTGACGGAATGAGCGGACGTCGCTCGCGTACGACCTCCTGTCGCACGACGCGATCCCGTGCGAGCGGGGCGGGTCTCGCCGCGGCCGGCGTGGCGTACGGGGAGGCGACCGGGACGGCCGCGTGGGCCGGCGCGAGGACCCCACCGAGCCATCCGGCGAAGATCGCCGCGAGGAACCCGATGAGCGCGCCGAAGGTGAGCGCGTTCCCGACGCTGTCGGCACTCAGGTCGCGGTATCCCGGGACGATGTCGCTGAGGCTCGAGATCCCGGAGCCAGCGAAGACACCGCGGTCTGCCGCGTACCCGAGGAGCGCGACGATGAGGAGCACGAACAGGCTGAAGAACGCGGTCATCATGCCGTGCCAGCTGGTGCGATATCCCGCCATCCGTCCGGCGACGTATCCGCCGACGAGGTAGGAAATGAAGATGCCGACGACCACCGGGACCGCCGGGACGACGTCGCCTGGCGCGACGTCGGCGCGCGCGAGGATGCCCGCGACCGCCGGGGCGATGAGCGCCATGGCGCCGATGGTCGCGATCCATCCGCCGAACACCGACATCCACGAGGTGCCCGCGGGCCGAACGAGTACGGATTTCGCCATCGTTCCCTCCTTACGAGTGAGGAATCCGTGGCGTGGCGGTGCAAGACGCTGGCCAGCCCGTCGCCGGGCAGGGTGCTAAGCGAGCGCTGACTTTGCCCCTGTGGCCCGTGCGAGCGTCTCCGCGAGATCGGTCTTTTCCCACGGGAATTCGGGGCGTCCGAAGTGCCCGTACGAAGCGGTCTGGCGGTAGATCGATCGTCGGAGGCCGAAGCGGTCGATGATCGCGCCGGGCCGGAAGTCGAAGTGCTCCTCGATGAGCTTGCGGATCGTCTCGTCTGAGACCTTGCCGGTGCCGAACGTCTCGACGTTCAGCGAGATCGGCTGCGCGCCGCCGATGACGTACGCGAGCTGCACCTCGAAGCGGTCGGCCAGGCCCGCTCTGACGACGTTCTTCGCGACGTAGCGCGCCGCGTACGCGGCCGATCGGTCGACCTTCGTCGCGTCCTTCCCGCTGAACGCCCCACCGCCGTGACGCGCGTACCCGCCGTAGGTGTCCACGATGATCTTCCGCCCGGTGAGCCCCGCGTCGCCCATCGGGCCGCCGATCGTGAACGCGCCGGTCCCGTTGATGCGGAACCTCGTCTTCGAGTCGAGCCATTCGTCGCCGATCGCGGGCCGGATCACCCGTTCCTGGATGTCGCTGCAGAGGCGCTGGTAGTCGATGCCGGGATCGTGCTGCGCCGCGACGACGACCGTGTGCACGCGCTTGGGGACGCCCTTCGCGTACTCGACCGTCACCTGGCTCTTGCCGTCGGGTCGAAGGTACGGGAGCGTGCCGTCCTTGCGCGCCTTGGCCAGCTGGCGCGCGACGGCATGCGCGAGGGTGATGGGCAGCGGCATGAGCTCCACCGTCTCGCGGATGGCGAAGCCGAACATCATCCCCTGGTCACCGGCGCCGAGCTCCATCGGGTCGGTCCCTTCGCGCGCCTCGATCGACTCGTTGACGCCCTGCGCGATCTCGGCGGACTGCTCCTTGATCGCGCTGAGCACACCGCACGTTCGGTAGTCGAAGCCGTAGTCGGCGTTCGTGTAGCCGATGTCCTGCACCACGGCGCGCACCAGGTGCGGGACATCGACGTACGCGTGCGTCGTGATCTCGCCGGCGACGAGGATGACGCCCGTCGTTGTCGCGGTCTCGCACGCGACACGGGAGTTCGGGTCCTGGCGAAGGCATTCGTCGAGCACCGCGTCGGAGACCTGGTCGCAGAGCTTGTCGGGATGCCCCTCGGTCACCGACTCGCTGGTGAAGAGGACCTTGTCGCTTGAGACGAACGACTGCGCCATCGGTTACGTTCCTGCCTTCCACGACCTCGCGTAGGTCGTCTGTTCATCGGTCAGCGCATCGATCTTCATGCCCATCGCGACGAGCTTGCGGCGGGCGATGTCCTCGTCGAGCTCGCGCGGCACAGGGTAGACCCGCGGCTCGAGGGTCTTCGCGCTCGCGACCAAGTGCTCGACCGAGAGCGCCTGGTTCGCGAAGGACATGTCCATGACCGCGGGCGGGTGGCCCTCCGCCGCGGCGAGGTTCACCAGACGCCCCTCCCCGAGCACCACGACCGAGCGTCCGTCGCGGAGGCGGTACTCCTCGACGAGCGGCCGCAGCTCGCGGCGCTCCGTCGCGAGCTCGCCGAGCGCGCGGAGATCGATCTCGTCGTTGAAGTGGCCCGCGTTCGTGAGGATCGCGCCGTTCTTGAGGCACCCGATCGCCTCCTTGCCGAGCACGTTGAGGTTGCCGGTCGCCGTGACGAAGAGGTCGCCACGCCCCGCGGCCGCGGCGATGTTCGTGACCTCGAATCCGTCCATCGCGGCCTCGAGCGCGCGAAGCGGGTCGACCTCGACGACGATGACGATCGAACCCATGCCGCGAAGCCGCGTGGCGATGCCTCGTCCGACCCAGCCGTAGCCCGCGACCACGGCGGTCTTGCCCGCGAGGAGGAGATTCGTCGCGCGGAGGATGCCGTCGACGGCGGATTGGCCGGTGCCGTAGCGGTTGTCGAAGAGGTGCTTGGTGAGCGCGTCGTTCACCGCGACGATCGGGTAGGCGAGGACGCCCTCGCCCGCCATCGCGCGCAGCCGCGTGACGCCGGTCGTCGTCTCCTCGGTCCCGCCCCGAACCTCGCTGAGCAGCTCGCGGCGCTTTGTGTGCAGCTCGGTGACGAGGTCCGCGCCGTCGTCCATGGTGATCTGCGGACGCGTCGCGAGGACGGCGTTGATGTGGGCGTAGTAGCTGTCGCGGTCCTCGCCCTTGCGCGCGAAGGTCGCGATGCCCTCGCGCGCGACGAGCGCCGCCGCGACGTCGTCCTGCGTGGAGAGGGGATTCGAGGCGCACAGCGCGACCGACGCTCCGCCGTCGCGGAGGACGAGCATGAGGTTCGCCGTTTCGGCCGTGACGTGGAGGCAGGCGCCGATCCGCAGATCGCGGAGCGGACGCTCCTTCGCGAAGCGCTCGCGGATCCCCGCGAGCACCGGCATCTCACGCGCCGCCCAGGCGATGCGCCGGCCGCCGGCTTCGGCGAGGCCGAGATCGGTGACATCGTGCTTCGCTGGTTTTGTCGCCACTGCCATCACTTTTTCTCCTTCAGGCTCCCGAAGAGTCGTTCCCAAGGGGCGCGCCGCACGGCCGGTCCCTCGATGAACGGCGCGTGGACAACGAACCCGAGGCGCTCGTAGACCGAGATCGCGGGGGCGTTCTCCTGCCGCACGTTCAGCACGACGTCACGGTGCTCCTCGAGGGCGGCCGCGGTGACCGCGGACGTGCACGACGTCGCCATGCCGCGGTCGCGGTAGGCGAGCCGCGTGAGGACGTTCCCCACCGCGGCGATGCCCGAGCGGGCGGACCGGACGTGCGTGCCGGCGGCGGCGGCGAGCGCGCTTCCCTGGTAGATCCCGAAGTAGAGCTCGCGCCGCATCCGGTCGGGGGTGAAGTAGGTGCGCGAGGCGTGGCCGTACAGGTCGATGACCGCGTCGAGGTCCTCCGGGCCGAGCCGGGTGACCGGATGCGTGATCCGCGGGCGGAATGTGTCCACGCTCACGGCCATGCGGCGCATGTGGTCGAGCCGTTCGAAGCGATAGATCGCCTCGATCGCGAGGCGCCCGCGCGGCGGCGTGGCGAGAAGGATGCGCGGCTCGCGGATGCCCTCGCGGAAGATCGCGCCGAGCGCGTCCGGCGTCCCAGTCGCGAAGCAGGGCCGGAAGGGCAGCCCGACCACGACGAGCGCGACCGCGGCGACGTCGCCGTCACGGCGCGCGACCCACCAGCGCGAGCCCTCGACGTCGGGCTGGTCGATGTCCGCGAGCGCGTAGGCGGCCATGAGCCGGTCGCGTTCGAGGAACTCCCGGGCATCGGCAGCCGCGGCGTGGGCGTCGACCTTGATCTCGGGAAGCGACGGGGCCGCGGTCATCGGTCCTCCCTTTTCGGGTTCGGACCAAGCGGGCCTCCGCCGGTCGCTCCGCGCAGTCTAGCGCTAGTAGCTGACGAGCGTGACGATGTCGTAGCCGGCGAGCTTCTCGCGACCCTTGAGCGCCGAGAGCTCGATCAAGAAGGCAAGCGCGACGATGTCGCCTTTGAGCTGCTTCACCAGCTCGATCGTCCCGGCGACGGTGCCGCCGGTCGCGAGGAGGTCGTCCACGATGAGCACCCGCGCGCCCGGCTTGATCGCGTCCTTGTGCATCTCCAATGTCGCCGAGCCGTATTCGAGGTCGTATTCGACGCTCACGACGTCCGCCGGAAGCTTGCCGAGCTTGCGGACGGGGACAAACCCGACCCCGAGCTGGTAGGCGATCGGAGCGGCGAAGATGAAGCCGCGCGATTCCATCCCGACGACGGCGTCGATGGGGCGCTTGCCGATCTTCGCGAGCAGTCCGTCGATCGCCGCGTGGAACGAGGCGCCGTCCTTGAGGAGGGTGGTGATGTCCTTGAAGAGGATCCCCGGCTTTGGAAAATCGGGAACGTCACGGATCTTCGCCGCGAGATCGCCAGCCTGCACCGCCACGGCGTAGAGACTAGCGTCTGGGTGGATGAGGCTCGACCTTCATACGCACTACTACCCCCCGGAGTATTTCGAGCGCATCGAGCGGAGCGGTGGCGACTTCTCGTTCGGCACCAGCCCGACGGGACAGCGGATCATCCGCTACCGAGGCGCGCGGTTCTTCGGAGTGACCGCGCCGATGACCGACGTGGCGAA
>VBFI01000234.1 GCA_005889275.1 Chloroflexota bacterium | reverse complement strand
CGCGACGGTCACCGCGGTGTGGCGACGATGGAGGCTGCCCTCCGGAGCGCGAGCGACGGCGGCTGGGCCGTCGTCGAGCCGGGGCCCTAGGTACGCCGGGCGCGAAGAGCGAGGCGCGCGCGCCGCGCGGCGAACGGCAGCCCGAAGGCGAGGGCGATCAGTGCGAGCGACGCGGCGAGAAGGAGTGACGCGAGGGCGTTGACCTCGGGTGTGATCCCGAACTTCACCTGCGTGTAGATGTAGATCGGCAGCGTGTTATGGCCGCCGATCAGGAAGAGCGTGATGATGAACTCGTCCAGCGAGAGCGTGAACGCGAAGAGCGCACCCGCGAAGACAGCCGGCATGATCAGCGGCAGGACGACGCGGCGCAGGCGGTTGAACGTGTTCGCTCCCAGGTCGCTCGCCGCGCGCTCGAGCGCGGGATCGAATCCCTGGAGCCGCGCCGCGACGAGGAGCAGCACGAACGGCGTCGTGTAGATCGCCTGACCGATGACGGCTGTCTGCGGCGAGAGCTGGAAGTGGAACGTGCTCGTGAGCAGCACGAGCAAGCTCACGCCGATGAGCAGCCCCGGGATCATGATCGGCAGCGTGAACGCGATTCGAACGCCGCTGCGGAACGGCAGCCGCGAGCGTACGAGCGGGAACGCGGCGGCGGTCCCGACCACGGTCGAGATCGCCGTCACCTCCGCGGCGACCTTGAGAGTCGTCGCGAGCGCGTCCTTGATCTGGTAGTCGCCGAAGACCTGCCCGTACCAGTCCGTCGTCCAGCCCGTGAACGGGAACGTCCCGTACCTGTTGGCGTTGAAGCTGAAGAGGACGAGCAGCACGATCGGCGCGAACAGGAAGACGTAGACGAAGACCGCCCAGCCGCCGAGCAGCGTGCGCACGAGCCGCGCGTGCGGCGAGACGACCTCGAGCTCACGCACGCGTCGCGTCCTCCACCTGCAGCGACCGCCGGAAGACGATCAGGAGCACGACGATGAGCGCGGCGACGAGCAGCGCCGCGGCCGCGCCGCGCGTGTACTGGGCACCGGAGAAGAAGTTGACGATGAGGTTCCCGATCATCACGCCCCTGGCGCCGCCGACGAGCTGCGGTGCCAGATACTCGCCGAGCACCGGGATGAAGACGAAGATCACCGCGGTCGTGCCGCCGGCCGGTCGTAGAGGAAGAACGAGAGCGGGTGATCCGTGATGTGCGTCCACTGGAGGAAGCGGTTGATCGCGCCGCCGTCGCCGAGGATGTTCAGCCACGAGTAGACACGGAGCAGGTAGCTCGTCCAGAACGGAAGGATCACGAGGACGAGCAGCAGTCGCTGTAGTCCGCGCGGCACGTACCGGACGAGCCAATACGTGAACGGGAACGCGATCGCGATCGTCGCGGCCGTGGCCGCGACCGAGACCCAGATCGTCGCCCACATCGTCGAGATGTACGTCGAGACGCTGAAGAAGTAGCGGTAGTTGTCAAGCGACCAGTGGTGGACGACGTTGTAGTCGATCGTCACCCAGAAGCTGTAGGCGACGATCAGCCCCAGCGGGAGGACGAAGAACAGACCGAACAGCACGAGTGCGGGAAGGAATCCCGCGTACTGCGTGAGCGAGGAGAGCCGGAAGAGGCGGAGCCGCCCCCGCACGACGGCGGGGGCGGATGTCGCCGATGTGGTCATCGAGTCAGGCTCCGAACACCTCGTTGAAGGCGTCGACATAGGCCTGCTCGTCGCCGGCCGGACCCTTGATCGTCATCTTCAGGGCGTTCTCGGGCTTGTTGTAGTACTGCCGGCGCGCGCGGTCGCCGTGGCCCCCGTTGACGAGGATCTTGTAGGCCTTCTCGTTGAACAGCGGGCGCCCGTTCGTGATGAAGTTCTGCGCGATCCATGGCGCCTGCTGCATCGCGTTCTCGAACTTGACGAACGCGTCCTGATTGTGCGACGCCTTGACGATCTGCTCGGAGTCGATGAACCCGATCGTCCCTTCCTTCGGGTACGCCGTCTTGACGACCGGACCGCCCGCGTCCTTGACGCGATCGTCGGTTCCGAGGTTCGTGATCCCGATCCACGCCGACCCGTCGGCCAGCGCGCGGACGACCTCGTTGTTCTGCGACGCGAGCTTGAGGACATTCGGCTTCAGTTGCTTGAGAAAGGCCTTCGCCGACGCGATTTGCGATGTCGTCATCGAGTACGGCTCCTTCGCACCAGTCGCGCGAGCCGCGACCGCCATGACGTCGGTCGGGATGTTCTCCAGCGAGATCTTGCCCTTGTACTTCGCGTCGAGCAGCGCATGCCACGAGTCGGGCTTCGTGGTGACGTACTTCGGGTTGTAGTAGATCTGAACCGTCGACCACGAGAACGGATACCCCATGTAGTTCGAGCCGTCCTTCCAGAACGGGAAGTTCCGCGCGATCGAGTAGAGCTGCTTCGAGACGGTCAGCTCCGAGAGCGGGAACGACGTGGTCAGCCCGTCCTTGTGGTATTTCGGTACCCAGAGCGCGTCGCCGGAGACGATGTCGAACTGGCTTCCGGTCTGCTTGATCTTCAGGTACGCGTCCGCGTTGTCGCTGAACAGCGTCGGCCGCCCCTGGATCTGCGTGGCCTTGCTCACCGCCTTGAGCTGGTCGTTCGCGTAGTGATCCGACCACGTGAGCATGTTGAGCGTGGTCCCGTCGATCCTGATCGTCCGCGCAAACGCAGGCCGCGCAAGCGTGAGGCTGAGCGCTCCTGCCGCACCGGCCTTCAGGAAATCGGCCCTGTTCAGCCTTCCCTCTGTAATCGACACTAGTCGTCCTCCTCTGTCATTGGGTCGTCGGGCAAGAGCACTGCGTCATCCTTGTCCCACCAAAGCGCTACCTCCCTGTCCGGGGCGAGCTGACGCTCGATACTGCGGTCGCGACCGAATTCCGCGGCCGTGAGCGGGGCGTCGACTGCATCGCAGCTCACGGCGATG
>VBFI01000036.1 GCA_005889275.1 Chloroflexota bacterium | reverse complement strand
CCGCGTACGAGAGCGACCGGCCCGCGATCTCGAGCGGGGTCGGCGGAGGCGAGGCGTCGGGCACGTCCGGAACCTGGGGGAGCGCGCCGCTCCCGACGACGAACGCGAACGCACCCTTCGTGACGTGGCCGTCGACGGCGCTCGAGGCCGTCCACGCGACGACATACCCGCCGTCGCCGATGGGCTGCAGCGAGACGCGCAGCCCGTTCGGGTCACCCGACGCGGCGACGGGGCCGGTGTCGTGGCGCTTGCCGGACGCGTCGAGGACTTCGATCGCGCTGCCTTTCGGATCCGGTGCCTCGCTGAACTCGACGCGGATCTCCGTCGGCGGCTTGATCAGGCGCGCGTCCGCCGCCGGGGTGGAGCGGACGTAGTTCGCGTGCGCGTCCGCGACGCCGCCCAGGAGAGCGGCGCCGCAGAGCACGCCGAAGAGGATCGCGAACGGACGCATCAACGTCGACGGGTGACGAGCCCTGCGGCCGACGCCACGACGGCGAGGCCCGCGAGTACGATGCCGGCGATCACGAGCGTCTGCAGCGAATCGAGCCGCGCCGCGAGGTCGGCGTTCGCTACGACTTTGGACGGGTACTGCAGCGGATCGGTCGACTCGATCGAGCCGAACCGACCGGGTCCCGACTCGAACTTCTCGTCGACGCTCGTCGTTCCGACCGTGCCGGTGATGTGGAAGGTGTAGTCGCCGACCTTCGTCGGCACGACGTACCCCGAGTACTTGCCGGGCTGACCGAATCGGGCGGCGAGCGCGAGCGGCTGCGCCGTCGTGCTACCGCCGAAGGTGAGGTCGGCCTTCAGCGTCTTGTCGAGGCCCTCGACGGCCTTGCCGCCGCTGGTCTCGGTGACCGTCAGGTCCAGCGAGTTCAGAAGATTCACGTACGAAGGCTCGTTGATCCACCCGACCACGAACGTGTACGGACCGACGGTCCGCCGCTCGTGACCGAGCGCGAGATTCGAGCTCAAGGCCAAACTCGACACGACGACGGCGAGCACCGCCATCGCCGCGAGCAAACGCGACATACGACCCTCCCAGGTCTATTTGGATCGCGCGGCGGGAGGGTCTAGGTGCGGGGCGGTCCGAGGAGGAGCGGCGCGCTCCAGAGGGCGTTCGAGAGGTGCGGCAGCGCGACGAAGGCCGCCGGGCGGCGCGTGGGCCGAGGCAGCCGCGGCCAGCCCATGACCAGCAGGCCCATGACCAGGAGCGCGACGTCGGCGACGAGCGGCGAGAGGACGGTCAGCTTGGGGCCGCGGTCGAGGACCTGCTGCAGGCGCATCAGGAAGATCGGAAAGCGGTACGCCGCGAGCACGTGGTCGTGGAACACCGGCGTGCCCGGGGGATCCACGTGCGGAGCGACGACCAGGCCGGAACCCGCGAGGGTCGCCCCGGTCGCCGCGGCCGAGAAGATCACGATCGCGAAAAGCCGCCGCACCGTAACCAAAGGATACGGCCCGTCCTTGCGCCGGGCGGTCGCTACGAGCCGTCAGTCGTGATGCCAGGCGTTAGCCGGCGCATTTGCGGCAGAGGCCGACGACCGCGGAGTGCGCGAGGTCGGCGCGGAAGCCGTGCTCGCCGCGGAGGCGCTTCGCCAGAGGCTCGAGGATGTCGATGGGGATCTCCTGCTCGCTGCCGCAGCGCCGGCAGACCAGGTGACCGTGCGGTTCGGCGTCGGCCCGGCGCCAGCGCGTGACCCGGTCATCGAGATGCGTATGCGTGACGTAACCGAGCTGCTCGAGCGCCTCGAGGTTGCGGTACACGGTGGACGGATCGATCTGCGGGTAACGGGCGCGGATCGACCGGGAGATCTCCTCCGCCGTGGTGTGGTGCCGGGCGCGCCGGAGAGCGTCGAGGACGAGGCGCCGCTGGACGGTCATGCGGCGTCCCTTCGCACGGATGTCGCCGGCGATGTCCACGTCGCGACTCTGCCGCAATCGCAAGCGTCTTGCAAGAACCCTCTATTGCGAAGAGTTGCGATAAGCCCGCTCGCTCGGTAGCCTCGACGGCATGGAGCTCGGTGGCGCCGCGCTGCTTCTCGGCATGGCCGCGCTCGGGTTCCGCCACGGTTTCGACTGGGACCACATCGCGGCGATCACCGATATCACGAGCACGACGACCGCCGGGCACAGCGAGGCGGACGTTCCGGCCGGTGCCCCGATGCCCGCCCACGGCCATGAGCCGAGCGAGATGCGCGGCCACCAACACGATCACGCGACCGCGTCGCCGGGCGCCGTCCATACGCTCGCCGAGTCGCGGTTCGCGCACGAGGAGCGCCACGCGATCGGGCTCGCCACGCTGTACGCGCTCGGTCACGCCTCGGTCGTCATCGTCCTCGGGATCGCCGCCCTCGTCCTGAACGCGGTTCTCCCCGAGTGGGTCGATCCGATCCTCCAGAAGGTCGTCGGCGTCACGCTCGTCCTGCTCGGCGCGTGGGTGCTCTTCTCGGTGTACCAGTACCTGCGCGGCAAGGGCGAGTTCCGGATGCGCAGCCGATGGATGCTCGTCTTCGATTTCGTCCGTTACGGCTGGGGCGCCTTCCAGGCGCGCATCCACGGTCACGAGCACACGCCCTCATCGGCGCACGCGACGCAGTACGGTCCGCGGACCGCCTTCGGCGTCGGGATGATCCACGGCGTCGGGGCCGAGACCGGATCTCAGGCGCTCCTCCTCGCGGGTGTCGCCGGAGTGACCGGCGCGACCGGGATCGTCGTGCTCCTCGCCTTCGTCGTCGGCCTCCTCATCTCGAACACGCTCGTCGCCGTCGTCAGCGCGTCGGGTTTCATCGGCGCGCAGCGCCTCCGTACCGTCTACGTGGTCGTCGGTTTCGTCGCCGGGATCGCGAGCCTCGGCATCGGCCTCCTCTTCATCTTCGGCCTCGGTACGGCGCTCCCCGATCTGCAGGAGATCCTCTTCGGCGGCCGGCCCGGATAACCTCGGGACCGATGCGCGCCCTCGCCGCCCTCGCCCTCGCGCTCGCGGTCGCCGCGTGCTCGTCGCCGCCGCCGGCGACGCCGGTCGCGACCGGAGACCTGGTCCTTCCCACGGCCGTGCCGAACGGGCGCGTGGAGGTCGTCGTGAAGCACGGCTACGCGGTCGGCGAGACCGTCCGCGCGACCATCCGCCTCGTCCCCACGAGCGGAACGCTCCGCGGTCCCCTCGATCCGTTCATCCAGGCGAGCGGATTCCACGGCACCGCGACGGTGAGACACCTCGCGGTCGCGCCGATCACCGTCAACGCCGGATCCGCGACCGTCGACGTCAGCTGGGACATGCGAGACGACGCCGGGAAGTCCGTCGGGGCCGACGATTACAGCCTCGTGTTCAACGTCGTCGACGACGCGGGCCGCACGAGCACCGTCGGCGCGACGTTGCAGGTCCGCTGATCAGCGCGCGGTGATCGCGGCCGGCCGGCCCTCGTCGCCCGCCCCGGCGCGCACGGCTCGAAGCTCGCGGCGTCGCGGCCCGGCGACGAACCGCGCGACCAGGTAGCACGCGAAGCTGAGGCTCGTGACGAACACGCTCACCGGCGCGTTTGTGACCAGCGACAAGAGGATCCCGCCCAGGACGCAGAAGAGCGCGATCGCGACGCTCCAGATGATCGCGGCCCCGGGGCGGGGCGTGAGCCGCTCGGCCGCGGCGCCGGGGGTGATGAGGAGCGTGAGGATCAGGAGCACGCCGACGACCTGGATCGCCTCCGCGACCGCCGAGGCCATGATCAAGAGGAAGACGACGGCGAGCGCGCCGACCGGGACGCCGCGCGCCTCGGCGACCTCCGGGTCCACGGTCGCGAAGGTCAGAGGGCGGTAGACGGCCGCGAGCGCAGCCAGGGTGAAGACCCCGATCCCGACGAGGAGGAGGACGTCGCCGCGGCTCACGCCGGTGATCGTCCCGAACAGGATCGCGAAGGCCTGGTTCGCGTAGCCCTTGTACAGGGTGATGAAGAGCACCCCCAGGCCGAGGCCGAACGCCATGACCACGCCAACCACGACGTCCCGCCCGCGCGCACGAACGCCCAGCGTGCCGATGAACACGGCGGTGATCGCGCTGCCGGCGAGGAGCCCGAACACCGGCGACAGGCGCAAGAGGATGAAGCCGGCCGCTCCGGTGAAACCGAGCTCCGAGAGCGCGTGTACCGCGAAGGCCATGTTCCGCGCAACCACGAATCGGCTCACGACCCCGGACACGATCGCGATGACGGCGCCCGCGGCGATCGCGTTCTGCACGAACTCATAGCCGAGAAGCGTGAGGAGCTGGTCCATCAGCGCGGCGTCTCGTGCTCGACGGCGACGGGGACGTGGTGCGGCTCGTCGAGGTTGAACCCCGCCTCGGTCGACTCGCCGACGACGAGGATGCGCCCGTGCACGCGGACGACGTCCACGTGCGAGCGGTAGAGCGCCGACATCCGCTCGGACGTGAGGACCTCGTCCGGCGTACCCGCGTCCCAACGCCCGTTCACCACGAACAGCACCTTGTCGACGAGACGAAGCACGGGATTCACGTCGTGCGTGACGAAGAGCACGGTTCCGCCCGTCCGTTGCCGCCAGGCCGCGACGAGGTCGGTGATCGTCTGCTGATAGCGGAGATCGAGGTTCGCGAGCGGCTCGTCGCAGAGCAGCAGCGCCGGATCGCCGACGAGCGCCTGCGCGATCCGTAGCCGTTGCTGCTCGCCACCGGACAGCCGCCCGATCGGCGCGTCCGCGTAGTGCGCCGCATCGACCGAGGCGAGAGCGCGGTCCACCTGTGCGCGGACGCTCGCGTTCGGCAGCCCGATCCCCCAGCGATGTCCGTCGACCCCGAGCTGGACGAGGTCGCGACCGCGGAAAGGAAGCTCGGCGTCGAAGCTCGAGTGCTGGGGCACGTAGCCGATCCCCGGATCGCCGCGGCGCGGGGGATGCCCGAGCACGGCGATGCGTCCGGACGACGGCGCGACGAGCCCGAGGATCGCGCGCAGGAGCGAGGTCTTGCCGGAGCCATTCGGACCGAGGATCGCCACGAACGCGCCTGGCGCGATGTCGAGCGAGAGATCGCTCCAGATTCTCCGCGTCCCGTAGTCGAGCGTGACCCGCTCGAACCGTACCGCCGGATCGGTCACGTCGGGCAGGCTAGCGCGCGCCGGCGAGGGCTATCTCGCGAGCGCCTTCTCGAGCTCGGTGAGCTGCGCGAGCTGCCATTCCTGGAACGTCTTGAACGCCGGCGGGATCGTCTCCGCCACGCCGACGATCGGCACGCCGCTCCTGTCGGCGAGGTCGTGGATCTGCTGGGTCAGCGGCGACGTGACCTGGCTGTTGTAGAGCAGGACCTTCACCTTCCTCCCAGTGATGAGGTCGCGCTCCGCGGCGACGTCGGCGGGCGCCGGGTCGGTGCCCGACTCGATCGCTTCCATGAACGCGGGAGGCGTGAGCACCTTGAGCCCGATCGCGTCCGTGAGATATCCGGCGACGTTCTCGGTGAACGCGACCGGCGATCCCGCGTACTTCGTCTTGAGCGCGCCGACCTTGTCAGAGATGTCCTGCACGTTGATGACGACACGGTCAGGCCTCGTCGCCGCTCCGAGGAGCTTGTCCATGAAGTCGTCGTAGCCGATCCCGTTCACGATCACGAGCTTGCTGTCGGCGACGAGCTTCGCCGCGGCGGGGCTCGCCTCGTACTCGTGCGGGTCGGCGCTCGGATCGTTGAGGATGCTCGACGCAGTCACCCGCTCGCCCCCGATCTGCGCGAGCAAGTCCGCGTAAAAGTTCTCCGTCCCGAGAACCTGGATCGCCGGGCCGCCGCTGGGGATCGTCGCGGCGGGAGCCGCGCAGGCACCCAGGGTGATCGAGAGAACGAGTAGCAGCCACCCCTGCAGGACCCCGCGCATGGCGCCGCCTCCGAATATGAGATTCGGTCTCAACGTAGGACAGATGAGACTGAGTGTCAAATAGAGCGCCGGCTCCTATGCTGGCCGTATGCCCGCCGCATCGATCCCAAGCCGCCTCGCCGCGGGTGGCCGCCGCCGGACCCAGCAGCGGGTTCTCGTCGCGGAGGCGCTCGCCTCGGCGAGACGAGCGCTTTCGGCGCAGGAGCTCTACGAGCGCATCCGCTCGACGCATCCGACGATCGGGCGCGCGACGGTGTACCGAGCGCTCGAGCAGCAGGTCGAGGACGGGATGGCGAGCCGCTTCGAGCGCGAAGGCCACGTCTCGGCGTACATCGCGTGCGACGCCGAGCATCACCACCACCTCGTCTGCACGAGCTGCCAGCGCGTCTTCGATGTCGCCGAGGACGTCGTCGCGCCGATGCTCGCGGCCGTCGGCAGGCGCCACGACTTCCAGGTCGATCACGCCGCGCTCGATTTCTACGGGCTCTGCGAGAGCTGCCGCCGCCGGCGGCGCTAGCGGTGGCTCGCGCGCTCCGCGCGCTCACGCCCCTCGGTCTCGAGCTGGAACGTGAGGTGCTCGATCGCGAAGTCGCCGGAGAGACAGCGCTGCAGATCGTCGAGCACCGCCTCGTGATCGGCGTCGGGCGCGACGACGACGTGCGCCGAGAGCACGTTCACGCCGCTGGTGATCGTCCAGACGTGCAGATCGTGGAGCTCGCGCACACCGGCGCACGCCGCGATGTGCCGGCGGATCTCGTCGACCTCGACATCGCGCGGCGTGGCCTCGAGCAGCACGTCGAGTGCCTCCCGCAGTAGCGACCACGCGCGCGGCACGATGAGCGCGACGACCAGGAAGGCCGCGAACGTGTCGGCGAGGAGCCGCGCGAACACGATCGCCGCGAGGGCCGACGCGATCACCGCGGCAGACCCGACGAGATCGGAGACCACGTCGAGGTACGCGGCGCGGACGACGAGCGAGCGGTGCGCGTTCCGGAGCAGGAACACCGACACGAGGTTGCTTGCGAGACCGACCGAGGCGGCGGCGAGCACGAGGCGGCTGTCGACGGAGAAGGGCTCTGAGAATCTCCGCAGCCCCTCGATGAGAACGATGGTCGCGACGACGAGCAACAGGACGGTGTTCAGAACCGTCGCGAGGATCTCCAGGCGGAGCAGCCCGAAGCTCCGGCGCTCGGTCGGCGGCCGAGCCGCGAGCCAGACCGCGACGAACGCGATCCCGAGGGCGACGAGGTCGATCAGGACGTGGAACGCCTCGGCGAGGAGCGCCAGGCTGTTCGCGAAGATCGACGCGGCCGCCTCGATCACGAAGACGACCGCCGCCAGGGCGAGGGCGATGGCGAGACGGGTGCGCGCGGAGTCGGTTTGATTCACGCTCCGCAACGGTACAATCGAGATGCGAGCAAGCACCGCCCCTCGCTCATTGGAGGCTCTCCCCGTGGCGCAGATCACCCCTGAGATGACCATCTCGAGCGTCGTCGACCGCTGGCCTGACAGCGCGCGGATCTTCGCGCGCTACGGGCTTTCGTGCGCGTCGTGCGCGATCTCCAAGAGCGAGACGATCCGCGCCGGCGCGACCGGTCACGGTGGTGGACGGGTGAGCCTCGAAGACCTGATGCGCGACCTCAACTCGTTCGCCGAGAGCGGCAAGCTTCCCGACAATCTGCCCGCGGCGAACGCGACGGCGGCGCCGGGTGGAATGAAGATGCGCGGCATGGCGGAGCAGAAGGGCGTGAAGCACGTCATCGCGGTCATGTCGGGGAAGGGCGGAGTGGGGAAGTCGCTCGTCGCCGGTCTCCTGGCCGTCGGCCTCAAGCGGCGCGGGTTTCGCGTCGGCGTGCTCGACGGGGACATCACCGGACCCTCCATACCGCGGATGTTCGGAGTTCGCGAGAAGCCGCCGGTCGCGGCCGATGGGAAGTCGCTCGTTCCGCCGCTCTCCCGCGGGGGCATCCCGATCATGTCGATGAACCTGCTGCTGCCCGACGAAGGCGACGCCGTGATCTGGCGGGGACCGATGGTCTCGGGCGCGATCCGCCAGTTCTTCAGCGACGTCCAGTGGGGTGAGCTCGACTACCTCATCGTCGACCTGCCGCCGGGGACGAGCGACGCGCCGCTCACGGTGATGCAGGCGCTCCCGATCTCGGG
>VBFI01000062.1 GCA_005889275.1 Chloroflexota bacterium | reverse complement strand
AGTTCTACGGCAACACGGGCACGCCGGCCGACCTCGCCGGCGTCCCCGCCCTGGAGCTCGGGCCCATCGCCGCGATTCCCTTCGTCGGCGACGTCCTCGGCCGGCAGAACGCCATCGTCTGGGTGACGTTCGGCCTGGTGATCGTGCTCCAGCTCTTTCTCTTCCGGACGGTCCCGGGTCTTCGCCTCCGCGCGGTCGGCGAGCATCCGCGCGCGGCCGATACGCTCGGCATCGCGGTGCGCGAGACGCGGTACTGGGCGGTCCTCGCCTCGGGAACGCTCGCGGCGATCGGGGGCGCGTACCTCTCGCTCTCGGTGGCGCATTCGTTCACCGACGGCATGACCGGCGGGCGAGGCTTCATCGGCCTGGCGGCGATGATCTTCGGGCGCTGGACGCCCGTCGGCGCCTTCATCGCCTCGCTCATCTTCGGATACGGGACCGCGCTCTCAGTGTCGCTGCAGGGTGCGTCGATCGGGGACGTCCGCGTGCCCGTTCAGCTGCTCTCGACGCTGCCCTACGTGCTCACGATCCTCGCGGTCGCCGGATTCGTCGGTCGTTCCCGCCCTCCCGCGGCGGATGGGCTGCCCTACGAGGCGGAGGGCCACGCATGACCCTCGAGCCACGACCCGAGCGTGAGCGCGGAGCGCTCGCCACGGCCGTCGCCGCGGAGAAGGCGCCCCTCCTCGAGATGCGGGGCATCGAGAAGCGCTTCGGTGATCTCCACGCCCTCCGCGGCGTCGACCTCACCGTCCGGGAAGGCGAGATCCACGCCCTCGTCGGCGAGAACGGCGCCGGCAAGTCCACGCTCATGAACGTCCTCTACGGCCTGTACCGCCCCGACGCGGGCGCCATCCGCATCCGCGGGCGCGAGGTGAGGATCGGCGGGCCACGGGACGCGATCGCGCTCGGCATTGGCATGATCCACCAGCACTTCATGCTCGTGCCGCCGCTGAGCGTCGCCGAGAACGTGGTGCTCGGCGACGAGCGCGGGGGTCCGCTCCTGGACCACGCCGCGATCGAGCGCCGCGTCCACGAGCTCGAGGCGCGGTTTCACATCGAGGTCGACGTCGCCGCGCGCATCGAGGACATCCCGCTCGGCCTCCAGCAGCGCGTGGAGATCCTGAAGGTGCTCTACCGCGGCTCCGAGCTGCTCATCTTCGACGAGCCCACGGCCGTCCTCACACCGCTCGAGGTGGACGAGCTCTTCGGCATCGTGCGGACGCTCCGCGACGAGGGCAAGACGCTCATCCTCATCACCCACAAGCTGCGTGAGGTCATGGCCGTCACCGACCGGATCACCGTTCTCCGCGCCGGGCGGAACGCCGGGGAGCTCGTCACGAAGAACACGAACCCGTCGGAGATCGCGCGCGCGATGGTCGGCCGCGAGCTGCACGACATCATGGAGCGCACCACGCCGCCGGGGAATGAAGTGATCCTTGCCGTGCGCGGGCTCGAGGCGAGGAGCGACCGCGGCGCCGCGGCGCTCCAGGGCGTCGACTTCGAAGTCAGGGCGGGCGAGATCCTGGGGATCGCCGGCGTCGGCGGGAACGGCCAGAGCGAGCTCGCTCAGACCATCCTCGGTCTGCGCGAGCCGACCGCCGGTTCGATCCTCATCGGGGGGGTCGACATCTCCCGCGACGACCCCAAGCGCACGCGCGCACGCGGGGTCGCGTACGTGCCCGAGGACCGCCACCTCGAGGGCCTCGTGCTCGCGTTCACCGTGGCCGACGACTTCATTCTCGGAAAGCAGGATCGGCCGCCCTACGCGGTGCACGGCGCGCTCGACCCGGCGGCGATCCTTCGCGCCGGTGGCCGCCTCGCCGCCGAGTACGACGTGCGCCCCCCGAACCCGCGCGCCATCGTCGGGAACCTCTCAGGCGGGAACCAGCAGAAGGTCGTGCTCGGGCGCGAGCTCTCCGAACAGCCGAAGCTCATCGTCGTCTCGCAGCCGACGCGCGGCCTCGACATCGCCGCGACCGAGTACGTGCACGAGCGGCTCCTCGAGCAGCGCGCCCACGGCGCCGCGATCCTCCTGATCTCGAGCGAGCTCGACGAGATCCGAGCCTTGTCCGATCGGATCGCGGTGATGTTCGAGGGACGGATCGTCGCCACGCTTGACGCGTCGGCCGCGACCGAGGAGCGACTTGGCCTCCTCATGGCCGGTCAGGCCGACGCGGCGGCCTGAATCGTCAGATGATCCCGAGCTCGTCGAGCGACCGGTGCAGATCCGCTGGATCGCGGTAGACGCGGAAGGCGCCGGCGGCGATCAGCTCGTCCCAGCCGTAGCCACCGGCGAGGATCCCGACGCTCAGCATGCCGGCTCGCCGCGCGGCGAGCAGATCCCACACCGCGTCCCCGACGACATAGCAGTCCCGGATCTCGACGCCGATCTCCTCCTGACATTTGAGGAAGAGATCGGGCTCCGGCTTCGCGCGGAGGACGTCGCCGCGATCGATGACCACCGTCCCCGCGGGGACCCCGAGCGCGGTCAACGACGCGTCGATCTCAGGATGTCGTCCGGAGGTCGCGATGCCGTGCGGGATGTGCTCCTCACGGAGGTGCCTGAGCAGGTCGATCGCGCCGGGCAGCGGCCGGCGCTCCGGCAGCAGCTCGCGGAAGAGCGCGCCGTGTCGGGACTGGATACGCGCCGCGTCCTCGTCCGAGAGCGGTTTCCCGATCTCGCGCGCGACGGCGCGGGTGAAGAGGCCGCCACTCATGCCGATGCGCCGGTGGATCTTCCAACCGTCGATCGCGAGTCCGGATTCCGCGAGCGCGCGCTGCCAGGCGAAGACGTGCGCGTAGACCGTGTCGATGAGGGTTCCGTCGAGATCGAAGATCAGCGCGCGCACGTCCTAGGTCTGGGCGACGACCTCATATCGTTCGACGCCGATCATCCGAAATCCGGCCTGGGTCGCCTGCGCACGCGATTCCTCGGCCGCGGTCTCAGACCCTCGCATGGACGCCTCGTTGTCGAACAGCGTGACGGCCATGCCCTTTCCACTGGCGCGGTCGATGAACCAATAGCCATTCTTGAAACCGCTCATTTTTTTCGCGGATGGCATGATCGTGTCCTTGATCAGCTTGATGCCTTTGTCGAGGTCACTCGGCGAGCCCTCGAACCTCGTTACTCGTGCGTTCATCGTGTCCTCCCCCGGCCGAAATCGGCCGGCCAGAGCCTAGCCCCCTCCGATCGTCTCTGGAGGGGGCTCTCGGCTCAGAGAACGATCGAGAGTCGCCGCGGGTTCTGCGGGCGCGCTGGGCGCGACTGGGTTGCGAGCACGGCAGTGACGAGCAGCACCTCGACGGCGAACGCGAGCGCGCTGCCGGCGATCACCAAGGCGGGAAGCTCGAGCAGCATGGCGACGACGAGCATCGAGAGGCGGAGCGCCCGGCCGGGCGCCCACCACGCGACGAGGATGGCGAGGGTCGGGGCGAGCGCGCCCGCGACCGCTAGGACCGCATCCGGGGTCGGGCGGTACGTCAGCGCGGCCTGATACGCGACATTCGCGAGACCGAGCGCAGCGGCGCCCGCTGAGGCGATCCGCTCGCCTGGCACTTCTACCGGCTTCATGGGCCACCTCCCACTTAGTGCGGTTTGACGTGCTCTCCTCCGACGCACTACTCTTGCCGCCGCCTGGTCTGACCACCTGACCAGAGCACGGATGCTGGCGCGTTCCGCGACAGCGGACGCCTGGAGGACCGGCGCTGACAGTCATCGAGCCGATTCGCCGCAGCCGCCTCTACCAGGGCATCGTCGAGCAGATCGAGGGACTCCTCGAGCGCGGCGACCTGAGGCCGGGCGACCAGCTACCGCCGGAGCGGCAGCTCGCCGAGCAGTTCCAGGTCTCGCGTGCCTCGGTCCGCGAGGCGCTGCGCACGCTCGAGCTTCTCGGGGTCGTCGAGACGCGCGCCGGCGGTGGCACCTTTGTCCGTCAGACCTCGCCGGATGACCTCGCGCGGCCGCTCACGAACCTCATGGCGCGCGGGCATTCGCTCGCCGACGTCATCGAGTTCCGCGGGCTGATCGAGCCGGCGATCGCCGCGCTCGCCGCCGAGCGCGTCACCCAGACGGAGCTCGCCGAGCTCGGGGAGATCTTCGCGCAGCAGGAGCACAAAGTCGCCGCCGGAGAGTCTTACGTGGACGAGGACACCCGCTTCCACGAGCTCATCGGCGAGGCATCGCGGAACGAGCTCCTCACGACGCTCCTCGGTGTCGTGTGGGACGTTCTCCGCGAGTCGCGCGAGCAATGGCTGCAGACGAACACGCGGGCGCACGCGTCGCTCGACGCGCATCGTCGGGTCCTGAGCGCGCTCACCGCGCACGATCCCGATGCGGCGCGACGCGCGGCAGCGGACCACATCAAGGCGGTCGGCGAAGAGATCCTTCGCCTGATCGGAGGGAGCAAGGCATGAGCGAGCCGAAGGAGACCTCGATCACGGTCGAGGTCGTCTACCGCGGCATCTTCCAGAAGACGCTCGCGCAGCGCATCTGCCGTTCGATCGTGCTGGCGGCCCGCAAGCGCGGCCACACCGGCACGGCATTCGCGCGGTACGGCGACTCCCCCGAGCGCAACGGCGTGCCGGCGAAGCAGTTCGCCGTCGTCGCCGTGAACGATCTCGAGCTCGAGGCATCGATGGCGAAGTACGAACCCGCCGTCGTGGACGTCTCGATCGCGGTCGACGACACGCTCGTGAAGGGCGTCGAGTCGTGGGCCTGGTACGGTCGCCAGCCGATCTGGAAGCCGATCCGCAAGGATGGCTTCCTCCTGGTGACCAGCGAGAAGGCGCCCGAGGAGGTGCTCGCGCAGACGGACAAGGCGGAGCGCCCGTACACCATGGGCTGCGTCCCGGGCGCGGCATCCTTCGCCGGCCTCTGGGTGTTCAAGGACGACCACACCGATTACCGCGTGCTCGGCGCCCTCGCGAAGGTCGTGCCGGACTGGGTCCGCCTCGACGACGTGAAGGCGCTGATCAAGGAGCAGACCAAGGACGAGGCCGCGGTCCAGTCCGCGCAATACGGCTACGACGGGGCGCTGCTCCGCGCGGTGAAGGCCGGCGAAGGAACGAGCGGCCACGAGAAGCTCCAGTTCGCCAAGCCCGGCTGGACGACGATGCGACCCGGCATCGTCGTCGACGCGCGCAAGCCCGGCGAGCGCAACCCGCAGTACAAGAAATACACCGCGCGCACGCTTCGCCCGGTCGTGAACTTCGACACCTGCATCAAGTGCACGATGTGCTGGCTCGACTGTCCGGACGAGTGTTTCGAGGTCACGCCCGAGGGCCACTACGAGGTCGTGTACGAGGCGTGCATCGGCTGCGGGATCTGTGCGCAGGTGTGCCCGGTCAAGGACTGCATCGTCATGGTCGACGAGCTGAAGTTCGAGGACAACAAAGACAAGTGGCAGCTTTGGAAGACCGACCACGACGCGTACAACAAGTGGTTCGAGCAGAAGAGCGGCGTGCCCGCCGATCCGAAGCGCGTCGCGCACGCCTCGACCGCCGCCGAGAACGCGAACCCCGCGGCGAACCCCACGACGTCGACCGGAGGTGACGACTGATGGCAGTCCAGGTCAAGGAGCGCGAACACTCCGACGTCGAGACGGAGCAGCTCGCGACGGGCTGCGAGGCCATCGCCGAAGCCATCCGCCTCGCCGACGTGGACGTCATGGCCGCCTACCCGATCCGTCCGTACGACGGTGTGATGCAGGCCGCGGCCAAGCTCATCGCGAACGGGAAGATGGACGTCGAGTACATCGTCGCGGACGGCGAGCACAGCCAGTTCGAGATCGTGAAGCACGCCTGCGCCGTCGGCTCGCGCGTCTTCGTCGGAAGCTCCGGCGTCGGCTGGTTCTACGCCTTCGAGGCGATCGCGGTGACGGCCGGGCTTCGCCTTCCGGTCGTGGCGATCTGCGGCAACCGCGCCCTCGACGACCCGGGCGCGTTCGGGACCGAGCACAACGACTCGCTCGCGGTCCGTGACCTCGGCTGGCTCCTCCCCTGGGCGGAGACGGCGCAGGAGGCGATGGACCTCGCGCTCATGGCCTGGCGCGTCGGTGAGGACAAGCGCGTGTCGCTCCCCGTCGCGATTGGCCTGGACGGCGCGTTCCTCACCCACTCGCAGCAGATCGTGAAGATCCCGACGCAGGCCGCCGTGGACAAGTTCCTGCCCCGGTTCGATCTCGGCGACCGGCTCCTCCACCCGGACAACCCGATCACCATCGCGCCCCAGGTGGACCAGGACTGGCTCATGGAGATCCGGATGCAGAACGACCAGGCCATGCGCCAGGCGCAGACCGTCATCCGCGAGGCGCACGCGGACTTCAAGAAGCTCTTCGGCCGAGGCGGCGCGAGCCCGTTCATCGACGAGTACATGACCGAGGACGCGGACATCGTCTTCTTCGGGCAGGGCACGCTCGCGCTCCCGATGAAGGTGGCGATCCGCCGTCTGCGCAAGGAAGGACACAAGGTCGGCCTCGTTCGCCTGAAGTGGTTCCGTCCCTTCGCGACGGAGGAGATCACCAAGTGCCTGACCCGCTTCAAGGCGGTGGGCGTGATCGACCGCGACTATTCGTTCGGGTCGCCGTACTACGGCGGCGTGCTCTACAACGAGGTGCGCTCGGCGCTCTACTCGCAGGAGAAGCGACCGACGGTCGTCGGCTTCATCGCCGGCCTGGGCGGCCGCGAGATCGAGCAGCCGATGGCGCAGGAGATCTTCGAGAAGACCATCGCGGCCGCGAGCGACATCAAGTCCGGTGACATCTGTCACTGGATCGGCGTGCGAAGCTAGGAGGCAGAGATGGCAGTCGAAACGACGACCCTTCCCCAGATCAAAGGCGTCAAGGACGTCCCGTACGACGAGCTGTTCGTCTCCGGCCATCGCACCTGCCAGGGCTGCGAGTCCGCCCTGGTGATGCGGCACATGGTCAAAGCGTCCGGTCCACGCACGATCGTGCTCGGCTCGACGGGCTGCATGTACGTCGCGAACACGACCTACTACACGACCCCCTGGGTCGTCCCGTGGATGCACACCCAACTCGGCGCGTCCGGCTCGGCGGCCCTCGGCACGGCCGCCGGGCTCAAGGTGCTCATGCGCAAAGGGAAGCTGAAGAACGAGAAGATCAACGTGATCGCGTTCTGCGGCGACGGCGGCGGCGCGGACATGGGCATCGGCGCGATCTCGGCGACCCTCACGCACAAGGACTACAACTGCCTCGTCCTGCTGTACGACAACGAGAGCTACGCGAACACGGACATTCAGCTCTCGAGCCAAACCCCGTACGGCGCGGTCACGACGTTTTCGCCGTCAGGGACGAAGAAGCGCCTCATGCACACCCGCTGGAAGAAGAACGTGCCGGGCATGCTCGCCGCGGGTCATCCCGAGTCGCGGTACATCGCCGCCGGCTGCGCCGCGTACGCGGTGGATCTCATGAACAAGATCCGCAAGGCGCTCGAGCTCGGCGGCCCGACGTTCGTGCACACCCTCGATCCGTGCCCGAAGGGCTGGGACTACCACCCGCAGTACAGCCAGGAGCTCGGACATCTCGCCGTGGAGTGCGGGATCTGGCCGCTCTACGAGGTCATGGACGGGGTGTGCAACCTGACCGGTCCGACGCGGCAGATCGCCGAAGGACGCAAGAAGCGCAAGCCCGTGTACGAGTACCTCAAGCGCCAGGGCCGGTTCGCCCATTTCGCCGACGAGGACGTGGAGCACTTCCAGGCCGAGGTCGACAAGATGTGGACCGAGTGGCTCATTCCAGGCGTGATCCCGTTCACGATCCCGGCGAAGGACCAGACGATCCTGAAGATCGACAAGAAGGCCCTGCACGAGCAGAAAACGGCCTAGCTTCTCGCGCGCGAGCACCGAGTGACGCCGGCGATACACGCGGAATGGAAGCAGGAGAACGACCGCCACGTGAGCGGGGCGGTCGAGGCGCAACCGCGCGGGACGTAGCGTGACCTCCGACACGAAGGAGGTCAGAAATGAAGCGGATCGTCGCGGCGCTCGTCCTCGCGGTTGCCCTGCTCGTCGCCACCGCGTCCACCGCGTTGGGCGCGATCAAGATCGACGCGAGCCGGTTCTTCATGGATCCCGACCCGGCCTTCGTGCTGGGCCCCGACCCGGACGCCCGCCTTCGGGCGCTGAACGAGATGGTCGCCCCGGACAATATCGAGACCGTCCACTGGCTCTGTGATCGCGCCGCGCCCTGCATGGTCATCACCTAGATCGCGCGCGGCAACCGGTATCCGATCTTCTCGTCGTGGTTCGCGCCGGGCAAAACCCCGCCGATACCGGAACTGACACGTCGCTGAGGCCGGACGGCTGATGCGCCCGGCACATAGTCACGTCCCGATGCGGATACGTGTGCTTGGTCTCGTGGTGGTTGCCTCGATTGCGCTCGCGTGCGGGCAGGTCGCCGCGTTGCTGGAGCCCGCCCCCGCCGATCTCCTCCAGAAGGCGAATACCAACCTCAAGGCCGCGAAGACGACCCACCTCGACGGCACCGGCAGCTTCGCGTTGAAGGGCGGCTTCAGCTTCACGTTCGACTTCAAGATGAGCGGCGACGCCGAGGTCCCCGACAAGGCGCGGCTGAACATTCAGCTCAACTTGTTTGGGCAGGACGTGACCGCGGAATCCATCACGGTTGCCGGGAAGACCTACAGCAAAGACACGAGCAGCCCATCTGGTGGCTGGCACGAGGCGGCCGCGAACGACCCGACCCAGGGCGGCATGCTCGATCCGCTCGGCCAGGCCGACCTGTCCGCGGTGCTCAACGTGAAGGAGGTCGATCGCCCCGACGTCGACGGACGGAAGACGAGGCACCTCTCATACACCGCCGACACGACGAAGCTCGTCGAGAAGATGAGCGCGGCCGCGGCGTCGTCGTCCTTCAGGCCAACGAACCCGAGCGGGAGCGGCGAGGTCTGGATCCGCGTCGACGACAACCAGATCGTGCGCCAGCTGGTGAAGCTCTCGTTCGACATCGAGGGCGACCTCGGGCTGCCCATCGCCACCGGCGCGACTGCGTCGCCCGCGAAGGCATCCTTCGAGATCGGGTTCGATCTCAAGTACAGCCACATCGGCGAGCCGATCACGCCGTCGATCACGGCACCGGCGACGGTCGCGCCGACGCCGGTGCGGACCGCACTGCCGCTTCCCAGCGGCCTCCGGACGCCGACCCCCTCTCCGACACGGTAAGAAACGCTGGCTAGCATCTGCGCATGAGCTTCATCGCCGGGCTCGTATGGGGCCTCGTGATCGCGGGTCTCACGGTCGCGGCCGAGCACTACGGACCGTCGTACATCGCGGGGCTCTGGCTCGGCGTCGGCTTCGTCGCACCGATCGACGTCCTGCTTTACCCGCAGGGTCCCGGGTCGACGCTCGCGAACGCGATCCCCGGGCTTCTCTTGAGCGGCGCTGTGTTCGTCCTGCCAGTCGCGCTCGTCGCCGGCGCGATCTATCTCGCGCTGCGCTCCGAGCGCATGCGCCCGCCAGGGATCGTCATCCTCCTGCTCTACGTCGTCGGTGTCGCGCTCGGGGTGGTCCCGCTCATCGGCACGATCGTCGGCGGGGGGCTCATCGCGGGCGCCGCGGCGGGACAGGTGTGGCGGCGAGGCGGCGGACACACGACCGCCTCGGTCCTCGTGATCCTCCTGATGGTCGTCGCGGCGGTCGGCCTGCCCTACCTGCTCGCCGGCGGCACGCTGCCCGCCCTCACGCTGCCCGGCTAGCTCGAGCTCGGGGTCTCCGCCGGCGCGTTCGCGGGTGCGGCAGGCTGCGCCGGCACGGGCGGCGGAGCCGCGGGCCGCGGCGGCCCGCCCGCTGGACGGAACTCCCCGACCGGACGGTACGGCGGTCGTTCGGGCTTCGGCGGCGGCGGCCCGCCGGCCATCGCTCGCGCCTGCGGCGACATCAGCCCACGGACATGCTCCGCGGTGTACGGAAGCATGGCCATAAGGCGTGCGCGCTTGAGCGCCGTCGTGAGCATCCGCTGGTGCTTCGCGCAGGTGCCGCTCTTGCGTCGCGGATCGATCTTGCCGCGGTCACTGATGTAGCGGCGGATCCGGCCGACGTCCTTGTAGTCGATGCGCTGCACCTTGTCGACGCAGAACGTGCAGACCTTGCGGCGCGGGCGGCGCATGCCGGGAGGTCCACCGAAGGAGCGGCCGCCTCCACGATCGCGATCGCGATCCCGATCGCCGGAGCCGCCCTCGCGCGGGCGGTACGGCGGACGCGGGGCTGCCGAGCGGTCCGGAGTCTCTTGGGCCATCACTCGCTCCTAGAAGGGGATCTCGTCGGGATCGAACTTCTCGCCCTCGGCGGCGCGTGCCGCGGGCTGGGCACTGTCGCTGGGGGCCGTGCCCGAGCGATCCGGCCGCGGATCGAGCATCTGGAAGTCGTTCGCGCTGATGTCGAGGCTCATCCGCTCCCGGCCCTCGCGGTCCGTGTAGGTGCGGGGCGTGAACCGGCCCTCGACGAAGACGAGGCGGCCCTTCGTGATCATCTGTTGCGCGCGCTCGGCGAGCTGCGACCAGCAGCTGACGCGATACCAGTCGGTCTGCTCCTGGCGGTCGCCCCCGTCGCTGCGCCCGGTCACGCGGTTCACCGCGACGCTGAACTCGCATACCGGCCGACCGTTCGGGGTCATCCGGAGCTCCGGGTCGCGACCGACGTTGCCGATGATGACGATCTTGCTTACCGATGCCATGCGATCACTCGTCCCTTCTCACTACGAGGTGGCGGAGGATGTCTTCCGTGAGGCGGATGGTGCGCTCGAGCTCGCGCGCCTGCGTGGGCGGAAGCGAGAACTCGACGACCCCGTACTGCCCGTCGCGGTGGTGCGCGACCTCGTACGCGAGCCGGCGCTTCGCCGTCGGCACGATCTTCTCGATCTTGCCGCCGAGGTTGCCGATGGTCTGCTGGATCCGCTCGCTGACCGCGCCGATCCGCTCTTCGTCGAGCGTTGGGGGACAGAGGTACATGAGCTCGTACGGTCGCATCAGTTGAGCATTCGTCCTTTCCCTGGGCTTGCCGCGGGCCATGCGGCCTGCCGATGACCCCGGTCGCCGTGAGCGGCGACCGCGTGACCGTGGAGTGCGCGAATCGCCATCGGCTTTCCCTCCCGCTTCCGGCGGACCGCGCGGCGCGGGAGCGCGTGCGCAACTGGGTGGCCCGCCGCGGCGCGCAGCTGCACGCGCAGCACGAGCGCTGGGAACGGGAGCGCGAGGAGACCGAGTAGCGGACCCCCGATACGCGAAAGAAGGTGTGCGACCTCGCTCGATCGCTGACCCTTTCGTATTCTTACCGCATGCCGGAGTGGCGAAATCGGTTTACGCAGCTGACTTAAGATCAGCCTGGGCGCAAGCCCTATGAGGGTTCGAGTCCCTCCTCCGGCACAGACCCCGAAGGTTCCATTGACACGACTCCTTCGGCAGCTCTGAGTCTCAGGCATGCCCCGAGCATCTCCGGCGCGATCTGCCTGGACAGGGTTCGATCCAGGCTGGGCCAAGGGTTTGACCGCGACAACCGACGAACGCGTCCGACGCATGGCGCACTCCAAGACAGGAAAACCCAACTGGGCGAAGGGCCTGACCGCTGCGACTGATTCGAGGATCGCGAGACAGGCCGCAAGTCGGCGCGGCAAGCCTCGAGGCCCCTACAAGCAACGCGCTGAGGCGGCCTTGGCCTTCGATCCCCTCGCTTACCTGACGACGCGGCGGGCGGACTATGCATATCTCCTTGGGCTCTATCTCGGGGACGGAGCGATCGTGTCTAAGACCAATCGTCTTGAGATTGCCTTGGATGCACGGTATCCGGCCGTGGTCCGCTCCTGTCAGTTGGCCATGCAGCGTTTGCATCCTCGAAGCCGCGTCGCGATTCGGCGGAAGGGTGAAGGCTGCCAGGTCGTGTCCTCGTACGCCCGCGAATTGCGGCCTGCCGATGACCCCGGTCGCCGTGAGCGGCGACCGCGTGACCGTGGAGTGCGCGAATCGCCATCGGCTTTCCCTCCCGCTTCCGGCGGACCGCGCGGCGCGGGAGCGCGTGCGCAACTGGGTGGCCCGCCGCGGCGCGCAGCTGCACGCGCAGCACGAGCGCTGGGAACGGGAGCGCGAGGAGACCGAGTAGCCGCACACGGGATCGTCGCCAGTGCCGGCGGCGGGATTCGAACCCGCACTGAACTCCTCTTAAGGGAGTCGACTCTGCCGTTGGTCTACGCCGGCAGCTGAAGTCTACGGAGCCCTTACGGTCCTTCGAGCGCCGCCACGAGCTTGTTCGGCGCGACCGCGAGATAGGCGTCGCGAATGCTCCGCTCCACGTCGTCCCAGGCGAGCCCACGGTCGAGGCGAACGCCGATCCAACCGCGGGTGCCGACGTACGGCGGGACGAAGTACCGCTCGGGATCGGCGCGGACGAGGCCGTCGCGCATCCCCGGCGGAGAGGCGCACCACAGCGCCAGCCGGCCGTCGTCGTGATGGTGATCCATGTAGGTGACGAAACACGTTTTCTCGCGGACGAACCAGCTCGGTGCGCCATGGCTCAGCCGCTCGGAGGTCTCCGGGAACGAGAGGCAGGCCCTCCGAACACGTGCGAGGGGCACCGGCGCGGGGCGCGGCATTCGGGCAGAGTAACCGCACCACCGACGAGGAGACCGCCCTGAGCACCCACCCCACCCGCTTCGTGATCATCGGCAACGGCGCGGCCGGCACGTACGCCGCCGAGCAGCTGCGCAAGCTCGACGCGGCCGCGGAGATCCTCATGATCGACGACGAGCCGTACACCCTCTACAACCGGGTCTCGCTCCCCCGCTACCTGCGCGGCGTGCTCCTCGAACAGCGCGTCTACGTGCGCGATCAGGAGTGGCACACGACGAACCGCATCGACCTCCGGCTCGAGACGAAGGTCGACCAGGTGAGCTTCGACGAGAAGACGCTGCACATGGAGCCCGGCGGCGAGATCCCCTACGACAGGCTGCTCATCGCGACCGGCGGCCGGCCCAACCCGCTCCGCGCTCCGGGCGCCGACGGTGCGCCCTATGTCTTCAACTTCCAGTACTTCGACGACGCGAAGGGCATGGTCGCGCGGATCCCGGAGTCGAAAGTGGCGGTCGTGCTCGGTGGGTCCTTCATCGGGTACGAGCTCACCGAAGCGTTCGCGCATCGCGGGCTCGAGACGCACTGGCTCATGCGCGGCCCCTGGTTCCTCCGTCGCGCCCTCGACCGCGAGGGCGGTGAGGTGATCTCGCTCCTCGCGCAGGACGCCGGCGTGCACCTCCACTATGACGAGGCGATCGATCGCCTCGAGCGATCGAACGGGCGGCTGAAGGTCGCGGGCACGAAGGAGTTCAGCGCGAATGCCGACATCGTCGGAGTGGGGCTCGGTCTCACGATGAACATCGACGTGTTCCAGGGCACGGGCCTCGAGGCGAACGTCGGCGTGATCACCAACGAGTTCCTCGAAACGAACATGCCCGACGTGTGGGCCGCGGGCGACGTCGCCGAGTTCTACGACGTCGTGTCCGGTCGCCACCACCGCATGGGCACCTGGGACAACTCGCTCAATCACGGCCGCCACGTCGCGAAGAACATGCTCGGCGCGAAGGAGCCCTACATCGAGGTCCCCACATACGCGTCGGGGATGTTCAACTCGAACATCTCGGTCATGGGCGTGACCACCGAGGAAGAGCCCGACGCGGAAGCGGTCGTCGAGGTCGACCTCGCGGGGCGGAACTACAAACGGCTCTTCTTCCTCGGGAAGAAGCTTGTCGGGGCGATCCTCGTGGGAAAGATGAAGGGTCGCAAGAAAGTGCTCGAGCTCATCAGCACGCGTGCGGAGATCGAGGATCGCCAAAAGGTCTTCGAGCTTCTCGCGATGCCGGAAACTCCGGCGAAGGCGCCCGCGCCAGAGGCGTGACCGTCCAGGCCGTGTCCTTCGCGGTCCCGTCCGGGGAGCTCGAAGGCGTCCTCCATCTCCCGGAGACGGCGGCCGTAGGCGGTTGCGTCGTGCTCCATGGATTCGGTGGCGATCCAGACCAACCGCACATCGTCGCCACATGCGCCGGACTTGCCCACGCCGGCGTCGCCGCGCTGCGCTTCGCGTTTCGCGATCACCAGCCTCCCCGCATGACGCTCGAGTCGGGCCTCGCCGACGCGGCGGGGGCCGTTCGCCTCCTCAAGGCCCACCCCGGGGTGCCCGAGCGCCTCGGCGTCGTCGGGTTCTCGTTCGGTGGAACGGTCGCCGCCCTCGCGGCGGGGCGCGACTCGCGAATTCGTGCGGCCGTCCTCGCCGCCGCCCCCGCGGCGGCCGGGCCGCGATTCACGGCATGGTCGAACGACGGGAAATGGAAGCCCGTCGCGGAGATGTCGCGGACGCGCGCGCGCGTTCTGCTGATCTGGGGATCGCGTGACACCGAGGTCCCCTACGCGGACGCGGAACGCTACGCCGCGGTGCTCTCGCAGGCGCGCGTGACGCATCGGCTCGTCACGATCGAAGGCGGCGACCACGACTTCGCGCCCGCCACGGCTCGCGCCCGGATGGTCGAGACCGTCGCGGCGTGGGTGCGCGAGAGCCTTGCCGAGTGATCAGTGGCGATCGGCCGGCACTGGCCCATTCACGCGAGCTTGGGGAAGTCACCGTGCGCGCGGAGATACGCGACGACGCCCCCCGCGTCGAGGATCTCGCGGGCGAACGGCGCGACCGGGCGGAGCCGCGCGTCGCCGGCAGGACTTCGCAGCACGCCGGCCACGAGATCCAGTGCGACCTCGTCAGCGTCGTGGACGAGCGTGGACGCCTCGTCGGACTCGACGACGGGGATCCCGAGGTTGACGCAGTTGCGGAAGAAGATCCGGGCGAAGCTCTTCGCCACGATCCCGCCGACGCCCAGCTTCGCGAGCGCGGCGACCGCGTACTCGCGGGAGCTCCCGCACCCGAAATTCTCGCCCCCGACCAGGATGTCCCCCGCTCTCACCTCCTTGGCGAAACCCGGCCGCGCGTCGCAGAACGCGTACAGGTGGAACTTGTCCTGCCCGACCATGAACGGCGCGTAGCGGCCGGGCACGATCTGGTCGGTGTCGAGGTCGTCGCCGAAGACCCATGCCCTACTCAATCGTCGATCTCCATGGCCACGCCGCTGCGCGCGGCGGAGAGCATGAGCTCGCGGGACCGATCGCCCGAGCGGACCGACGCCGCGCCGCGCCCGGGTCGTTCCGCGCGCCGCCGCGCGATGAGCGCGTCGAGCTCTTCGTCGGTCGCCTCGAGGTACGGCCGTGGGTCGTCGATGACGCCCGTGAGCGCCGCCACCGCCGCGACATAGGGCGAGCCGAGATAGATCGACGCGTCGGCGGAGCCCATCCGACCACGGTAGTTGCGGTTCGCCGTCGAGAGACAGACCTCGCTGCCCGCGAGCACCCCACCGGTGCGTCCGAGGCAGGGCCCGCAGCCCGAGCTGCCGATCACGCCCCCCGCCGCCGACAGCGCGAGGAGCGTCCCGTCGGCCATCGCGTCCTCGAACTGGCGGCGCGAGGCGGGCACGACCTCGAGGCGCACCTCGGGGGCGATGCGCCGGCCACGGAGGGTCGCGGCGACCTGGCGCATGTCGACGAGCCGGCCATTGGTGCACGAGCCCAGGAAGACGACGTCGATCGGCTGACCGACCGCCTCGGAGACGTCCACGACCTGATCGACCCGCGGCGGCACCGCGATCTGCGGCTCCAGCGCCGAGAGATCGATCCGCACCTCGTTCGCGTACGCCGCGCCATGGTCGGGGAAGAGCCAGTCCGGCGCTTCCGGCGTACCGACGACGATCCCGGCCTTCGCGCCCATCTCGGTCGTCATGCCGGCGAGGGTGATCCGATCACCTTGAGGCAGCGCGCTCGCTCCGTGGAATTCGACGCAGGCGTACCGGGCGCCATCCGTGCCGATCTCGCGGACGACGCGCATGATCGCGTCCTTGATCGTCACGCCCTTGCGAGGGCGGCCGGTGAACGTGACCTTGATCGACTCGGGCACCCGCAGCCACGTCCGGCCAAGCGCGAGCGCAACGGCGATGTCGGTCGCACCCATCCCCGCGCCGAAGGCGCCCACCGCGCCATAGGAGTTGGAGTGCGAATCGCTCCCCACGATGACCGTGCCCGCTTCGCAGTAGCCCTCCTCGACCATGATCTGGTGGCAGACGCCTTCTCCGGCGTCGTAGAACGTCGCGATCCCCTGCTGCCGCACCCACTCGCGGAGGACGCGATGCGAGTCCGCGACGACGGGTGTGGGCGCGGGCGCGGCGTGATCGACGAACACAGCGACCCGCGAGGTGTCCCAGACCCGGTCCCTGCCGAGGTCACGGAGTCCGGCGATGACCGCGTCGATGACCGAGTCGTGGACCATGACGCGCGAGACCGGCGCGATGACGAGGTCCCCGGCACGGGCATCCCGGCCGGAGACGCGCGAGAGGATCTTCTCGGCGAGCGTCTTTGCCATTACGCCACCACCCAGTCACGCAGCAGCGAGTCGAGCTGATCCATGGAGAGCGGGCCCGCGTCCGCGAGCGTCTTGATCTTTCTCGTGATGAGCTTCAGCTCGTCTTCGCCGAAGTCGAGTCCAAGCTCCTTCGCGCGATGGTTGATCGCATGCTTTCCGGTGAGCCGGTGGGCGACGTTGATCGTGCGCGCGAGGCCGAAGTCGGCCGGGTCGAGGATCTCGTAGCTGTTGGGGTTGAGGTAGATCGCTTTGGTGTGCATTCCGGCCTTGTGGTGGAACGCGTACTTGCCCGTGACGAACTCGTTGTACGGGATGTCGATCTTCACGAGCGAGGCGACGAGCTCGTCGAGCTCGCGGAGCTTTGGCAGGTCGTACTTCTTGCGGATCGCGGCCGGGTCGTCGGCATACATCCGCGCCACGAAGCCGCCGAGCGGCGTAATCCCGTTGCGTTCGCCGATCCCGAGCACGCTCGTGTCGATGTGCGTGGCGCCGCCTTCGAGGATCGAATGGCTGTTCGCGATCGCGCAGCCTGTGTCGTTGTGCCCGTGGAACTCGATGTCGCAGGAAACGTGATGCCGCAGCTCGACCGCGAGCGCGTAGCACTGTCGCGGCGTCGCGATCCCGACGGTGTCCGCGATCCCGACCCGGTTCACGCCCATCTTGTCCACGGCGGTGTAGACCTTGAGTAGGTCGCCCTCGGTCGAGCGGAAGCTGTCTTCGCTCGAGAAGCGGACCTCCTTGCCGTGATCGCGGATGAAGGTGATCACCTCGCCGGCGTCCGCGATGATCTCGTCGACGCTCTTTCCGTGGCTGAACTCGCGGAGGAACGAGGACGTCCCGAAGAGGATGTCGATCCCGTCGACGCACGTCTGGACGGCCACCCGCGCGTCGTCCATGTGGCAGCGGACGTGCGTGAGCACCTTCGCCTTCAGCGGGAGCGCGGCGATGGTGCGGCAGTCCTCGAACGACTGTGGCGAAGCGACGGGCGAGGTCAGCTCGATGTACTCGACCCCGAACTCGTCGAGGAGCTTGGCCACCGTGACCTTCTCGGCGGTCGTGAAGTGCGCGTTCGAGAACTGCTCGCCCTCGCGGAGGGTCGAGTCGATGATCGCAAAACGCTCGATCGGCACGGCTACCCTCCCACACACGCGGGACGGCCACCGGGCTCTTCAGAAAAATGAAAAGCCCGGTGCGCTACGTGCCACCGAGCTCTCGTGAAAGCAAGGTCACACGGCAGCGCTTCGCGGCGGAGTCTCCCCCGTCGCGACAGTCCGCTCCCTTCCGGTGAACGGACCAGCCCACGATCCCGAGACGGATCGGGGACTTCGGCGGTCACGCCGTTCGCACCGCATCTGGCGGAAGCTCGTTCCTCCGCGGTGGTACTGCTCGTGGCCGCGCCTCTGGCCGGCAACGCGTATGAAGTTGTTGCGAACGAGTCTATGTTGGCGCGACGAGGGCTGTAAAGCGGTCGGCGACGCCGGTAGCCTTGCCGCCGCAGAGAATCGGGTGGCAGACATCCTCATCGCCGACGACCACCGCTTCATTCGTGACATGGTCCGGATCACGCTCTCCACGCAGGGGTGGACGATCGCTGAAGCCGCGACCGCGAACGAAGCGCTCAACCTCGCCCGCAAAGACCCCCCGAACGCGGTGCTTCTCGACGTGAACTTCGAGGAAGGCAAGGGGCCCACCGGGTTCGACGTCTGCCGCGAGCTCAAGGCCGACCCCGCGACGAGGGCGATCCCGGTGATCATGCTCACCGCTCGCGACAGCGCCGCCGACCGCAAGGAAGGCATGGCGGCCGGGGCATCCCACTACCTGGTGAAGCCGTTCGGGCCGATCGACCTGATCAAGACGCTTCGCGAGCTGATCGGCGAGCCCCCGGCGGTGCAGACGCTCGGGCAGTACCTCATCGACGAAGGCATCCTCACGCACGACCAGCTCGCCGAGGCGCTCGCCATGCAGCGGAGCCTCGAGGCGGGCGGCCACTCGCGCCGCCTCGGCGAGGTGCTCGCGCTCATGCACGCGCTCACACCCGAGCAGCTCGACAAGGCGCTCGCCCGACAGCAACGGTTCTCCAAGGACTGATGGACGTCCAGCTGCTCACGCTCGCGGTGACGGCCGTCGTGATGCTCGTCGCGACATACGGCGTCGCGCTCATGTGGCGGCACACCCGCAAAGCGGACGAGGACACCGAGCGCCACCACATCATCGATTACCGGCGCGAGCATGGCGGCGGAGTCACGATGGAGATAGCCTCTGGCAGGGAACCGCTGCCAAAGGAATGGGTCGACGAATGGCGCACGCATCGGCGCCGCTGGGGTCGCTGAGGCACCCGACGTAGGGTGCGGATCGGTGTCCTCACCGGAGGAGGCGACGCACCGGGGCTGAACGCGGCGATCCGCGCCGTCGTCATGCGCGCGCACGCGCTCGGTCACGAGGTCTTCGGTATCGCCGACGGCTGGGCCGGCCTCCTCGGAGAAAACCTGCCGCGGCCGCTCGGCGTGCGCGAGGTCGCCGGCATCCTCGGTGACGGTGGCACGATCCTCGGCACCTCCCGGACCGACCCGCGCAAAGACGAGGCCTCGCGCCGCGGCGTCCTCGGATCCATTCGCCGTGCGGAGCTCGACGCGCTCGTCGCCATCGGCGGGAACGACACCCTCGGCGTCGCGAACTGGCTCCACGAGCAGGGCGTCCGTGTCGTCGGTGTGCCCAAGACCGTCGACAACGACCTTTCGGAGACCGAGTTCTGCATTGGCTTCGACACGGCCATCACCGTGGTCGCGGACGCGCTCGACCGTCTGCGGACGACCGCGAGCGCGCACCATCGCGTGGTCGTCGTCGAGGCGATGGGTCGCGATACCGGCTGGGTCGCCGCGTTCGGCGGACTCGCCGGCGGCGCGGACCTCATCTTGATCCCGGAGATCCCGGTGACCAGCGACGACGTCGTGCGGACGATGAAGCGCCGACGGGCGATGGGAGACCCCGACATCCTCGTCGTCGTGTCCGAGGCCGTGGAGATCAAGGGACTCGAGGCCGAGACAGCCGTCGACCGGGACGCCTTCGGCCACGTACGCCTGGATCAGCGCGCGATCGGCGCGATCCTCGCGCGGGACATCGAGCAGCGGACCGGACTCGAGGCCCGGCAGGTCGTTCTGGGCCATCTGCAGCGGGGCGGCTCGCCGACGGCCATCGACCGGCTACGCGCGACCCGTTTCGGGAACGCCGCGGTCGACCTCGTGGAGGCGGGTCGGTCGGGTGTGCTGCCGGTTCAGCGCGCGGGGCGGATCGAGACCGCGACGCTGGCCGATGCCGTGCGCGAGACGCGCCGGCTCTCCGACGACTACATCGAGCTCGTGCGGCGCTTCGCGGGGCTGCTCCCCTAGCGGCGACGGAACCCGGACGGCTGGCGCGGGCGCCGTGCGGCCATCAGCGCGATCGCGAGCAGGGCACCGAGCGCGACGAGCGCGCCGGCGAAGAGCAGGTCTGGACCACCGCTCGAGGTGTCGCCCGCCGCGGCGGTCGGACTCGCCGCGGCGACCTGAGATCGTGTAGGGGCCGCTGTCGCGGCGGCGGTGCTGCTGACCGGGATCTGCGAACCCGTAAAGGTCGCGCTCGGAGTGACCGTTCGTGACGCGCTCGGGATCGCCGACGGGCTCGCGGTCGGCGAGGGTGACGGGGCCGCGGTCGAGGTCGCGACCGCGCTCGGGGTCGCTGACGCGCTCGCGCCGAGGGAGGCGCACGCGCGTGTGTCGGCCGTGTCCACGACCGCGCAAACGGACCGGCTCGGCTGGATCCAGGCGCTGCCATCGCCGGCCGAACGCGAGATTGCCACGAGGATGAAGGGATAGTGGGCGCTCAGGGGCGCGCCGCAGGTCCCCGGCTGCCACGCCAGATTTGTCGTCAGGGTGTCGGCGTCGAGTGTCGCGCTGACGGCCGTCGCGATGCAGCGGCCGCCGGTATCGCTGCCGCGCGTGTAGAGGGCGAGGATGTCCTTGTCGAAGCTCATGAAGAGCGAGGACGCCGGCGGGAACACGTTCGCGTCGCCGAGGCTCGCGCGGTAGGCGTCGTACGCGGCCTGCGTCTGGAAGACCCGCGTCGTCGGGCGCTCTCCGAGCTCGGGAAGATGACCGCGGAGCTGGTAACGCGCGGGCACTGACGTGGCCGCGACCGCCTGCGCACCGGCCAGGGCCGATGCCAGGAGGGTGAGGAAAAGGAGCGCGAGCGCTCGTCTCACGTTCGGTGGCGGGAGCATATCCGCGGATCGACCCGTGCCGACATCATTCGAACCCCGTTAGATACCGCCGTGAAGCGCGTCGTCGTTCGGCTCGCCGCGGTGACGCTCGCGTGCCTCATCACCGCGGGCGTCCTCGCCGGTGGCGGGCGGCTGATCGTCTTCGGTACGGGGCTTCCGGTGGCCGGAGCGCGGCCCGCATCGTCCGAGGACCCCTCGCTGCCGGTAGCCATCCCGGTGCAGGCGACACCACAGGCCGTCGCGGTGGCGGCAAGCCCGGCACAGCCGGCGGCGGCGCCCGCCGAAACGGCCCCGGCGGTGCGCTACTCGGCGACGCCCTTCCGCTCCGGCGGCCGCGGCTACCTCGGGATCACCTCACGCGCGCCCGGGCTGAGCTTCGCGGCCCCGATCCCCGGCACCATCGAGATCCGCCTCTACCAATTCATCGAAGGCGAGGTCCGCGTTGGCTCGAACGTCCCGAGCCTGCCGTTCTTTCCGTACGTGACGATCGTCTCCGCCGATGCTCGGCTGACCTACCGGCCGGGTGCGCTTGGCTCGGTCGCCGAGCTCAGCGTGGCTGATGGCCGAGTCGTGGTGGTCGGCGACCCGCTCTTCCGCCTCGTCGACGCGGGCCGTTCGTCCTGGGCAACGTTTTACGACGCGCGCGCGCCGTATGACGTGGTCGTCTCCCTGCAAACGCTGGGCGGCCGCGACCTCGATCCGGCGGTGTACTTCGGCGGAAGCTAAGGGCGCGACGCGCCCGGCGCGGCGACCGACGCGATCGCGAACACCAGGACGCCGGGAAGCTCGCCCTCGACCGGCGGCACACGGTAGGCGAAGACGCTCAGCGAATCTTTCTCGACCCGACCGATCCGCGGGTCACCTCGCGCATACGTCTCGTCGAGGAGCTGGGAAATCTCCGGGGCCGCTTCAGGGAAAGCCGCGTGAAAGGATCTGCCGAGCACTTCGCGCGATCCCGCGGCGCGCCTGGCCTCGTCGTTCATCGCCTCGAAGACGTGATCGGGTCCCCGCAAGAACGCGATCGCCATCGGAGCGGTGCGAAACACGAAGGGCAACCAATCGGCCCCGCCACCGACCGCGCCGACGACCGCCGTCCGCGCTCCCATCGCAGCCAGCGCCGCGCGATTGGGCGCGCCGAGCCGTTGCAGCAGCCCCGAGATCCGCTCCTTCACCGCCTGCTGGCTGACGCCGAGGACGCTTGCGATCTCTTTGTTGCCGAGACCGCGGGTCACGAGCTGAATGAGCCGAAGCTGGCCTGAGTTCAGGCTCCGCGCGCGTCGCACGCCGACTGGTCTCACGATCAGTTCATATCGAGTCCTGACCGTGCGTCCATCCCTACGTCAGTAGTGGTGGGCTCGGCATGGCGCCGAGCCGGCTAATCGATCTCCGTGAAGACCAGGATCGCTCCTCTGATCCGCCCGTCCGCGGCCCGGAGCGGCCGCGCGGAGGAGCGGACCTTGACGGTCTCGGCGGGACTCCCGGCCGTGAACGTGAAGTCGGCCGCGAGCAGAGTCTCGCCGCGCAGGGCGCGCGCCACCGGCGTGTCGTTCGGCGCCAGGGGCCGACCGAACGCATCAGCCAACCAATAGGAGGCCGCGCCCCGCTCTGGGAATGGCTGAGCGAGATCGAAAGCCGTCCGGGCGATTCGCTTTGCCGCGGGGTTCACGTTGCTGATCCGTCCGGCGTCGTCGACGACGATGACGCCGCTGGGGACGAGATCCAGTACCGCGGTGAATTCGTCGGCGATGAGATCGGACTGCCCGCGCTCGTCGACGACCTCGGTCACGTCCACCGCGAACGAGACCACGCCGTTCACGGCACCTGCGTCACCCCGCAGCGGCTGGATCACCAGGTCGACGGATCGCTCCTCGATCCCCTTCCCGCGATCCCACTTCGCGGGCTGCTCGTGTTGGATGGCCGGCACCCCGCTGCGGTAGACGCGCTCGACGCGCTCGTAGATTCCCTGACCCTCGAGCTCGGGGAAGGCTTCGCGCATCGTGAGGCCGATGACCGGCCGATCCCCGATCGCGCGCATGAATGCCTCGTTCGCGGCCTCGTACCGCAGGTCGGGGCCTCGGAGCACGCAGATCTGCGGCTCGGCGTCGCGGAAGAACTGCGGGATCCAGCTGCGGTCCACCCCCAGCTCGCCGGTCAGGTCAAGGGTCGCCCCGGCTTCGGCCAGCGCCGCGCGGTTCGGGACGGCGAACTTCTGCAGCAGCGCCGAGACGTGCACCTTGACCGTTTGCTCGGCGAGGTGCAGCTCGGCCGCGATCTCCTTGTTCTCGAGGCCGCGCCGGACGAGGCTCAGGACCTCCGTCTCGCGCGGGGTGAGGCGCCAGGATGAGGCCCTCACGCGCGACAGTGGTGAGCTCGGCCCGGCCTGCTCGGATGGCACTGACGATCAGCCTAACGATTTGGCGCTGGGTCGAGCGCGCGCGGCCCGCGTCGCGATGTGCGCTAACCTCCTGCAAGCGCTCGGCGCACCGGCAGCGCGGGAGGACCGAGATCGGCGACGCCTTCTTCTCCGAAGTGCCGGGCCGCATCGCCTACGGCGGACCAGGCTCGTCCGACCCACTCTCGTTCGCCGTCTACCAGCCCGACCGTGTCGTGCTGGGCAAGCGAATGGAGGACCAGCTCCGGATCGCGGTCTGCCTCTGGCACTCGTTCAATTGGCCGGGCTCGGATGTCTTCGGCGTGGGGACCTTCGATCGCCCGTGGCTCACGCCCGGCGTCGACCCCGGGACCGCCTCGCATGCGAAGCTCGACGCGGCGTTCGAGTTCATCGAGAAGCTCGGCGTCCCGTTCTTCGCGTTCCACGATCGTGATGTCGCGCCCGAGGTCCGCACGTACGCCGAGACGCGAGCCAATCTCGACACGAGCGTGGACCGGATCGAAGGACACATGGCTCGCATGGGCGCACGGCTCCTCTGGGGTACGGCGAACCTCTTCGGACACCCCCGCTACGCCGCGGGCGCCGCGACGAATCCCGATCCCGAGGTGTTTGCGTATGCCGCCGCCCAGGTCAAGACGATGCTCGAGGTCACCCATCGCCTCGGTGGCGCGAACTACGTGCTCTGGGGCGGGCGCGAAGGCTACGAGACGCTGCTCAATACCGATCTCGCCCGAGAGGAGGCCCAGCTCGCGCGGTTCCTGACGCTCGTCGCCGAGCACAAGCACCGCATCGGCTTCACGGGAACGCTCCTCATCGAGCCGAAGCCGCAGGAACCGACGAAGCATCAGTACGACTACGACGTCGCGACCGTCGTCGGGTTTCTGCAGCGTCATGATCTGGCTGGCGAGTACCGACTGAATATCGAGGCCAACCACGCGACGCTGGCAGGTCACAGCTTCCATCACGAGGTCGCGAGTGCGATCGCGCTCGGCGCTTTCGGCAGCATCGACGTCAACCGTGGCGACTACCAGAATGGCTGGGACACCGATCAGTTCCCGAACTCCGTCGACGAGCTGTCGCTGGCCCTCCACGAGATCCTCGCCGCCGGTGGTCTCACGGCCGGCGGCTTCAACTTCGACGCGAAGCTTCGGCGGCAAAGCGTGAGCCGAAGCGACCTGTTCCACGCCCACATCGCCGGCATCGACACGCTCGCGCAAGCCCTCCTCGCGGCCGCCGACATGGTCGAGCACGGGACGCTCGCGGCGCCTCGCGAGGAGCGCTATGCGGGTTGGTCGGGTCAACTCGGCACGGCGATCCTCTCGGGTTCGGTGACGCTCGCGGACCTGGAGCGCCGCGTCGCGGCCGGCGGGATCGATCCGCGGCCGAGGTCCGGACAGCAGGAGCTTCTCGAGGGCCTGGTCAACCGCCGCATCTGGGCCGTGGACCGCGTCGAAGGGCCCAAGGACGCGGACGCTTCCCGCGCCGGCCGCGCCGGAGGCCGCCGGTCCTAGCCGTGTAGCTCGGCCAGCTCCTGGCGCGTGAGCTTCGTCGGCGGCTTTCCCAGGATGATCATCCCGAGGACTTCGTCGGTCGTCACGTCGTTCTTGTTCACGGTGTCGACGAGCCTGCCGTGGTACATGACGCTGATCCGCTCGGACAGATCGAACACATCGTGGATGTCGTGGCTTACGAGGAAGATCCCGATGCCTTCGCTCTTGAGCTGCTTGATGAGGTTGTGCACCTGCGCGGTCTCCGCGGGACCGAGGGCGGCGGTGGGCTCGTCCATGATCAGCGCTCGCGCGTTGAAATGAATCGCCCGCGCGATCGCGACGGCCTGCCGCTGCCCACCCGAGAGGCGCAGCACCGGCGTCTTGAAGTTCTTGAAATTCGGATTGAGCCGGCCAATGACCTTTCGCGTCGCCGACTCCATCGCCGCATCGTTGAGGGTGCCGGTCCCCGTCAGCTCTCGGCCGAGGAAGACGTTGGCGGGCGCGTCGAGGTTGTCCGCGAGTGCGAGCGTCTGGTAGATCGTCTCGATGCCGAGCGCCTTCGCATCGCGCGGATTCCCGATCGCGACCGGCTGACCGTTCACCAGGATCTGCCCCGCGTCGGGAGGACGCGCTCCGGACAGCGTCCGCATAAGCGTGGTCTTGCCGGCGCCGTTCCCGCCGACGACACCAACGACTTCGCCCGGGTAGAGATCGATCGTCACGCCCGCGACGGCGCGGACACCGCCGAAGGCCACTTGGATGCTCCGCATCTCAACGATCGGAACGCGCTGCACCGGCGCGCTCGGCGTAGCGGTGGGAGTGATCATCAGCTCACCCGCCGGCGGAAGAGCGTGTCGATGCCGACCGCCGCGACGAGCACGATCCCGACGACGATGTCCTGGGTCGGCGAGTCGACGAGCAAAAGCACCATGCCTGAGCGTAGCGACTGCATGACCACGGCACCGAGGATCGCGCCGGGGACCGTGCCGATGCCACCCGAGAACGAGGTTCCCCCGATGACCGCGGCCGAGATCACGTCGAGCTCGTTCTGAACACCGAGATTTGTCACCGCGGCGTCGAGGCGAGCGGTCTGCACCGCGGCGCTGACCGCGGCGAGGCTTCCCATGAGCGCGAAGGTGAGCAGGATCGTCCGCCGCACGTTGATTCCGGCGAGAGCCGCAGCGTCGGGGTTGCCGCCGATCGCGTAGACGTAACGACCGAACCGCCGTCGCGTGGCGAGAAAGGTGACGACGAGAGTGACGATGAGCATGATCACGACCGGAAACGCGACTCCGGTCGGAATGCCGCCCGGCGGCACCGCAATCCCCTTCTCGGCGGCGACCTGTTCCGCGACGTTGACCGGGAGTGGGTAACTGTTGGCGACCCAGACGGTTCCGAGCACCACGCCGCACGTGACCGCGCCGACAAGGATTTCCGCCCACATCGGCCGTACCGGAAAGCCGTAGCGGCGGCGACGGCGGCGCGCGGCGATCTGTAGAAGGACGATCGCCACGCAGATGACGGCGCCCAGGCCCCAGCTTGGCCACTCCCCCAGCGCTCCTACGCGCGTGCCCACCGTCCCACCACCGAGCATCTGAAAAGTCGTATCGAGAGGCGCGATCGTCTGTCCCTGCGCGTACCGGAAGATCAGGCCCCGCCACACGAGGAGGCCGCCGAGCGTGACGATGAACGAGGGGACACCGCCGAACGCGACGATGAAGCCCTGCAGACCCCCGATCAGCGCTCCGAGCGCGATGCCAACGATGAGCGTGACGATCCACGTGTACGGCTTTTCGAATCCGAGCCCGAGGCTCTGCGGGATCCAGACCGCCTGGAGCATCGCCATCGTGTATCCGAGAAAGCCGAGCATCGACCCGACCGAAAGATCGATGTTCCGGGAGACGATGATCAGCACCATCCCGGTCGCCATGATCCCGATCGACGCGCTCTGAACTGACAGGTTCCAGAGGTTCCGGGGGCTGAGGAAGGTTCCGCCGGACAGCACGTCGAAGGCGATCCAAATCACGGCAAGCGCCGCGATCAAACCAAGCATCCGGGTGTCGACCTCGAGCGGGCGCAATAAGCCGGCAACCGGTGCGAACGCCGACCGAACGGTATCGACGAGTGAGCGGATCGGCGCGGCGGGTTGGCCCTCCGCGGAGGCCTCGCCGGGAACGGAAACTCCCATCAGCTCGCTGCTTCGACCTCCGTCATACGCGTATGTAAAGAAGCGCCCCGCCCCGCGTGAGCGAGGGCGGGGCGCTTTTCGTCACGTGGGTCGCGAGCGTGTCAATTGCAGGCGGTGACTTTACCGGTCTGTACGCCCTGGCACAGATCCGCCTTGGTGACCCAGCCAGCGGTGAGGACGTCGTTCAAGTTGGCCTGCGTGATCGGGTTCGGTGTCAGAAGGATCGAGCTCAGGCTGTTGTTGCCTGGCGTCGTGAACTTGGCCGTTCCCGTGACCTTGCTCGGGTCCGGATTCTTGCAGAGCTGGATCGCCGCGTCGCCGGCGGTCTTGCCGAGCAGGCGCGCGTCCTTCCAGACGTCGACCGTCTGCGTGCCGAGCGCGACGCGGTTGAGGGCGGCCTTATCGCCGTCCTGACCGGATACCGGCACCTTGCCGGCGAGGCCCTGCGCGGTGAGCGCAGCGATCACGCCACCGGCCATGCCGTCGTTCTCCGAGAGAACGGCATCGACCTTGTTCTGGTTCTGCGTGAGGATCTGCTCCATGTTGGTCTGCGCTTTCGCCGGGTCCCAGTTGTCGGTGTAGGTCTCGCCGACGATCTTGATGTCGCCGGACTTCACGGCGGCGCCGATGACCTGCTCCATACCGCTCCGCAGGAAGTCGGCGTTGGCGTCGGCCTTGTTGCCCTTGATGATCGCGTAGTTGCCCTTCGGCTTCGCCGTGAAGACCGCCTGCGCCTCGAGCTTGCCTACGAGAACGTTGTCGAAGGTGATGTAAAGAGCCTTCGGGTCCTCGATGAGCCGGTCGTAGGCGATGACCGGGACGCCGTTCTGAATTGACTTCGCGACGGCCGGCTTGATGGCCGTGCCGTCCTGAGCGAGGATGACGACGACCTTCGCGCCCTGCGAGATCAGGTTGTCGACGTTGCTCGCCTGGGTCTCCGCCGACGACTTGGCGTCGTTGGAGACGTACTTCCCACCGCCGGCCGCGATGGCAGCCTTGATCGCGGGCTCGTCCCACTTCGCCCACCGCTCCTCCTGATAGTTGTTCCAGGAGACTCCGACCGTGCACGTCGTCGCGGCCGAAGTTGCGGCACCGCCGCCGCCGCCACCGCCGCCACCCCCGCCGCACGCGGAAATGATCAGCGTGAGACCTGTCGCAAGGACGACCAAGCGTCTACGCATCGGGTAACACCTTCCTTCCCCTGTGGAGGGTCGCGCGAAAGTCTTGCGCGGACGTCACGCTATCACCCTCTTCTCTGACATACGAGCAACCAGCCCCGGCGTCGGACCGCCGGCTCGACCGGTCAGACCGGGTCTTCGCGAGATGCGCGACACTCGCGATCTGTGGAAGGGCGTTGACGATGCAGGCGGTGGCCGCGTTACGCGGCCGGTCTCGCGTCATCGCCGTCGCCGCTGTCGTGCTGCTGTGTGTCGCCACCGTGAGCGCGCTCGCGGCCGGCGGTCTTCTCTCCAGGCCCGCCCCGATGGTCGCCTTCGATGCGCCGGGCTTCGTCGACGAGACGGCTCGTGCGGGCATCGACCACGTGTACGACGGCGGGTTCGAGTACGCGGTCGGGGGCGGGGTCGCCGCCTTCGATTGCAACGGCGACGGGAAGGCCGACCTGTACCTCGCGGGGGGAAGTAACTCCGCGGCCCTCTATCGGAACGACAGCCCGGTCGGCGGAGCGCTTCGCTTCACCCGCCTCCCTGGTCCGTCGACGGACTTGAAGCAGGTCAACGGCGCGTATCCCATCGACATCGACGGCGACGGGATCACGGACCTCGTGGTCCTCCGGAACGGTGGCAACGTCCTCCTGCGGGGCATCGGCGACTGCCGCTTCGAGCGCGCGAACGAGACTCTTGGTTTCGACGGTGGCACCTCGGCGACCAAGGCGTTCAGCGCGGCGTGGGAGGCCGGAGCGAGGCTACCGACGCTCGCCTTTGGGAACTACGTGAATCCGGCGAGCAACGACCCGCACCATCTCTGCTTCGACAACGAGCTCATCCGACCGTCGTCCGCCCGGGCGACCTACGGCGCACCGATCCCGCTCACCCCGAGCTGGTGCGCGCTCTCGATGCTCTTCAGCGACTGGAATCGGTCCGGACGGATGGATCTTCGTGTGAGCAACGACGAACACTATTACCTGCCGACCGAGGGCCAGGAGCAGCTCTGGCGCGTCAGGCCGCATGAGGCGCCGTCGCTTTACACAGCGGACGACGGGTGGGTGCCCGTGCAGGTACAGGGAATGGGGATCGCGAGCTACGACCTCACCGGGGACGGGTATCCGGAGGTCTTCCTCACGAGCCAGGGGGACAACCGGCTGCAATCCCTGGCGGTCGGCCCGTCACATCCGACCTATCGCGACGTCGGGCTGAAGCGCGGGGTCAACGCCGCCCAGCCGTTCACCGGTGGCGATACCCGGCCATCCACCGCCTGGCACGACGAGTTCGCGGACGTCAACAACGACGGTTTCGTCGATCTCTTCATCTCCAAAGGCAACGTCACCGCGCAGCCCGAGTACGCGCTGAGGGACCCGAGCGATCTTCTCCTCGGGCAACCGGATGGGACGTTCCACGAGGCCGCCGATGCCGCCGGCATCCTCAGCTTCGAGCGGGGACGAGGGGCAGCGCTCGCCGATTTCAACCTCGACGGGCTGCTCGACCTCATCCAGGTCAACTACGGCGCGCCGGTGCGGCTGTGGCGAAACATCGGAAAGGGCGACGCGGCAACAGCGCGGGCGATGGGCAACTGGATCGCGCTCCGCGTCTCGGAAGACCCACCGAACGTTGACGCGATCGGGGCCTGGGTGGAGGTCCGCGTCGGCGAACGCGTCGTCCGTCGTGAGCTGACCATCGGTGGCGGTCACGGCGGAGGCCAGCTCGGGTGGATCCATTTCGGGCTCGGCGACGCGGCCGGCGCGGGCGTTCGCGTGATGTGGCCCGATGGCGAGACGGGACCCTGGCTGAACGTCGCCGCGAACCAATTCGCGGTCGTGCGTCGCGGTGACCTCGCCGCCCACGCGTGGTCGCCCGGCGGAAGCTGAGCTCAAAGGTCCGAGGCCTTCCGCTAGCCTCACATCTCAGCAGAAGGGAAGGGCGAAGGCCGGCGACGTGAACGTGATTGGACCGATCCCAGCCCGCGCACGGGTCCGCGTCCTACCGGCGGCGCTTGTCGCCGTCGTCGTGGTCGTCGGTGCGGTCCTGGCGACGACGCGTCCGTGGGAACAGGCACCAACGTGCCCGCCCATCGCCGCTCATCCCACCTGGTCCGTCGCGCGTCGCTGGGACGAAGCCCTCCTCGATGCGATCCGACGCGCCCTGCCGAATCCCCCCGTCCACGCGCGCAACCTGTTCCACGTCTCGGTGGCGATGTGGGACGCCTGGGCCGCCTACGACCCGACCGCCTCCGGCTATCTCTTCAGGGAGAAGCTCCACGCGCCGAACCCGAGCGGCGCACGGAACGAGGCCATCAGCTACGCGGCGTACCGCGTGCTCACGTCGCGGTTCATCAAGTCGGTCGGCGCCGACGCGTCGCTCGGTGAATTCGACGACCTCATGGACGCGCTGTGCCTTCCCATCGCCGATAGCCGTATCGATGGCGACTCGCCGGCGGCGGTCGGCAACCGGATCGCGAAAGCGCTTCTGGACATCGAGGAGACGGACGGCTCGAACGAGCTGAACGGGTACAGCGCTCCGGAGTACACGCCGGTCAACGCACCCCTCGTCGTGGGGACGCCGGGGATCACGCTCGCCGACCCGGACCGCTGGCAGCCGCTCCAGATCGAACACATGATCAGCCAGAACGGCGTCCTACTGACGAACGGCGTTCAGCAGGCCGTCGGCCCGCATTGGGGACACGTGAGTCCCTTCGCCATCCCGCGCGGCGCCGCATCGGGGGCGCCCATCGATCCGGGCCCGCCGCCGCGCTTCGCGGACCCCGCGACCCAGGCGCTTTACAAAGCCCAGGCCGTCGAGGTCGTCCGCGACAGCAGTCTCCTCGATCCCGCGAGCGATGCCTCGATGGACACGTCGCCCGCTGCGCTCGGTGACAACGATCTCGGATCGAACGACGGACACGGTCATCCCGCGAATCCCTTCAGCGGTCGGTCGTACGCGCCGCAGATCGTCCGACAAGGCGACTTCTACCGCGCGATCGCGGAGTTCTGGGCGGACGGTCCGACTTCAGAGACGCCGCCTGGCCACTGGAACGTGATCGCGAACGCGGTCTCAGACCAGCTCGCTCCGGACCTCCGCGTCGGCGGGACCGGCCCGGTCGTCGACCGCCTGCAATGGGACGTGAAGCTCTACCTCGCCCTCAACGGCGCCGTGCACGACGCGGCGATCGCGGCCTGGGGCCTCAAGGGTCGCTACGACGGCATCCGGCCGATCTCGATGATCCGGTACCTGGCGAGTCTTGGGCAGTCGAGCGACCCAGCTCTCGCGGCCTATAACAAGGAAGGATTGCCACTTGTACCCGGACTCATCGAGATCATCACGAAGGACAAGACCGCGGCCGGTGGCCCGATGGCCGCTCTCAAGGGGGAAGAGGGCCAGATCGCGGTCCGCGCTTGGCACCGCCGCAGTAGTCCCGGGGATCAGAGCGTCCCGCGCGTCGGTTGGATCCTCGGAACGACGTGGATCCCCTATCAGCTGCCGACGTTCGTCACGCCCTCGTTCCAGGGATACATCTCGGGTCACAGCACGTTTAGCCGCGCGGCCGCCGAGGTCATGACCGGGATCACGGGCAGCGAATACTTCCCGGGCGGCCTTTCGGAGTGGATCGTCAAGGCCGCATCTTTCCGGATCGACGCCGGGCCGAGCTCCGACATCGCGCTGCAATGGGCGACGTACTACGACGCCGCCGACCAGGCGGGTCAGTCGCGACTCTACGGCGGCATCCACGTGCAGGCGGACGACTTCACCGGCCGCATCGTCGGCTCGACCTGCGGCAAGGATGCCTGGGCCCTCGCGCGTCGGTACTTCGCGGGGCTCGTCAACAACTGAGCAGGGCGCCGCGCGAAAGGATGCGACGCGTCTTCATCGGCGTCGACTGCGGGACGCAATCGACCAAGGTCGTCCTTCGGGACGCGGTGACCGGGGCGGTCGTCGCCGTCGGCCGCGCGCCGCATGAGCTGATCGAACGCGACGACGGGACGCGCGAGCAGGACCCGGCGTGGTGGGTCGACGCGCTCCGCGCCGCCGTCCGCGATGCCCTGCGCGCCGAGCGGTTCGAGATCGGTGGCATCGGCGTCTCGGGACAGCAGCACGGGCTCGTGTGCCTGGATGCGAGCGATCGGCCCGTGCGACCGGCGAAGCTCTGGAACGACACGACGACGGCAGTCGAATCCGCCGCGCTGACGCGAACGCTCGGCGGCGACAAGCGCGTGCTCGAGCTGACCGGCAACCTGCCGCTTCCCGGCTACACCGCGCCGAAGATCGCGTGGCTAGCCGCCCACGAGCCGAATGCGTACGCGCGCACCGTCCGGATGTGCCTGCCGCACGACTACCTGAACCTCTGGCTGACCGGCGAGTTCGTGACGGAGTCCGGCGACGCGTCGGGCACGGCCTACTTCGATGTCCG
>VBFI01000035.1 GCA_005889275.1 Chloroflexota bacterium | reverse complement strand
CCACATCTACGCGCATCCCACCGACCCCGAGACGGTCTGGGTCCTGAACGTCTCGGCCTGGCGCTCGGACGATGGCGGGAAGACGTTCGGGGAGCTCTCGATCCCGCACGGCGACCATCACGATCTCTGGATCGACCCGAACGATCCGAAGCGGATCATCAACGGGAACGACGGCGGCGCGGTCGTCACGTTCAACGGCGGCGAGAGCTGGTCGAGCGTGTACAACCAGCCGACCGCGGAGTTCTACCACGTGATCACCGACACCCAGACGCCGTACCGCATCTACGGCGCGCAGCAGGACAACACCACGATGACCGTGCCGAGCCGCGCGGCGATCGCGGGCATCACCGGCGCCGACAGCTTCGCCGTCGGGGGCGGCGAAGCGGGCTACATCGCCGTACGCGCGGACGATCCGAACGTCATCTTCGCGGGCAACTATCAGGGGATTCTCACGCGCTACGACCGGCGGACCGGTCAGGCGCGCAACGTCATGGTGTGGCCCGAGTCGAGCGCCGGCGAGGGCGCGGGCGCGCTCAAGTACCGCATGCAGTGGACCGCGCCGACCGTGCATTCCCCGCACGACCCGAACGTCCTGTACCACACCGGAAACCACGTCTTCCGCACCACCGACGAAGGAACGACCTGGGAGCGCCTTAGTCCGGACCTCACGCGCAACGACAAGAGCAAGCTCGGTCCATCGGGCGGTCCGATCACCAAGGACAACACCGGTGCGGAGTACTACTGCACGGTCTTCGCGTTCGCCGAGTCTCCGGTCGAGCGCGGCGTGCTCTGGGCGGGAAGCGACGACGGTCTCCTGCACGTCTCGCGGGATGACGGCAAGACCTGGAAGAACGTCACGCCGGCGGCGATCCGTCCGTTCTCGCTCGTCTCGATCATCGAGCCGTCACCGCACGATCCGGCGGTCGCCTTCGTCGCGACGACCCGCTACAAGCTCGACGACTTCCGTCCGTACCTCTGGAAGACGACGAACTACGGTCGGACCTGGACGAAGATCACGAACGGGATTCGTGCCGACGACTTCACGCGGGTGATCCGCGAAGATCCGACGCGGCGCGGCCTCCTCTACGCGGGGAGCGAGACCGGGGTCTACGTCTCGTTCGACGACGGCGGGAAATGGCACCGGCTCGGCGGGAACCTGCCGGCCGTGCCGATCCACGACATGACGGTGAAGGACTCGGACCTCGTGCTCGCGACGCACGGCCGCTCGTTCTGGCTGCTGGACGACCTCTCGCCGATCCGTCAGCTCGCCGCGAGCGGCGGCGTGAAGGGAAAAGCGCACCTCTTCACCCCGCGACCCACGATCCGCTTCCGGACCGACTTCGGCTTTCCGCAGCCGCCGAAGATCGGCAAGAACTACCGCATGACCGGCGCGACGATCGTCACGTACCGCCAGGTCGAGCGGAAGACCGGCGAGAAGGCGCAGGTCAACATCGACGCGGGCCAGAACCCGCCCGACGGCGTGATCGTTTCCTACTGGCTTCGCGACAAGCCCGAAGGCGACGTGAAGGCGACGTTCCTCGACGCGAAGGGCAAGCAGATCCGTCAGTTCACCAGCGCGCCGGCAGAGCCGAAGGAGAAGAAGGAGCAGAAGCCGCTCACCCCGGAGCAGAAGCGCTCCGAGGAGATCAAGAAGGCGCGCGAGCCGAAGGTGCCCAAGGAGCAAGGACTCAACCGGTTCGCGTGGAACATGCGCTACCCGGACGCGGCGCGCGTCGAGGACGATCCGACGTGGGAGTCGGCCGAGGCGACGCTCGCGGGGCCGATCGCGGCCCCGGGCCAGTACCGCGTGCGCCTCGAGGTCGACGGCGAGCGTCACGAAGCGCCGTTCGAGATCCAGAAGGACCCGCGCGTGTCGGCGACACAGGCGGACTTCGACGCGCAGTTCGCGCTGCGCCTGCGGATCCGCGACAAGCTCACGGAGGTCCACGAGACGATCAACGCGATCCGCCAGGTGCGCGGCCAGGTCGAAGGGTGGGAGAAGCGCGCCGAGGGAAGCGGCGGCGCGAGCAGGCTGAAGCGCCCCGCGGCCGCGCTCAAGCAGAAGATGTCCGCCGTCGAGGAGGAGCTCATCCAGGTCAAGGCGAAGAGCCGCCAGGACACGCTCAACTATCCGGCGAAGCTGAACCTCAAGATCGGCGGGCTGGCGATGGCGGTCGGGAGCGCGGACTTCGCGCCGACGAAAGCGATGACGGCGGTGTTCGAGGACCTCTCGCGCCGTGCCGACGCGCAGCTCGCGCGATGGCGCGCGATCGCCAAGGACGACGTGCCCGCCTTCGACAAGCTCGTACGCGGATCGGGCGTCCCCGCCGTCAGCGCGGTGCGCGAGCGCAAGCGCGAAGGCCGGACCGAGCTCCGGAGGGCCGCGGCCCGCTAGTCACTCGGGCTTCGCCGCGCCGAGCGCCCGCGCGACGTGCGCCGGCAGCTCCCGACCGAGCTGCTCGCCGAGCCAGCGGCTCGTGCCGGCGACGGCCTCGACGTCGACGCCGGTCGCGATGCCGAGGCCCCCGCACATCCACACCAGATCCTCGGTGGCGAGGTTGCCCCCCGCCGTCTTCGCGAACGGCGACCCGCCGATGCCGCCGGCGCTCGCGTCGAAGACGGTGATGCCTTCGAGAAGGGCCGCGAGCGCGTTGGCGAGCGCCTGGCCGTAGGTGTCGTGGAAGTGCATGCCGAGCCGGTCTATGCGCACGCCCGCCGCGCGGTACCCGTCGAGCAGCGTGACGACGGATCCCGCCGTGCCCACGCCGATGGTGTCGCCGAGCGAGAGCTCGTCGCAGCCGAGGTCGAGCAGGCGCCGCCCGACGTCGACCGCGACGCCGGTCGGTGTCGGACCGTCCCATGGATCGGCGAAGACCATCGAGAGATAGCCGCGGACGCGCAGGCCCTCGTCCTTCGCGCGCCGGACGACCTTGCGATAGTCATCGATCGCTTCCTCGCGCGGGCGTCCCAGATTCTTTCGCGAGTAGCTCTCGCTCGCCGAGGCGAAGATGGCGATCTCACGGACGCCGCACCCGAGGGCGCGCTCGAGGCCCTTCTCGTTCGGAACGAGCACCGGATAGCGGACGCCCCGCCGCGGGCGAAGGCGGCGCATGAGCTCTTCGGCATCCGCGAGCTGCGGGACGGCGGCCGGGCTCACGAAGCTCGTCGTCTCGATGACCGTGTGCCCCGCGTTCGCGAGCCTCTCGAGCAGATGGAGCTTCGCCTCGGTCGGGAGAATGCGCTCTTCGGCCTGAAGCCCGTCGCGCGGCGCGACCTCGACGATCGTGATCCGCTTCGGTAACGCTTCGCGCAGGGACTCGGTCGGCACCGCCCGCGTATCGTCGCACGGATGCAGCGGCCCAAGGGAAACGACGTGCGGCGCGCTTCGTTCGACGGTCCGCCGGATCTCGCGCCGTACTTCCGGAACGGCCGTCTCGAGACGATCCCGGCGAAGGGCGAGCGCAGGCTCGCGGTGCTGAGGCACATCGCGCGCCTCTTCGTCGAGGGACGGGACTACGCCGAGGCCGAAGTGAACCAGATGTTGCAGCGCGTCTACGGCGACCACGCCACGCTTCGCCGGTATCTCGTGGACGCAGGTCTCATGCGCCGTGAACGGAACACGTACCGGCGGGACTGATGGAGTTCCAGGAGGTCGTGCGCAAGCGGAAGATGGTCCGGAGCTTCCAGGACCGCCCGCTCCCAAAGGCGGTCGTCGATCGGATCGTCGCGAACGTTCAGCGGGCGCCGTCCGCGGGCTTCAGCCAGGGCTGGGGGTTCCTCGTCCTCGAGGGCAAAGACGAGACCGCGCGCTACTGGGATGCGCTCTGGCCGGCCAACCGGCGCGCGGACTGGGGCTGGCCCGATCTCTTCAACGCGCCGGTCCTAGTGATCTGCCTCTCGAACAAGATGCAGTACCTGCGACGTTACGCCGAGGCCGACAAGGGCTGGGCCGACATGGACGAGCGGCGGTGGCCCGTGCCGTACTGGGACATCGACACGGGGATGGCCGCGCTGCTCGCGCTGCTCACCGCTGTCGACGCCGGCCTCGGCGCGGTCTTCTTCGGCGTTCCCGATCAGGCGAGGCTGCGCGCGACCTTCGGCGTTCCGGACGAGTACACGGCCATCGGCGTCGTCGCGATCGGCTATCCGAAACCGACCGATCGACCCTCGCCGTCGCTGGGGCGCGGTCACCGTGCCGTCGCGGACGTGGTCCGCCGAGGACGCTGGTCCTGACACCGACTGGGTGTCCGATCAGAGAAGGCGCAGCAGCGCCACCGCGATCACGCCGACGATCACGCCGGCGAGCAGGCTTCGCCGCCAAGCGACCGCCGCGACGACCAGGCTCGCGGCGACGGGCTCCGCGCCGTGCGTCAGCGCGCCGGCCGGCGCGATGACCGCCGGGCCGACCAGGGCGGCGATGATCGCGATCGGCAGCGCGTCGAGATAGCGCGATGCGGCGGGCGGGAGGCGCGCGCGGACGGTGAGCGCGACGGGGAGAGCGCGCACGAGATACGTCGCGAGCGCCGACCCTGCGATCGCGACCCAGATCATCGCCGCACCGCCACGGCGAGGATCGGCGCGAGCGCGCCGCCGCCGATGACCGCCACCGTCGAGGCCCCGGCGAGAGCGAGACCGCCGGCGATCGCCGCCGCCAGGACCGCGACCGCCGCGTCGATCGGCCGGCGCACCGCGAGGACGACGATCGCGAGGAACGTCGCGGTGATCGCGAAGTCGATTCCGAAGCGCCGCGGCTCGCCGATGGCGTTCCCCACGACGAGCCCGACGATCGTCGACAGATTCCACATCACGTAGAGCGAGACCGCGAAGGTCACGTAATAGCGGAGGCTCACCCCGCCGCGACGAACGTAGCCGGTCGCCATGGCGAACGCCTCGTCGGTGAGGACGAACGCCGCGGCGAGCCGCCGCGGCAGCGAGACCCGCTGCAGGTGGGGCCGGAGCGACGTCGCCATGAGGAGGTGGCGGCTGTTCAGAAACAGGACGGTCGTCACGATGAGCGCGGCCGGCGCACCGCCGGTCCACAGCTGGACGAACGCGAACTGCGAGGCACCCGCGAAGATGAGCAGGCTCATCGCGGCGATCTCGATCGGCTCCAGTCCGGCTTGGCGGGCGACCACGCCGAAGGTGGTCCCGACGATCATGGTCGTGCCGAGGACCGGCCAGCCTTCCGCGAGCGCGCGGCGCGACGGTCGCGGGTCGTCCGGTTGGATCGCGCTCAGATCGGGTCCGCCGCGAAGTCCGCGAGACGCTCGCCCCGCTTCACCTGCTGGCCGACCCGCGCGAGCACGCGCGTGACGGTACCGTCCGCCGGCGCCTCGACGCGGAGCTCCATCTTCATCGCCTCGACGACGAAGAGAAGGTCGCCACGCCGCACGCGACGATCGGCTCCGGTCGACACGGCGATCACGACGCCGGGCATCGGCGCCGCGACCTGGGCGCCCGCGGTCTGCTCGACGCTGCGTTCGCGTGGCGTGGTCCCCAGCTCCCAGGTCTCTCCGCGCAGGCCGATCCACACGGTCCCGTCGCTCTGCGCCGCCGCGGCGGGCAGCGCGCCGTCGATCGTCCAGCGATGGTGCTCACTCGACTCGGCGATGCGACGATCCCCGTACCGGTACGGTCCGGCGCCTTCGAGCCGGATCGCTCGCTCGCGCTCGCCCTCGCGCAGCACGACCGTCGTGGTGTAGCCCAGACCGATGCGCCAGGGACCGAGCGAGGTCCACGGATCGCGCGTCGATCGAGCGGTCGACACGGCCGACGCGGCGGCGAGCGCGTAGCCCTCGTCGGGCGCCGGCTGTCGCTCGGGCACCAGACCCGCGAGCTCGCGTTCGACGAACTCGGTGTCGAGCCGCTCGCTCTCGGCACGACGAAGCAGGGCTCGCAGGAAGGGGAGGTTGGTGCGCACACCGAGGATCTCGGTCGCGGCAAGGGCACCGGAGAGCTTCCCGAGCGCGGTCCGCGGGTCGCTGCCGTGCGCGACGATCTTCGCGAGGAGCGGGTCGTAGTGGTGCGTCACCACGTCACCCTCCTCATACCCCGCGTCGATCCTCACGCCATCGGGCCAATGAACATGGAGAAGCCGGCCGGTCGAGGGAACGAACCCGGATGCGGGGTCCTCCGCGTAGACGCGGGCCTCGATCGCGACGCCGTGCGCCCGTGACGACGGGGCAATCGCGTCACCAAGCGCGATCCGCAGCTGCTGCTCGACGAGATCGACGCCGAACACGAGCTCGGTGACCGGGTGCTCGACCTGAAGCCGGGCGTTGACCTCGAGGAAGGAGAAGCGGTCGTGGTCGTCGACCAGGAATTCGACCGTGCCCGCGTTCACGTACCCCGCGGCCCGGGCGACCCTTAGCGCCGACTCGGCGATCCCTTTGTGGACCTCGTCGGCGATCGGCGCCGGGCTCCGCTCCACGATCTTCTGGTGCCGGCGCTGCACCGAGCAATCGCGGTCGCCGACGCTTCGGATCTCGCCGTGCTCGTCGGCGAGGATCTGGACCTCGACGTGGCGGGCGCGCTCGACCAGGCGCTCGAGCAGCAGGCGCTCGTCGCCGAACGCCGCCATCGCGAGGCGCCTCGCGCGAGCGAGGGCGTCGCGCAGCTCGCGCTCGTCGCGCACGGTCTGCATCCCGATCCCGCCACCGCCCGCGGCCGGCTTGATCATCACGGGATACCCGGTCTCGCGGGCGGCCGTCGCGAACGCGGAGTCGCTCTGGTCGATGCCGCGGTACCCGGGGAGGACCGGAACGTGCGCGCGCTCGGCGATTTCCTTCGCCTCGACCTTGTTTCCGAGCGCGGCGAGGACCGGCGCGGGCGGGCCGACGAAAC
>VBFI01000034.1 GCA_005889275.1 Chloroflexota bacterium | reverse complement strand
AGGTCCGCGTACTGCACGGCGCCGTCGGCGCCCCACACGAACACGTCGAGGCGATCGCCGCTCCAGGCGCACGAGACCCCGCGGCCGCCACGCGGCGCGTCTTCGACGACGCGCCAGTCGACCCACCGCGTGCCGTCCCACCAGCGATGGCGGAGGAGGCCGTCCTTGCCGATCGCGAGCACGTCGATGCGGTCGGCATCGCGGGCCGCGGCCGCGGGCTCGCCCGCGAACGATCCGCCGAGGGATTCCCATTCGTGCCAGCGCGCCCCGTCCCAGTAGCGGTCCCACAAGGCGCCGTCGTCGTGGAGCGCGAAGATCTCCGTCTCCCCGCGACCCCACGACGCGGCGGCTGCCCCAGAGCGGAGCGATCCGCCGAGGGAAGTCCAGCGCACCGTTACTTGATGAGGCCCTGCTTCTTCAGCCAGGCGGCCGCGACGTCTTTGCTGTCCTTCTTATCCACCGCCACCTGCTTGTTCATGTCGTTCAGCTCGCTCTGCGAGAGCTTCGCGCTGATCGAGTTCAGCAGGCGCTTGAGCGTGCCGTCGTCCTTCTGCAGGACCGCGTTGCGGACGACCGGCGCGATGTTGTCGGCGAGCTGCAGGTGCTTGTCGTCGTCGAGGAGGACGAAGTTCTTCGCGACGATGCTCGGGTCACTCGTGAAGAGGAGCCCGACGTCGATCTGCTTCCCGTCGAGCGCGGCGACGGTCAGCGGTCCGCCCGCGTCGAGCGGCTTGAAGTCCTTGAAGGTGAGGCCGTATGTGTTCTTTAGGCCGAGCGCGCAGAACGGACGCTGCGGGCACTCCGGCGGCCCGCCCAGGATCATGTCCTTCGCGACCGGCGCGAGGTCGCTCAGCTTCTTCAGGCTCTTGCTGTCGGCGGTCGCCTTCGTCACGACGAAGCCGTTCTGGTCTGTCGCCGCCGCCGGGTCGAGAACCGTGAGGTTCTTCGCGTCGAGCGCCTTCTGTAGGCCCGCCTGGGTCTCCTTCGGGTCCGTCGTCGGCTTCGCGATCTTGCCGTCCTTGTCGACGAACGCGAGGAGCGTCGCCAGGTACTCGGCGTCGACGTCGATCTGACCCGATTCGAGCGCGGGCTGCACGATCTCGCGGTTCCCGAGGTTGAACTTGCGGGTCACCTTATAGCCGTTCGCCTCGAGGATTTGGGCGTACAGCTCGCCGAGCGTGAGCTGCTCGTAGAAGTTCGTCGAACCCACGGTGACGTCCGGGCGAGCCGTGCCGCCGCTGGTCCCGCTCCCCGCCCCGCCGCAGGCCGTGGCCACCACCGCGAGCGCGATGAGGGCGGCAAAGATCGTGCGTCCGCGCATCATTGGGATCCTCCCCGGGCCGCAGCGCTTAGTCTTTCGGCCCTCGCGAAAGTATGACCGGCTGCGAGCCGGTCACAGGCGGAACGCCTAGCGCTCGACAGTCATTCCCCGCGGTGCGGAGGCGCGCGCGAGCGCCCCGAATGTGATCTCGGTAACGATCGCGAGGAGCGCGACGAGCAGAGCGCCCCCGACGAGCTGGTCGTACTCCCGGAGGGCGAAACCATCGACGATGAACCGGCCGAGCGCCCCGCCGGCGACGAGCGCGCCGAGCGTCGCCGTCGCGACGACGTTCACGGCCGCGGTCCGGATCCCGTCGAGCATGAGCGGCAGACCGAGCGGGACCTCGATCCGCGCGAGGATCTGCCTTTCGGCGAGCCCCATCCCCCGGGCGGCGTCGACGACGTCGCGGTCGACCTGGCGCACCGCGACGAACGTGTTCGTCACGATCGGAGGGATCGCCAGCGGCACGAGGGCGAACATCGTCGGCCAGAACCCGAGACCGAGACCGACCGAGATCGCGATGATGAGCCCGAACGCGAGGAGCGCAAGCGACGGGAGCGCGCGACCGATGTTCGCGACGTTGATCGCGATGAAGCCACCGCGTCCGACGTGACCAAGGTAGAGCGCGACGGGCATCGCGATGGCGACCGCGACGGCGACCGCGAGGCCGGAGAGCTCGATGTGCTCCAGCACGCGGACGGGGATGCCATGTGGACCCTGCCAGTTCGCGGGATCGGCGAACCACCGCGCCACGTCGCCGAGGAGGGTCACGCGAGGCGTGTCCACGGCGTGAGCGCGCGCTGCAGCAGCACGAGCGCGGCGTCGGCCACGATCGCGAAGGCGATCGATCCGATCGCGCCCACGAGGAGCGGCGTGCTGAAGAGCTGCTGCATTCCGAGCAGGATGAAGTAGCCGAGCCCGCCCTCGCCGATGAGCGCGGTCACGGTCACCAGGCCGATCGTCGTGATCGTCGCCACGCGGATCCCCGCGAAGATCACCGCGAGCGCGAGCGGCAGCTCGATGCGCCAGAGGATCTGCCGCGGGGTGTAGCCCATTCCGCGGGCGGCCTCGAGGACATCGGCGGGCACGGAACGGATGCCGCTCACGATGTTCCGGATGAGGATGAGGAGCGTGTAGCTCACGAGACCGATCTCGGCGGTGAGCACCGACAGTCCGGTGTACGGCACGAGAAACGCGAAGAGCGCGAGGCTCGGGATCGTGTACAGGATCCCGGTGAAGAGCGTGATCGGCGGATAGAGCGCCGGGAGGCGCACGGCGGCGAACGCGAGGGCGAACGCGATGACCAGACCGACGCCGACGGCGATCGCGGTGAGCTCGAGATGCTCGCCGACGCGGAAGCCGATCTCGCCGGTATGGTTCACGACCCAGTCCCAGCGGACGAGCGGTTCGTCGGGGGTCATGTCGCGTCGTCGCCGCGGAGCACGCGGCCGATCGCGGGAAGTGTGATCGCCCCGAGATAGCGGTCCCCATCCACAACCGCGGCCGCCCGGGCGTCGGCCACAAGCATCGCCGCGAGTGCGTCGCGAACGCTCGTCGCCGGCGAGAGCGTCGGCGCGCCGTCGAGTCGCCCGCGATCGATGCTGCGATCGAGCTCGATGCCGCCGACCGTGAGCAGTCCGAGGCGCTTGAGGGCGCGATCATGGCCGACGAACTGCGCGACGAAGTCGTCGGCCGGGTGCGCGAGAAGCTCCGCGGGCGGCGAGTACTGGACGAGCCTTCCGGCCCGCATCACCGCGACGCGGTCGCCGAGCTTGATGGCCTCGTCGATGTCGTGCGTGACGAAGATCACGGTGATCCCGAGGGTCCGCTGCAGGTTGAGGAACTCATCCTGGAGACGGGTCCGCACGATCGGGTCGACCGCCCCGAACGGCTCGTCCATGAGCATCAGCGGCGGCTCGGCGGCCATGGCGCGCGCGACGCCGACGCGCTGCCGCTCACCTCCGGAGAGCTGCGCCGGATAGCGGTGGCGCATCCGCTCGGGATCGAGACCGACGAGCCGCAGGAGCTCCTCGACCCGCGCGGCGATGCGCTCCGACGCCCATCCCAGGAGACGCGGGACGGTCGCGATGTTGTCCGCGACGGTCTGATGCGGGAAGAGCCCGGTCTGCTGGATGACATAGCCGATCCGCCGGCGCAGGGCGGTGGGCTCCTCGGTCAGAACGTTCTGACCGTCGATGAGGATCTCGCCCGTGGTCGGCTCGATGAGCCGGTTCACCATCCGAAGCGAGGTCGTCTTTCCGCATCCCGACGGACCGACGAGGACGCAGATGCGACCCGCGGGCACCGTGAAGGAGAGCTCGTTCACGGCAACGGTCTCGCCGTAGCGCTTCGTGACCGCGCGAAGCTCGACGGTGGCGCCGCGGCGTTCGGCCATGCGCCAAGGATGAATGGTCGCGAGGGTCAGCGCTCGGCCGCTGACTCCCGCTGCTCGACGTACGGCTTGCGCCACTCAGGGGCTTCGAACATCGGCGCGAAGAACGTCGTGCTCCGCGCGAGGCGCCCGCCGCGCAGCTCGTAGAAGTTGATGACCCACCACGTCGACCCGTCCGGGTACCGGCTCTGCATTGCGCTGACTCCGACGTTCCCCGATCCCTCCGCGCGCACGACGGTGAAGGTCGGGGTCCTGAGCCAGCGCGCCTCGGTGGCGGCGAGCCGCGCGCTCGTCAGATCGACGGTGTCCTTGGGCAAGGTGCCGGGGTACTGCTCGATGATGGCGCGCGCGTTCTTTGGCCCGTGGATGACTTCGCCGGATTGCGGGTACTCGCCGACGTAGTCCTCCGTGAGCAGCGCCTCGTAGGCCTGATAGTCCCGATCGTTCATCGCCTTCGCCATCCGCGTGGTGAAGGTCTCGTGCTCCGACGGCATCTTCCCCTCCTCGCTAGGTCCGCAACGCTCTCTCTTCCGCGTCGGTGGCTATCGCTGACCCGGTGGGCGTCAACGGCTCCAGAAGAGCACGGGCCTCCCCAGGCGTGAACGCTGTTCGGCGAAGCACCCCGAGCGCGTCGCGATGCGCGGCAAGGATCGCGTCCAGCGACTCCCGGCGCACCGGCGCCGGCAGCTCGGGGTCGGACGCGGCCTGCTGGTAGCCGGCGTGGGCCATGTAGGCCGAAACGAGGCGCCGTAGGTCCGCCGGAGCCAGCACCGTCGCGAGCTCCGGCAACAAACGGTCGAACGACGACCGGTTGAGCGGGGTGAACGAGCCGTAGTCACGAGCGACCTCGACGTTCATCCGATTCACGTCGAGCTCGAAATAGACCGCGCGCGCGGCGTTCCGCGCCTGACGCAGGAATTGCCGACGCTGGATGTAGACGCCGACGAGGAGCCAGCCGATGACCCCAACGAAAGCCCCGATGACACCGGGAAGGAAGCGGTCGACGTCCATGCGCGGCCCGAGTCTGAGGACTCGCCCTCGGCCGGGCAACCGGCGCGCTCGCGCTTACTTTACGTGGAGACCTTTCGGCCACGCGTAGAGCTCGTCGAGGCCGAGCGCCTCGAGCGCGCTCTCCAGCCCGATCGCCGCCTCGATCGCCGAGCGCGGTCGGCGCGCGGGATCCCGTGCGAGGCAGGCCATCACCGTGCGCGCCATCGCCGCCGGGACGTCGACGACCTCGTTGAGCGGCTGAGCGTCCTCGACAAGCTGCGGATATTGGAGCGCGCGGTCGGTGGCGGCGTCGTCGCCTTCGGGGAACGGCCGCATCCCGGACACGGATTCGTACAACGCCACGCCGAGGGAGAAGAGATCGCTCGCGGGCGTGACGATGCCGTGATTGCACTGCTCCGGCGGCATGTATGCGGTCGTGCCGACGGTGTGATGCATCTGCACCGGCCCGGAGAAGGACCGGGCGAGCGAGAGGTCGAGCAGCCGCGGCGGGTCGCCGGTCGTGATGTTGTCGGGCTTCACGTCCAGGTGCAGCACGTGGCGGCTATGCATGTGGTGAAGTGCCGACAGCATGCGCACGCCGAGGAGACAGGTCTCGGGAATGCTGAGACCGTCCTGCTCGCTCAAGTGATCTCCGAGCGTCGGCGCGGTGATGAACTCGTATACGAGATACGGCCGCGGCGGCGCGAGCGTCCAGCGCAGTAGCCGAACGAGGTTCGGATGATCGAGCCGCTGCGCGATGCCGACCTCGCGCTCGAAGCCCTCGATGACGCGATCCTCGTCCCGGCGATGCGGGCGCACCACCTTGACGGCGACCTGGCAGAAGAGCTCGCGGTCCCACGCCCGGAAGACCTCGTAGCGGGTACCGCCGCCGAGGACGTCGATGACGACGAGGGTTGGATCGATCTCCTGGCCCTGCCGGAGCTCCCAGCTTTCGGTCAGCGCGGGTCGCGTCGCGATCGCTTGAGCCATCTGCTCCCTCTTCCGGACGCCGAATCCGTGCATGCGTTGTGCCGCGTGAGGCGAGGACCAACGAGGAAGAAGGCCCCGACGACGGAGCCTTCTCCTCGACGTAGCGCGAGCGGTGTTAGATCCCGAGTGGCGGGAGCGGTGGAACCGGAACGAGCGGCGGGTCGGCGTGCTTGGACTGCGACTGCGTACCCGTGTTCGTCCCTGACTTCGTCCCTGACTGACCCGACTCCTGCTTGCTCTTCGATGCCGTTCCGGTCTTCGACCCTCCGTTGTTGCTCTTCGATCCTGTTCCGGTCTTGCTCTTCGATCCGGCCTTGCTCTTCGAGCCGGTACCGGTCTTGGAGCCGGCGGCGTTGCTCTTCGATCCGGTGCCCTTCGATCCGGCCTGCTTGCTCTTCGAGCCCGTGCCGGACTTCGATCCGGCGTTCTTGCTCTGCGAGCCCGTTCCGCTCTTCGATCCTCCGTTCTTGCTCTGCGACCCGGTTCCGGTCTTCGTCTTCGATCCGGTCAGGCTGAGACTCACGGAGAGCCAGTCCGTCGCTCCTTGCGGCGCGGGCACCGCAGCCGTGACGACCTGGCCACCGCCGGCCACCGCGGTGAGCGCCGCCTGATCTGACCCGACCTTGAGATCGCCGTAGTACGCGTTCGCCATGTCGATCCGGGCGAACGCGAACAGGGCGCTGAGCGGCACTACCGCTATGACCTTCGGTATCACCCACGCGCTCAAGATTTACCTCCTGTTTTCCACCCACCGTCTCAGGGGGGTAATCCGCCTGGCACGGGCGTAGCACTGGGGAGTTGAGGAGGAATCACGTCGCGAATGAGGCCGCTGACGCGCGTATGCGCGGTCGCGATGGCGACACGCGGCTCTTCAATCAGGCTTCAAGAAGCACTCAACAGATCGGCCCGTCATCGCACACGCGAGGGGCCTTCTCGTTGCGTGGAACACGTGTCGTAAGGCATCGGCGCGAAGAACACGATCACGCGCACGAAGGGTCGCACCGCGCTCGCGGACAAGACCGTCGACCGAAAGCCCGGGCTCTTGAAGCGTCTTCTCGCGAACGCCTACGAGCACATCGCGACGTCGGGCCAGGCAACGTATTCACACGACGTCGTGATCCACGGCCTGCGCGTGCGCGCGATCACGAACAGCGAGCACCTCATCGGGTACTGGAAGGACAACTGGTATGGCACGGACGAGTGGCTCCGCATCACCGGGCAGAAACCCGCGGAGACGCCCGACGTGCTCGTCGTCGCGCTCGGCCGGATCCCGACCGAGGCCGAGGCGGCCTACTACTCGCGGCAGAACGACACGGTCGTGTTCTTCAATACCAGCTACTACGGCCAGTTGAAGAGCTGGGTCCTGGGCGCGGTCGGGCGCAAGCTCGCCGTCGACTACGGCATCCACTCGATCCACGGCGCGGTCGTAACGAAGGACGGCAAAGGCGTCCTCTACATCGCGCCGACCGGGACGGGGAAGTCAACTTCCACGTACGGCCTCATGGAGTACCCGAACACGCGCTTCCACTCGGACGACTGGGTCTACGTCCGCTACGCCTACCGAACCAAGGACGGCAAGAAGGTCTTCTCGCCCGCGCGAGTCCTCCAGAACGGCGAGGAGGTCGCCCGCGGCTACCGCACCTACAAATGGCTCGAGGACAACCGAAACAAGGACGCGACCGTGATCGGCCGTGGGCTCGACGACCGCGAGGTCACCGCGTCCCCCGCCGAGCTCGACATCGATCAACCCGAGGCGTACGCGTACACGAGCGAGAAGGTCTTCTACATCCGCTCGAACCTCGTCGAGAACTTCCCGGTGGCCGCGTTCGACTTCATCAAGTCGCGCCTCGAGAACGCGCCGGACGTGACGCCGGAGTTCATGCTCGCGAACAAGGCGTCGATCGACGCGGTGGAGACCGAGCTCCGCCGAAAGGCGCCGTTCGACAAGATGGGCAACCAGGAGCTGCGCGAGACGATCGCGCGCTTCTTCGCGTTCGACAACACGCGCGCGATGCTCGACATCACGACCGTCTTTCCGAAGGAGCGCGTCTTCACGAACCCGCTCGAGCCGGCCCGGATCAGCGCGGTCATGCTGATCAAGCGCAACTTCGACGAGGACGTCGTCGTCGACCGGCTCAGCATCGACGAGTTCATGGCGCGTCTCCTCGTGGGACGCACCCCGTCCGGGACGAAGGAGATCGTCTACAACAACTATCGCGCGGTCGATGACAAGACCGAGCGCGCTTGGATCGACACGATCGAGGCGAAGGGCGTCGACAAGATGTGGGCGGAATACGGCAGGGCGAAGGACCGGCCGGAGACACTTCACGAAGAGATGGAGATGTTCCGGATGCTCTTCCGCTCGGCCGCGGCCTACGACCTGAACACGATCCTCCAGAAGGATCCCGCGGTGACGTCGAAGATGGCAGCGGTCCACAACACCATGCGGATCATCGTCGCCGCGCTCGAGAACCAGCGCGACGACTTCCGCTACGACATCACCGACTATCGGAAGATCGCCGAGTAAGACGTGGACCGCGGCGCTGCGGTCGCCGGCACGGCGTGGTTCCTCTGCGGGCTAGGGTTGACCCTCGCGTCGCTCGCGACCTACTGGGAGGGGCTCCCGCTCGGACCGCGCGACGGGCAGGCGTTCCTCGGCGCGTGGCTGCTCGGCGTCCTGCTCGCGCTCATCGCGGCGATCATCGGCGCAGTCGGGCTCGCGCTCGCCGCGGGAGCCCTCGGGCTCGTCGCCGCGATCGGCGTCGGTGCCGGTCTGGGGCTCTTCGGCCTGTTCGTCGCGCACGCCCCGCTCGCCCTGCTCCTGCTGCCACTCACGCTGGTCGCCGGCTATTCCACGCGCCTCGGCATGCGGCGCTTCGCCACCGTGCTGGGCGTCGCCGCGGCGGGCGTCGCGCTCATGGTCGGCTACCTCGCCTTCGGCGGACCGAACGTCTGGCTGACGAAAGGGATCGACCTCGCCGCTCTGCTGGGCGCCGCGATCCTCGCGGTCGCCGTGTTCCTCGTGGCCGGTCGGTTGGCCCGAGCGGAACGGGAGCCCGTCACCGGGGCCTGACCCAGGAGTAGCCTCGCTCGGTGAACATCTTCGACAGCGCCATCGTGGTCAGCGCGGTCGCGGGCGGGGTCATGGGTGGCCTCGTCGCGGTGATCCTCACGCTCGGTCTGCTTCGGCGCGAGCGACGCCGTCAGGACAAAGCGACGGTCACCGGCGAGCACCGCGGCGAGTGGCGCACCGGGTCCGGGCCGCTGTCGCGCCGTTACACCCACACCGAGGTCGCCGAGACGGCACCGAAGGCCGAGCCGCCGCCGCAGGCCTAGCGATGGGCCCGTTCGATCGGTTCAACGACCGCGCGAAGCGCGTGCTCGCGCTCGCCCAGGACGAGACCATCCGCTTCAACCACAAGCAGATCGGGCCGGAGCATCTCCTCCTCGGCCTCGTGCGCGAAGGCGAGGGCGTCGCGGCTCGGGTCTTCAACACGCTCGGCGTCGATCTCGGGAAGGTTCGCGCCGCCGTCGAAGCGAAGTTCGGCCGCGGCGGTGCGGAAGCCGATCGGACCGAGATCCGGCTCTCGCCCGAGCTCAAACAGGTCATCGACCATGCCAACGACGAGGCGAAGCGGCTCAGCCACGGCGCCGTCGGCACCGAGCATCTCCTGCTCGGGCTCGTGCGCGAGGGGAGCGTGACGCCGCTTCTCGAGCAGCTCGGCCTCGACGCCGAGCAGATCCGCGGCGCGGTCATCGCGGCCCTCGGCCAGCCCCCGCCGCGGCCCACGGTCGCCGAGACGCGCCCGATCGGCGGCCGTCCGAGTCATCTCGGGTGGCGACCACCGTACGAGAGCTATGACGAGAACCTGAAGCGCGTGCTCGAGCTCGCGCGCGATGAAGCGGTCCGCCTGGACCACAACTACATCGGCACCGAGCATCAGCTCGCCGGCCTGATCCGCGGACAGGGCCTGGGTCCGCAGGCCCTGCACAACCTCGGGGTCGATCTCGCCAAGGTCCGCACGGCGCTCGAGTTCATCATCGGTCGTGGCGATTCGAAGATCGGGATCGACGAGCTCACGATCTCGCCGCGCGCGAAGGTCGTCCTCGAGTTCGCGGTCGACGAGGCGAAGCGCCTCGGCCGGCCGCTCGCGGGGACCGAGCACCTTCTCCTCGGGTTGCTCGACGAGGGCCAGGGGATCGCCTCGGGCATCCTCGAGTCGCTCGGCGTGACGCTCGATCGCGCGCGCACGGAGGTCATCGATCTCCTGCAGAAGTCCGGCACGCCGCCGCCCGCCGGTTACACGACGCCGCCGTACGCGAAGTCCGGCGGAGGAGGCGCTCCGCATAGGGTTTCCGGCGGTCCCTTCGACCGCTTCTCCGACCGCGGCAAGCGCGTCCTCGCGCTCGCGCAGCAGGAAGCGATCGGCATGGGCCACGATTACATCGGGACCGAGCACATCCTTCTCGGCCTGCTGCGGCTCGCGGACCACGGCGACGAGAAGGTGCTGCGGATCGTCAAGGATCTCGGGTTGCAGTACGAGGCGCTGCGCGGCGCGATCGTGAGGATGGTCCCGATGAAGGCCGCGAAGGTCGAGGCGAGTCAGATCACGCTCACCCCACGCACGAAGAAGGTGATCGAGATCGCGATCGACGAGGCGAGGGCAAAGCTCGCGCCGCATGTCGAGCCCGAGCACTTCCTCCTCGCGCTCGTCCGCGAGAGCGAAGGGATCGCCGGGCAGGTTCTCGAGAGCTTCGGCGCGACGGGCCAGCGCATCCGCGCGGCCGTGGATGCCGCGGGGTAATCCCTCCGTCGCGTAAATCGGCGGTAAAGGTGCCGGCTGGCACTCGGTCGACCGTCCTCCAACCTCGGTAGAAACCGCGCCCTCGCACGCCACATGCAGGACCCCGCTCGGCCCAAACGGGCATGGAGGGATTTCCCGATGCGTCGGTGGCATTCGATCGCGCCATTTGGTGTCGCGCTCGTTCTCGCGTCCGCCGCGTTCGTGCAGGGTTCACCGCAAGCAGCGCCCTCAGCCTCTCCTCCGTCGATCGGTTTCGAGACGCCGTCCGTCGTCGACCCGATCCACACGTTCGGTGAGCCCGACATCGGAATCGATCCACAAGGCCGCGTGTACGTGAGCGGTCCGACGGGCACCGGAACGCAGCGCAGCGTCTGGTTCGGTTCCGTCGATGGAGGCCACACCTTCCGCGTCGTCACGCCCTGTCCGCTCGCGCCGTTCCCGCCCTGCCCGGCTCCCAATGCGCTCACCGGAACGACGGCGCCTCCCGGCGGCGGCGACACCGACATCAACTTCGATCGAAGCGGGAAGCAGTACTTCGCCGACCTCGCCGCTTTGACTTGCCTGCGCACGGCGACCACCGCCGATGGCGGGAGGAACGTGTACCAGAGTGTCTATCCCGCCGGATGCTCGGGAGTCCCGGGCGCCGACCGGCAATGGCTCGCGGTCTACGATCCCGCGCCGGGCCTCAAGACGACCTCGGCGTACAAGGGGCCGAAACCGCTCATCTACCTCGCGTACAACAACATCACCTCGGGCACGCAGTGGAACAAGAGCAACCGCGACGTTGACCCGCTTCCCGGCGGCCCCGGGCTCACTTACAAAGCGGCGACGAAGGGAACAGACTCGATCTGCGTGCCCAACGTCTCCTTTTACGCGCCGTTCGGAGCCGATGGCTATCCGCAGATCGACCAGGTCACCGGAAAGGTCTTCCAGGCCGCGGGCTTCCACAACGATGACGGGACGTACAGCATGCTGCTCAATATCGGAACGCCCGATGCCTCAGGCGATCTCAGGTTCCTCGACTACCCACAGAACGACCCGTGCGGCGACAAGGACAAGCTGATCCACATCGCCGACAACCTGAAGTGGCCGCCGGACACGCTCTTCAGCGTCCTTTCGATGGACAGCGCGCGGAACCTCGTCGTCGTGTGGAACCTCGGCGACAGCGCGAAGAACGTGCCGCCCGAGGACCGCCAGGTGTTCGTGAGCGCAGCCAGCGCTGCGAACGGATGGACGAGCTGGACGCCGAAGGTCCAGGTGAGTGACGGCCTGACCTCAACCGGCGATTACGCGAACGTGTTCCCCTGGATCAAGGCCGGCGGTCCCGGTCGTGCCGACGCGGTCTGGTATGGCCAGGACTTGCCCGTCGACCCGAGCAGCCACTCCGGACAGAAGTGGAACGTCTTCATGTCGCAGGTCGTCTTCCCCGTCAACAGCGCCGGCGGGATCACCGGCGTGGCGCCGACCCAGACGCTCACAAGAGTCACGCCCCATCCGATGCACTACGGCGACGTGTGTCTGCTCGGCACCGGATGCATCACGGCGCAGGGCAACCGCAACCTCGCGGACTTCTTCGCGATCACGATCGACCGGAGCGGCGCCGCCGAGATCGTCTACGACGACACGTCGAATGGCCTCGTGCAAAAGCCCGATGACTGCTCGCTGCCGGAGGTCGCCGATCACTGCGGCGCCGGAGTCGTGACGATCGCTCGGCAATCGTCGGGCATCGGTCTGTTCGGGACGGCCGTGTCCGGACCGTCGAACGCGCCGGTCGCCGGCCTCAACGACCCCGCCGGCGACGCGCTGTTCCCCGTCATCGGGGGCACGAACGTCCGAGGCATGGACATCCTGAGCAACCAGCTGCACCTCTCGAGCGACGGCGCCACGCTGCAGGTGATGACGCGCGTGGTGGAC
>VBFI01000061.1 GCA_005889275.1 Chloroflexota bacterium | reverse complement strand
AAATAGGCGCGGTTCGCGGCGTTGTGCGGGCCCGGCGGTCCGGTCACCACGAGCCTGGCCGCCCGGCCCCGGCCGCGCAGCGCCACGGTCGCGGCGATCGCGGCCTCGATCCGCTTGCGCCGCGTGAGGCGAGCCGGCAGGACGAGGAGCGGGTCCGCGCGCGCGAGGTCGAGGCGTTCCGCCAGACGCGCGCCCTGCGCGGAGAGCCCGAGCGTGGCGGCGACGTCGACGCCGTTGGGGACGACGGCGATCGCGCCGCCGGCGAGCCCCGTGAGCGAGGCGAGCTGCCGCGCGCGCTCGTCGGACACCGCGACGTACCGGACGCCCGGGTGCGCGCGGGCAAGGAGGTCCCAGGGCTCGCCTGAGTGCCGCTCCGCGGCGTACTGGGGATCGCACCAGGCGAGGTCGTGGGTCCAGGCGATGACCAGGCCCGGGCGTTCGGTCGCGAGGTGGACGAGCGCCTCGGTGAGGGCGAGGTTCTTGTGCATGGTGAGCACGTTGTGCGCGACCACCCGGTCGGCGCGCGCGATGACCGGCCGCAGCCTGCGGACGAGCCGCTCGACGAGCGCGTCGTGCCGCTTCGTGCGTTCCCCCCGCGCGAGGTCCGCGAAGTCACGGAGGACCGCGGGGTGACGCGAATCCGCCTCCGCGACGCGGGCGAGGCGGATGCCGCGCGGCGCGCGGCCGCGGCCGGCCACGATCGTGACGTCGGCGCCGGCCTCGCGCAGCCCCGTCGCGTGCACGCCCATCACCTGCTCGACGCCGCCCGGGACCGACGGCGCCGTGTAGTGGACGAGGACGACGCGGCGGCGCCGCCCGGTCACGCCGAGGCGACCGCCTTCGCGCGGGCGACGCGCCCGCGTCCACCGACGATGCGATGGTCGCCGCGCGGCGTGCGCCGCACGCGGAAGGTGAGCCGCGTGTCGAACACGCGAAGGTCCCGCACGTCGACGCGCTCCAGCCATGGCGGGAGCGCGGGATCGATCACGAGCCGCTGCGTCGCGAGGTCCGCGTCCATCCCGAGGAGCGTCCGCAGGCAGAGGAACACCATCCCGGCGGACCAGGCCTGCGGGATGCACGAGACGAGGTAATCGGCGGGCCGCGACGAGAAGCGGAGATCGCGCTGGAACCCGCACCAGAGCTCGGGAAGCTGCGAGTTGGGAAAACGCCGCCCGGCCTCGATGAGCGCGCTGGTGATCTCGGCCGCCTCCTCGCGGAAGCCGTACCGCGCGAAGCCCTGCGCGATGAGCGAGTTGTCGTGCGGCCACACCGAGCCGTTGTGATAGCTCATCGGGTTGTACGTGGGATAGCGGCTCGAGAGCGTCCGGACGCCCCAGCCGGTGTACATGTCCTGGGCCATGAGCCGCCGCACGACCGCTCCGCCGTGGTCCTCGCTCGCGATACCCGACCAGAGCGCGTGTCCCGCGTTGCTGGTGACCGCGGGCACCTGTTTCTTGTCGCCGTCGAGGGCCTGCGCGTAGCACTCCTCGCCGGTCATCCAGAAGTCGCGCTCGAAGCGCTCGCGTAGCTCGCGTGCCTCGCCGCGAAGCCGGTCCGCGCGGACGCGGTCTCCGTCCACCTCGTAGAGGTCGGCGATGCCCGTCTTCGCCGCGTAGACGTAGCCCTGCACCTCGACCAGAGCGGCCGGCAGCTTCGACCACCTGCCGTCCGGGTCCGACAGCGACTGCGGCGAATCCTTCCACCCCTGGCTGCGCATCTCGTTCCCGCGCGCGCCGTACTCGACGTAGCCGTCGCGATCCGGGTCGCCGTACGGGCCGTCGCACCACGTGAGCGCACGTTCCGCGGCGGGCAGCAGCTCGCGCCAGAGGGTGCGGTCGCCGGTCCACTTCACCGTCTCGGCGAAGACGAGGGCGAAGAGCGGTGTCGCGTCGACCGAGCCGTAATACGGGCGGTGCGGCACCTCGCCGAGCCGGGCGAGCTCGCCGCGACGCAGCTCGTGGAAGATCTTCCCCGGCTCCTCCTCGGTGAAGTCGTCGACCTTCTGTCCCTGATAGCCGGCGAGGAGCCGGAGGGTCCCGCGGGCGATGTCCGGGTTCCAGCCGAGGGTCTGGTAGCCGGCGATGAGCCCGTCGCGCCCGAAGGGCACCGCGTACCACGGGATGCCCGCGGTCGGGTACGGCCCGCTCGGGTGGAACTCGAGGAGCGCACGCAGATCGAGCGCACTTCGCGTGATGAGCCCTTCGTCGAGGGTCTCCGAGCTGGTCGAGTACCGCGTGCACGTCCGAAGGAACCGGCGGTAGCGCGCGTTCAGCGCGTCGATGGCGTCGTCGAACCGGTCGGGCGACGCCGCGGCGCCGGCGCCGTCCTCCTTCGGGATCACCGCGAGCTCGAGCTGGAAGAACTCCTGCGGCCCGAGCGTCCGGGTCACCTTGAACCTGTTTCCCTCGATCACGTCGGGCGCGGGTCGCATGGTGATCTCGGTCGTGCGGCGCACGCCGTCGCGGCCGAGGCGCTCGAAGACGAGCCCGCCCTCGCGCGGGCCGCGTTCCGACATGAGCGGCTCCTGGGAGAGCTCGCGGTACGCGCGCACCGCGAACATGTCGCGGAACGCCGCTTCGAACTCGAGCTCGACCGCGACGATGACCGGATGCGCCGCGGCGTTGAGCACGCCGACCCGCTCACGGAGCCCGTCCGCGAGAAAACGGGTCCGCCGGATCGAAAGGATGTCGGCCGCGTGGCGCGCCGAGCCGAGGGTCGCGCCCTCGGCCTGCATCAGCTGGAACGTCGCGACGTAGTCCTGCTCATGGTTCGCGGACAGCAGGACCGGCGTCGCTCCGTTCACCCGGAGCGCGTACCCCGAGAGGTACTGGGTGTCGTGGTAGTAGAGGCCCAGCGGACTCGTCGCGCCGAGCGGCAGCCCACCGTCGTCGTCGGTCACCAGGACGAGCGCGTCTTCCTTGAGCGAGACGGTCAACGCGGAGACGATTCGCCGACGGACCAGCGCTCCAGGAGGTAGGGCTTGGTTTGCTCGAACACGAGCGCCTGCTGCTCGACGACGCGCTCGGCGCCGGCCTGGTCGAGTCCCTCTACCTCACCGATGAGCGCCGCGACCCGACCGTAGTAGAGGGGAAGGAGCGCGCGGGCGAGGCCCTCGGTGTCGTCGCGATCCTTGGCTGCGGCGACGACCTCGTAGACCGCTTTCGCCCAAACGCGTCCATCGACCGCTTTCGCGTGGCCCGCCGCGGCCGTCTTCGCCGCGATGTAGCCGCGCGTGGCCGCCGAGAACACCTCGTTCCATGAGCGGACTTGCTCCGCGGCGCCTTCGCGAAACTTCTCGACGAGGAGCGGGACGCTCGCGTTGACCGGCTCCGGCTCGACGACGGAGATCTCGCCGATGACTGGGATGTCCCGCGAGCCTTTGACCCCCGACCAGATGTCCGTGTTCCTTCGAGCGAGCGCGAGGATCGTGCCGACGACCTGCGTGAACATCGGACCGAGGTCCGCCCCCGGATCCTTCGGGTCGTGGATCTTCGCGCCGAGGAACGCCTGCGCGACCTTCGCGCCGCGGACGAGCGCGGTGGTCGTCATGAAGATGTCGATGCCGAAGCGCGCGACGTCGGTCTCCCAGACCGGCTGGTCGACGAACACTCGCGCGAGCTTCGCGTGGAACCCGAACTCGCCACCGATCGGCTGGCGCACGCGAGCGCCATAGAGCGCGCGCGTGAGTGGGTACGCGATCGTGTTCGTGATCGTCCCGTCGTACTTGTGGCGCGCGTAGAGCGGCGTCACATACTCCGCCTCGCCGCGAACGACCGGTCCCATGAGCCGCTCGATCCACTCCGGCGTGATGCTGCGGAGGTCGCTGTCGACGACCGCGCACGCGCGAGCGCCGAGGATGCCCACCGCCTCGAAGATCGCGCGGAACGCGGAGCCTTTTCCCGAGGGGCCCTCGTAGCGTCCGGCGATCGCCGGGACGCCGTTGGCCTCCGCGCGCACGCGGTCGCTCGTCCCGTCGTTGGATCCGCCGTCGGCGTTCACGATGACCGCCCGTGCTCCCGGGAAGTGCTTCTGGAGGCCCTCCGCGGCCACCCGCGCGACGTGCCCGATGGTGGCCGCGTTGCGGTAGCTCGGGATGCCGACGACGAGCTCGGCGCGCGCCTGCTGCGCGACGGCCGCGCGCATCTCGGGGCTGAGCGCCATCGCTTCTGCCACGGTTACCTCCCTCTTACGATACCCACGCAGTTGATCGACGCCCTCGACCAGTTCGTCCTTCCACTCATCGATTCGCTCTACGGACGATTCGGCTACGTCGGCGTCGCGATCCTCATGAGCATCGAGAGTGCCGCGGTCCCGATCCCCTCGGAGCTCATCCTTCCCTTCGCGGGTTGGAGCGTCTCGCGCGGGATCACCGAGCCGCTGACGCAGGCCCCGTGGACGTATTGGGGCGCGGTCCTCGCCGGCGTCGTCGGCAACACCGCTGGGTCGCTCGTCGCCTACGCGGTCGGGGCATTCGGCGGTCGGCCGCTTCTCGAACGCTACGGACGCTACGTGCTCATCGACCTGCACGACCTCGACACGGCGGACCGCTGGTTCCGCAGGTGGGGCGACCTCACGGTGCTCTTCTCACGGATGCTCCCCATCGTGCGCACGTTCATCTCGGTACCCGCGGGAGTGGCGCGCATGCCGCTCTGGCGCTTCGTCGCGTTCTCGATCGTCGGCGCGGTCCCCTGGGTGATGTTGCTCGTCTGGGGCGGGATGGTGCTCGGCGACAACTGGCAGGAGATCAAGCGGAATCTCCGCGGTCTCGACTACCTGGTCGCCGGCGGGGTCGTCCTCGCGATCGCCGTCTTCGTCTGGCGCCACCTCCGCTCGCGGTGAACGACCTTCTTGGAGCGCTTGGCAACTTCGACACGCAGCTCTACCTCGCGATCGCCGCGCAGCGGAACCTGTTCACCTCCGTCGTGGCGGTCGCGCTCACCTATTTGAACTGGAACGGCTTCTACTGGTGGGTGCTCGCGTTTCTCCTGCTTCGCTCGCGCGGTTGGAACCGGCGCGGCGTGGCGGCGACGGGCACCGTCGTCCTGGCGCTGCTGTCAGCGTGGTGGGTGGCGGAGCTGGTCAAGCTCATCGTGCAGCGACCCCGTCCGTTCATCGCGATCCCCGAGGCGCCCGGGCTCCTCCCGGCGCCCGAGACGCTCGTGGCGCATCCGACGACCTATTCGTTCCCATCCGGCGACGCGGCGATCGCGATGGGCGCGGCCGTCGCCTTCGCGACCGTGTCGCCGCGATATCGGGTGCCCCTGCTGCTGCTCGGGGTCGCCGCCGCCTTCGCCCGCGTGGTGGTCGGCGTCCATTACCCGTTCGACGTCCTCGGCGGGATCGCCGTCGGGACCGCGGCCGGGCTCGTCGCGCCGCGCGCGATCGCGATCGTCCGCCGCCGGCTCCGGTGGCGAGCGTTCGTGGTGCCGCACACCCACTGGGACCGCGAGTGGTACGAGCGCTTCGAGGGCTACCGGGCGCGCTTGGTCCCGATGGTCTCGCGGCTCCTGGACCTGCTCGAGCGCGATCCCTCCTTTCGATCCTTCACCTTCGATGGGCAGACCATCGCCATCCAGGATCATCTCGAGAAGCGGCCCGCCGACCTGGAGCGCGTCCAGGCGCTCGTCAGGGCCGAGCGGCTCTTCGTCGGGCCGTGGCACGTGCTCGCAGACCTCCTCCTCGTCTCGGGCGAGTCCATCGTCCGCAACCTGCAGGAGGGGCTGCGCAGCTCGGGCGAGCTCGGGCGAGCGTCGCGGGTCGCCTACGTCGCGGACCCGTTCGGCCACCCGGCGCAGCTGCCGCAGCTCCTTCGCGGCTTCGGCTACGACACGTACGTGTTCGCCCGCGGGATGGGCGACGAGGGCGAGGACGCGGGCAGCGAGTTCCAGTGGGAATCGCCCTCCGGCGATCGCGTGCGCGCAGCCCATCTCGTCGATCACTACTCGAACGGCCTCCCGCTCGTCGGACCGGCCGACGAGGATCCGGCCACGCTCCGCCGACGCGTCGCACGCGCGGCGAGGCGGATGCTCGACCGCGTGACCTCGCACGCGAACGGCGACGCGCTCCTGCTCATGGTCGGGGACGACCACGTCGAGGCGTATCCCCGCCTTGGCGAGGCAGTCGACGGGCTGCACCGCGCCTACCCGAACGTCGCGGTGACCATCGCCAGCCTCGAGGAGTACGCCCAGGCGATGCGTGTCGGGCCGACGACCGTGACCGGCGAGATCGTGCGCGGCCGCTATCGGCCGATCCTGCGCGGCGTGAACTCCACACGGGTGTGGATCAAACAGGAGAACGTCGCCTGCGAGCGGCTCCTCGTCGAGCGCTGCGAGCCCCTCGACGCGCTCACCGGCGGGCACGCGCGCGACGAGCTCCGCGCGCTCTGGCGCGTCCTCCTGCAAAACCATCCGCACGACTCGATCTGCGGATGCTCCATCGACGCGGTCCACGACCTCGACATGCGGCCGCGCTTCGACCTCGTACGCGAGCGGGGAACGGCGCTCGCCGAACGCCTCCTTCGCGCGCTCGCGGGGGACGGCGAGCGCCCGATGATCTTCGACCCGCTGCCGTGGGCGCGCGACGCTGTCGTGGACGTGGCGGGGACGCCGACGCGCGTGCGCACGGAGGGCATCGGACTCGCCCCGCTGGCGCGTGCCGCGGGCGACACCGTGACGGCGGATGGCGACGCGGCGATCGAGAACGCCCACCTGCGCGTCGAGGTCGAACCCGACGGAAGCTTCTTCGTCGTCACGAAGCCTGGCCGCGAACGGAGCGGGCGGATGAACACGCTCGTCTCCGAGGGCGACCGTGGCGACGAGTACACGTATTCCTACGCCGGCCCGACGGTCGGCTCGCGCGGGATCTCGGGGACCCGGCGCGCGTTCGTCTCGGGCGACCGGGCGACCGTCGCCGTCGAGCTCGTGCTCCGGCTGCCCGCGGGGCTCCGCGATGACCGCCTGGCGCGCGCGCCGGACCTGGTGGACTGTCCCGTGCGCGCGGAGATCTCGCTCGCGGCGGCCGCGCGGCGCGTCGAGGTCACCCTCGTCGTGACGAATCGGGCCCGGGATCACCGCCTGCGCGTCCTGTGCGAGACCGGCACGCGCACGCTCACGCACGTCGCCGGCGCCGCGTTCGCGCTCCTCGAACGCCAGAACCGCCTGCCGGTTCGCCGAGGATGGATCGAGCCCGCGACAGAGGACGCGTGCCTCCACGACCTCGTGGCCGTGCGCGGCGCCAGCCGCGGTCTGGCGATCGGGGTGGACGGACTCCGCGAGTACGCGGTGCTCCACGACGGCGCGACCATCGGCGTGACGCTCCTCCGCGCGGTCGGCTTTCTCTCGCGCGGCGACCTTCCGGAGCGCCGCGGCCATGCCGGCCCCGCCCTGCCGACGCCATCCGCGCAGTCGATCGGCGAGCGGGCGTACCGCTACGCGGTGGTGCCACTGGACGGCGGGACCGACCTCGTCGCGGCGGCGACGTCGATCCGCGAGTGGCTCACGCCGCCGATCGTCGTGACCGGTGACGGCGCGCCCCGGCGCTTCGTCTCATTCGCGGAGCCGAACACGCCGCTCGTGCTGAGCTCCCTTCGCGCCGCGCCCGACCGCTCGCTCGTGGTGCGCGTCGCGAATCCTCACCAGACCGCCCAGCAGGGGACGCTCCGCTTCTGGCGCGACATCGCCGACGCGCGAACGGTCGACCTGCGCGAGGGCGAGCCCGGTCTTGGGAACACCGGGCTCGACGTGGTCCGCACGGCCGCGCCGCTCGACGTCGCGGGCCCGACGGCGACCGTCCGGCTGCAGCCGTACGAGATCGGAACCTGGCTCGTGCGCCTCGCCTGACACCGCGTCGCCGAAAAATGCGACACGTCTCGCGGATACATGCGACGTCTTCGCACGAAATGACGACACCACCCGAAGCCTCGGGTCACGTACGGTTCCCGCGTGCCAAGACCCATCGTCCTCGTCGTCCTCGCGACTCTGCTCGCGGCGAGCGTCCCGCTCGTGGCCGCCGCTGACGACGGACCGCCGTTTCACCGCACGACCCCGCGAGGCTCGTTCGGTCGCGATGGTCCAGCGCTCCTCGTCGGCGTGCCCGGCGGTCGCGCGTGGGGCGTGGAGAGCGAGCTCCGGCCGGCGCCCGCCGCCGGCTCGGATCTCTGGGTCACGGTCGAGGTCCGCGATCCAGCGGTTCGCGAGGCGTTCGTCCGGATTGCCTGGTACGACCGCGGCACGGGACGACCCCGGCAGATCGTGATCGCCGACGCGCGCGCGATCCGCGTCGGGGAGACGGCCACACTCGAGGTACCACTCGATCCGCCCCGCGGGGCGGTCGCGTACCGCGTCCGGGTGCTTGCGCGCCTTACCGTCGCGAGCGGAGTCACGTCCGCGGGCGCGGTGCGCGCGACGATCGGCGCGCCGGTCTTGCGGTCCGACGTTCCCGACACGCGTCTGCTTCCGTGAGGGAGCCGTACGAGGACGCGGCCGAGCGACGGACCGCGAGCCCCACGTGCCTCCCTACTGCGGAACCCCCGCGGCGCCGAGGCCGCCGATGCTCCGGGGCGGTCGGTGGGACATACTTGAGCCCAGATGGCGACCGTTACCTACGACCATGTGACGAAGAAATTCGGCGAGGTCACGGCGGTGAATGATCTGAACATCGCCGTCCGCGACGGTGAGTTCCTCGTCCTCGTCGGCCCGTCGGGGTGCGGCAAGACGACGGCGCTGCGCATGCTCGCGGGCCTCGAGGAGCAGACCAGCGGGAACATCCTCATCGGCGAGCGGGTCGTGAACGACGTGGCGCCAAAGGACCGCGACATCGCGATGGTGTTCCAGAACTACGCGCTCTATCCGCATATGAGCGTGTACGACAACATCGCCTTCGGGCTGAAGCTGCGCCACGTGCCCAAGCAGGAGATCGACCGGCGCGTCAACGAGGTCGGCGGCATGCTCGGCATCGGGCAGCTCCTCAAGCGCAAGCCGAAGGAGCTCTCGGGCGGGCAGCGCCAGCGCGTCGCGGTGGGGCGCGCGATCGCTCGCGAGCCCGCCGTGTTCCTGATGGACGAGCCGCTCTCGAACCTCGACGCGAAGCTCCGGATCCAGACCCGGGCGATGCTCCAGAAGCTGCATCAGCGCATCCGGCGGACCACGATCTACGTGACGCACGACCAGGTCGAAGCGATGACCATGGGCGACCGCATCGCGGTGATGAACGAAGGCTTGCTGCAGCAGCTCGACACACCAGAGAGCCTGCATGAGCGACCCGCGAACCTCTTCGTCGCCGGATTCATCGGCTCGCCGTCGATGAACTTCTTCCAGGCGACGGTCGCCGGAGCGGCCGGTCAGGTCGTCGCCGACGCCGGGTTCTTCAAGGCGCCGCTCAGCGGCAAGGCGGCGGAGTCCGTCGGGAAGGACGTCATCCTCGGCGTGCGACCCGAGGACATCAGCGATCTCGCGCACGCCCGCCAGGACGGACAGCTGCCGGTGGAGGCTCGCGTCGACGTCGTCGAGTTCCTCGGCAACGAGCTCCAGCTGATCCTCGCCGCCGACAGTCAGACATTCGTCGCGCGGGTCGGCACGGACACGCAGACCCGTCCGGGCCAGACGCTCCGGGTCGGCTTCAACCTGAGGAAGCTGCACGTCTTCGACAAGCAAACCGAGGCCGCGCTACGGTGACGACCCTTCGTGGGTCGACGAGCGACTTCCCGCTCGAATCTCTCATCGGACTTCTGGCCGGGACGTCCAAGACCGGCGAGCTTCAGGTGCGAAGCAACGACCGGGTCGGCGCACTCGGCTTCGCCAGCGGCCGCCTCGTGGCGGCGGTCATGGACGACGAGGGCGGCGAGAACGCGCTCGGCGCGATCTTCGCGATCCACGAGGCCGACTTCGAGTTCACCCCGTGGGCATCCCCGCCGGACGCGAACCTCGAGGCGGGCGATCTCGTCTCGCTGCTGAAGCGGGCCGCCGAAGCTCGCGACCGCCTCGCCGCGATCCGCGAGCAGATCCCCGACGATCGCATGCGCTTCAGGCTCTCCGAGAAGGCGGCCGATCAGGGCGCCGTGACGTTCACGCCGGAGCGGTGGCGCGCACTCCTCGCGGTGAACGGCGAGCGCGACGTGACCGCGATCGCCGAGCAGCTGCGCGTCGGGCGCATGGACACGCTCACGCTTCTCGCCGGCCTCGTGAGGGACGGCGTCATCGAGACGATCGCCCCGCCCTCCGGATTCGCGCCATCGCGGAACGCGCCGCCGCCCGAAGCACCCGCGCCGCAGGCGCCGGCCGAGGACGCGACAAGAGCCCAGCAGGAGTGGCCCGAGGAGCAGCACGGCGCCGCGGCTCGCGGAGCGGCGGAGTGGAGCGCCCCCGCCGAGCCCCCGGTCGCCGAGACGCCCGCAGCCCCGGACTGGGGAGCGGCCGAGGCGGCCGCAGAGGAGCCCGCGCCCGAGCCGCCCGCGCCGGCCGAATGGAAAGACACGTTCGCGCCTCAGTCCGCGAGCACATCCGAGCCGCCGCGGGAGCAGCGCGCCCCACCCCCTTCGCCGGCCGAGACGCGTGAAGACCTCGACGCGCAGATCGCCGAGCGTTTCGGGAGCTTCACCACGACGCCGGAGCCGCGACGACCGGACGTCCCGCCCGCGGTCGACGATCGCCTCTCGACGCTCACGGGCATCTTCGCGCCGGGGCCGGCCGCCAACGCCCCCGCGGAGGTGCCCGCCTCCGAGCCTCCCGCCCCGCAACCGCAACCGACCGACACGTGGGCGCAGGGCACGCCGGCGCCGTCGCGACCGGCCGACTCGTGGATGACCGCGCCACCCGCGGCGAGCGAAACGCCGGCGAACACCTGGGCGCCCGGAACGCCGCCCGAGTCGGCGGAGGGAACCGACGCGTGGCCGCGCTCCACGACGGCTCCCGAAGCGCCGGCCGCGCCGGCGAAGCCGGCCGCCGCCGAACAATGGACCGCGCCCGCCGCGGACGCGCAAGCGGAGAAGAAGCGCGGCGGGCTCTTCGGGATGTTCCGCCGGGAGGAGCCGACGCCGATCGCGCGCATGCCCTCGGCGGACGCGACGACGAGCCGGCCAGGGATGCTCGCGTCGTTCTCCAACGCTCTGCTCATGGAATACAACAGCGGCGTGTACGGGAAGGCGAAGATCGAGAGTCGTATGGCGAATCTCCTGATGCGCGTCGATGAGCAGGCCGACCCGATCGACCGCCCGCTTCCGATCGTCGACGACCTCATCGACGCGACCTCCCTCGAGCGCGAGCGATTCCCCGAGGAGCAGGTCACGCCCTATCTCGCGACGCTCGTCCGGCAGATCTATGAGGACGCGGAGCGCGCGTTCGGGAAGGACAAGGCGAAGAAGGGCTACCGGACGGCGCAGCAGGCGGTCTTCAAAAACGACCAGTCGCTCTTCCAGTCGCCCGACCTCGCCGCGAAGCTCCCCAAGGGCTGAGCCGCTACCGCGCGGTAGCGGGGCGTAGATGCGGAGCAGCGAGCACTACATCGGCATCGATCTCGGCGGCTCGCACATCCGCAGCGTCGTCGCACGCGACGACGGGCCGATCCCGCGCATCATCGGACGCGACGAGCGGGCCACGCCGCGTTCGGGACCCGACGACGTGGTCGCCGCGATCGCGGAGAGCTGTCGCGCATCGCGCGCCGCGGTCAATGCGCCGGTTCGCGACATCGCCGCGGTGGCATGCTCGGCGCCGGGCCCGCTCGATCATCGAGGCGGCATCGTCCACGAGGCGCCCAACGTGGTGGGCTTCATCGAGTACCCGCTGGGGCCGCGTCTTGCGAGCGCGCTCGGGCTCCCCGAGATCTACGTCGACCGAGACACGATCATGGCCGCCGTCGGGGAAGCGAATGCCGGCGCCGCGAAGGGCTCGCGCAATTTCATCTACGTGACGATCTCGACCGGGATCGGCGGCGCTTTCGTCATCGATGGGCATCTGCTGCGCGGCGCCGCCAACACCGCCGGTGAGATCGGCCACATCCCGGTCGCGCTCGAAGGGCCCCGCTGCGGCTGCGGGAGCTACGGGTGCGTCGAGTCGCTCGCCGCTGGGCGCTTCATCGCGGAGGCGTACGGGGTCGACGACGCGGCGCGCGTGTACGCGGCTGCCGCGAGCGGCGAGCCGCGGGCTATCGCGATCATCACACGGGCGGAACAGGCTCTGGGAAACCTGGCCATCGGGCTCGCGAACGCGCTGAGCCCCGCGCTCATCGTCGTCGGCGGATCGGTCGCCGAGCACGAGCCCGAACACACCCTCGAGGTGATGCGCCGCGCGATCGCCGCCCGCGCGTTCAAAGTCGCGGCCGCGGCGGTGCGCATCGTCCCCGCCGCCCTCGGTCGGGACGTCGGCATGCTGGGTGCTGTCATCTACGCGCGCGAGCGGCGGGCTGGACGCGATGAGTGGTTCCGTTGATGGCGGACTAATCTAGATGCGCGAGCCGCAATCGCAGGGGAGGCAAGCGCACGTGACCAAGATCGCGATCAACGGTTTCGGCCGGATCGGCCGTCAGTTCCTGAAGGCGATCATCGAACGGCATCCGGAGGTCGAGGTCGTCGCCGTGAACGACCTCGCGGACCCGAAGATGAACGCGCTGCTCTTCAAGCACGACAGCAACTACGGCAAGTACGCGGGCGACGTTTCCGCGACCGAAGACGCTCTCCTCATCGACGGGCGTCGGATCAAGGTGCTGCAGGAGAAGGAACCGGCGAAGCTCCCCTGGAAGGACCTCGGCGTCGACATCGTCATCGAGTCGACCGGCTTCTTCACCGACGGCACGAAGGCGAAAGCGCACCTCGACGCGGGTGCGAGGTACGTGATCATCTCCGCGCCCGCGAAGAACGAGGACAAGACCATCGTGCTCGGCGTGAACGAGAAGGAATTCGATCCGGAGAAGCACCACATCATCTCGAACGCGTCCTGCACGACGAACGGCCTCGCCCCGGTCGCGAAGGTGCTGAACGACGAGTTCGGCATCGAGAAGGGGCTCCTCACGACCGTGCATTCATATACGAATTCGCAGAAGGTGCTCGACGTGGTCGCGAAAGACCCTCGCGACGCGCGCGCCGCGGCGATGAACATCGTTCCCGCGGAGACCGGCGCCGCCAGAGCCGTGGCCCTCGTCATCCCCGAGCTCAAGGGCAAGTTCACGGGAATGTCGTTCCGCGTGCCGACGCCGACCGTTTCGGTCGTGGATTTCGTCGCCGTGCTCGGACGCGAGGTGACCAAGGACGAGGTGAATGCCGCGTTCAAGCGCGCGTCCGCGGGACCGCTCAAAGGGATCATGGACTACACCGAGGAGCCACTCGTCTCCTCGGACCTGAAGGGTGACGAGCATTCCACGATCGTGAGCGGGATCGACACGATCGTGCTCGGCAACATGGTCAAGGTCATCGCCTGGTACGACAACGAATGGGGCTACGCCTGCCGCCTCGCGGACATCACCGCGTTCGTCGCGTCGAAGCTGCGCGAGCCTGTCGCCGCCGGCCGCTAAGGCCGGCGTGAGGTTCGACAAGCGGACCGTCCGCGACGTCGACCCGCGCGGCAAGCGCGTCCTCGTTCGTGTCGACTTCAACGTGCCGCTCGGCAAGCCAGGTGCGGCGGGCGGCGAGGCGACGGTCGCCGACGACACCCGCATCCGCGCGGCGCTTCCGACGATCCGTTCTCTGGTCGAGCGTGGCGCCGCGGTCGGGCTCGTCTCGCACCTCGGCCGCCCCAGCGGCATCGATCCGCGGCTCTCCCTCGCGCCGGTCGCGAAGCGGCTCGGCGAGCTGCTCGGCCGGACCGTCCCCCTCGTCGCCGACAGCGTGGGACCGGCGGTCGAGCAGGCCCTGCGGACGATGAAGCCCGGCGACATCGTCCTCCTCGAGAACGTGCGTTTCCATCCGGAGGAAGAGAAGAACGATCCCGAATTCGCGCGGCGACTCGCGAGCGGGTTCGACCTGTACGTGAACGACGCGTTCGGGACGGCCCATCGCGCGCACGCGTCGACGGAGGGTGTCGCCCACGTCCTTCCGGCGTACGCGGGCCTGCTCCTCGAGAAGGAGCTCGTCCAGCTCGGCGGCCTGCTCGAGGAGCCGAAGCGCCCGTTCCTCGCGATCATCGGCGGCGCGAAGGTCAGCACGAAGATGGACGTGCTGCGTTCGCTGGTGCCCCGCGTCGACGCGCTCGCGATCGGGGGCGGCATGGCGAACACCTTCCTCCTCGCCGCGGGGCGGTCGGTGGGGCGGTCGCTCGCCGAACCGGAGAAGGAGACCGAAGCGCGCCTGGTCACCGACGAGATCGTCGGGAACCGCAAGGACCTCCTGCTGCCGGTCGACGTCGTCGCAGCCGCTTCGGTGGACGGCGACGGCGCGCGCGGCGCCGCGGTCTACGACGTCGACGAGGTGCCCGACCACCTCGCGATCGTGGACGTCGGCCCGCGCACGATCGAGCGCTACGCCGCCGCGATCGGTGGTGCGAAGACCATCTTCTGGAACGGTCCTCTCGGGGTGTTCGAGGTGCCGGCCTTCGCGAACGGCACGCGGCGCGTCGCCGAGCTGCTCGCGACGAGCGGCGCGGTCACCGTCGTCGGTGGCGGCGAATCGGTCCAGGCGGTCGAAGAGGCCGGGCTCGCCGGCAAGATGACGCACGTGTCGACCGGCGGCGGCGCGTCGCTCGAGCTCATCGAAGGGAAGACGCTGCCCGGGGTCGCGGCGATCCCCGACCGTTGAGCGCGACCGCGATCGCGTCCGTCCGCGCGCGCGAGATCCTCGACTCGCGCGGCGACCCCACGGTGGCGGTCGACCTCGAGCTGGCCGGCGGCGCGCGCGCCACGGCGATGGTCCCCTCGGGGGCGTCCACGGGCGCGCACGAGGCGGTCGAGCTGCGCGACGGCGATGGGAAGCGCTACCGCGGCAAGGGTGTCCTGACCGCGGTGCGCAACGTCGAGCGGACGATCGCACCCGCGGTGAGGGGAAAGGACGCCAGCGACCAGCGCTCGATCGATCGTCTTCTCATCGAGCTCGACGGAACCCCGAACAAGGCGAAGCTCGGCGCGAACGCGATCCTCGGCGTGTCGCTCGCGTGCGCGCGCGCGGCCGCCGCGGCCTCGGGAACGCCGCTCTACCGGTACCTCGGCAAAGGCGCCACGCTCCCGGTGCCGCTCATGAATGTGTTGAACGGCGGGAAGCACGCGACGGATTCCGCCGACATGCAGGAGTACATGCTCGCGCCGGTCGGCGCGCCGACGTTCGCCGAAGCGATCCGCATGGGATCGGAGATCTTTCACGCGCTGAAGGACGTGCTGCACGACAAGGGGATGAACACCGGAGTGGGGGACGAGGGCGGCTTCGCCCCTTCGGGCCTCGGGACGAACGAGCAGCCGCTCGAGCTCATCCTCACGGCCATCGCGCGCGCGGGCTACCGCCCTGGCGAGGACTGCGCGCTCGCGCTCGATCCGGCCGCGACCGAGCTCTTCAGCGGCGGGAGGTACACCCTTGCGCGCGAGAAGCGCTCGCTCGACGCGCGCGCCATGACGGATCTCTACGCCGAATGGACGAAGCGCTATCCGATCGTGTCGATCGAGGACGGACTCGCGGAAGATGACTGGGCCGGCTGGCGTCACCTCACCACGACGCTCGGCGCGCGGATCCAGCTCGTCGGCGACGATCTCTTCGTGACGAACGTCGAGCGCATCGAGCGAGGCATCCGCGAGAAATGCGCGAACGCGATCCTCATCAAGGTCAATCAGATCGGTACGGTGAGCGAATCGATCGACGCGATCGAAGCGGGCCGCCGCGCCGGATACGCGTCGGTGATCTCGCACCGCTCCGGCGAGACCGAAGACACGACGATCGCCGATCTCGCCGTGGGCCTCGACACCGGACAGATCAAGACCGGCTCGCTCTCGCGGAGCGAGCGGATCGCCAAGTACAACCGGCTGATGCAGATCGAGCGAGAGCTGGGGAGCGCGGCGCGTTACCCCGGGCGGGCCGCCTTCGCCCGCTGAGCCTGGCCATCCCTGCGCTCCTCCGGTAAGGAATACCCGGCCCCTGGTCGCGGTTCCCCTCTGTGTCCTCGAGAGTCCCCACGAGGAGGAACGAGCGGTTCGATGGAGGCAAATATGAACGCGGATCTGGGGCTTTTTGTGCTTCGCGTCGTCGTCGGCGGAGTGGTGATGATGCACGGCCTGCTGAAGCTCGGTTGGGTCGGTAAGGGCGGATCGATCCCCGGAGTCGCCGGCTGGTTCAACAGCCTCGGCCTCCAGCCGGGATTGTTCTGGGCGGTGGTCGCGACCACGGCGGAGGCACTGGGCGGCTTGCTCATGGTCGTCGGCCTGGGTGGTCCCCTCGGACCCGGCATCGTCGGGGCAGATCTCATCGTCGTCACGATCGTCGCCCACGTCGGGCAAGGGTTTTGGGCGGGTGGCGGCAAGGTCGGCTGGGAATTCCCGGTCCCCATGGCCGCGGCGGCCTTCGCGGTCGCGCTCCTCGGCAACGGCAACTGGTCGCTCGATGGCGCGATCGGCCTCGTCTACTCGGATCAGGTCCGCTGGCTCTGGCTCGCGATCGTCGCCGTCGGCGCCCTGGCCGCGCTTGGCGTGAGGGCTGCCCGAGCGCCAAAGAAGGCAGCCGCCTAGACACCGGAGCGCATATTTCCGTCCGTATGCTCGTCCGGCCGCTCGGCGACGTCGACCGCGCGGACCTGGCGAGCGTGGGCGGCAAGGCGGCGAATCTCGGAGAGCTCATTCGCGCCGGGTTCCGCGTCCCGGATGGTTTCGTGATCACGACGGATGCGTACACGCTCGCGGTCGGCGGCGGCGTCGCTTCCGCCGACTCCAGGGCACGGCTGCTCACCTCAGCGGTCCCCCCTACGGTCGCGTCCGCGGTCCGTGACGCGTACCGCGCGATGGGCTCGCCTCACGTCGCCGTCCGGTCGTCGGCGACCGCGGAAGACCTGCCCGACGCGAGCTTCGCCGGGCAGCAGGACACGATTCTCGATGTCGCAGGCGAAGACGCCGTTCTCGAAGCCGTGCGCCGCTGCTGGGCGTCGCTCTGGAACGACCGCGCGGTCGCGTACCGCGCGACGCACGCGGTCGACGACGCGTCCGTACGCCTCGCGGTCGTGGTCCAACGCATGGTCGACGCCGACGTCGCTGGTGTCCTGTTCACGGCCGACCCGATCACCGGGACACGCAGGCGCGTGTCGGTCGACGCCGTCCGCGGCCTCGGGGAGCGGCTCGTCTCGGGCCAGGTGAATCCCGACCACTACGTCGTCGACGCGCGCGATGGAGCGATCGTCGAGCGTCGCGGCGACACGCTCGACGACGCGCGCCTGCGCGAGCTCGCAGCGACGGGCATGCGCATCGAGGAGCACTACGGGCGGCCGCAGGACATCGAGTGGGCATACGCGAAGGACCGGACGCTGTGGATCGTCCAGTCCCGCGACGTCACGACGCTCTACCCGCTTCCGTCCGGCCTCCCCGATCCCGATCGCGAGCTGCGGGTGCTCGTCTCGGCGAACGTGCCGCAAGGAGTCTTCGATCCGCTCACGCCGATGGGCATCCAGACGTTTCGCCTCATCGCGTCATCGTTCGCGCGCCTCGTCGGCGCGCCCCCCGCGGATCCCGTGGCCGGGCCGCCCGTCGTCCACGCACCCGGCATGCGGCTCTTCATCGACCTCACCGCGGTGCTTCGCAACCGGTTCGCGCGCGGCCTGCCGCCCCGGGTGATGTCGGTGATGGAGGCGCGCAGCGTGCCCCTCTTCATCCGCCTCCTGGACGATCCACGGCTGGCGCCGACCGGCGGATCGCGCGTGCGCTCGGCGCTCGGTACGGCACGGGCCGTGATGCGGACGGGTGCGCCCGCGGTCATCGTGCGCGCGCTGCTCCGTCCCGACGCGACACGCGAGCGCCTGCTCCGGGAGATCGACGAGCTCGTGCGCATGGACGTCGGAACGACCCAGAGCGCGCGCGAGCGAGTCGACGCCTTCGAGGCTCTCCTGCTCGGGTGGCCGGCTCGCGCGTTCCCGAGGCTCGTCGCGATGGTCGCCGCGGGATTCGTCTCGTACAACGCCGCCGGCCGCATCCTCGGGAAACGGGCGACGCAGGACGAGCTGCGGACGGTCCTGCGCGGCCTCCCATTCAATCCGACGACCGAGATGGATCTCGCCCTGTGGGCGCTCTCGCGACGCGTACGCGCCGACGCGGCCGCACGCGCCGCGCTCGCGGAGCGATCGCCCGAGGAGCTCTCGGCGGCCTACCGCGCGGGCGCGCTGCCGCCGCTCCTGCAGCGAGAGCTCGCCGTCTTCCTCGAACGCTACGGGCACCGCGCGGTGGCCGAGATCGACCTCGGGCTGCCGCGCTGGTCGGAGGACCCTGCGCATCTGCTCGGCGCGATAGCGAACTACCAGCGCCTCGCCGACGACGCGCTCGCGCCCGACGCGCAGTTCGCTCGCGGCGCGCGCGAGGCCGAGTCGATGGTTGGGACGCTCGCGGCGCGCGTGCACGGCCCAGAGCGCGCTCTCGTCCGGGCGCTCCTGCGGCGCGTGCGCGCGCTGTCCGGCGTGCGCGAGGCGCCGAAGTTCCACGCCATCCGCGTCTTCGCACGCGGTCGCGCGATGCTCGCGCCGGTCGGGACCGAGCTCGCCGCGGCCGGACGGATCGATTCCCCCGACGACATCTGGTTCCTGACCCTGCCCGAGCTGCGGCGCGCGGTCGCCGGCGAAGACACGCGCGAGATCGTCAGCGGCCGGCGCGCGGAATACCGCCGGGAGCGAGGCCGCCGTCACATCCCGCGCATCCTGCTCTCCGACGGGACCGATGCGGAGGCCGCGTACATCTCACCGGCGGCGGACGGCGCGATCCGCGGAACGCCCGCGTCGCCCGGCGTCGCGCAGGGCACCGCTCGGGTGATCCTCTCGCCGGTCGGCGCCCGGCTCGAGCCCGGCGAGGTGCTCGTCGCGCCGTCGACCGATCCCGGATGGACGCCGCTCTTCCTCACGGCGAGCGCGCTCGTCATGGAGATGGGCGGGATGATGTCTCACGGCGCGGTCGTCGCCCGTGAGTACGGGATCCCCGCGGTCGTCGGCGTGCCCGACGCGACCGGTCGCATCGCGACCGGCGCGAGGCTCACCGTCGATGGGTCCGCGGGGACCGTCGCGCTGGAAAGCTAAGCGGCCTTGCGGCCCCAGCCCGGGTGGCGGTGCTCGCCCCGCGCGCACTCGCGGCAGTAGAAGGCGCCTTCCTTGTAGTCGGCGTTTGTGACCTTCTTGCCACAGCAGGCGCAGTCGTATCCGGTGAAGAGCTCGACGAACGTGAACATCAGCGACCTCCGCGGTCGATTCACGCGGAGCCGGCGGGGTGAGCTGTCGGGCTCGGGCTGCGTGCTTGTCGCCCCCCTGCGTGCGCAGGTTCGCCCCGGTCTGTGGTTCCCCCGCTCCTAGCGGATTAGGCTTGCCACCACCTTAGCGGCACCGGGCGGTCCTGTCTGCAACGGGGCTAACGGAGCGGTCGGCGGCCGAGCGTATCCCGTCTCACTTTCGACGCGAGGCTTGTCTCCCCCGCCGGAGGGAGGCCGTCCGACCGTAAACTCACGCGCACGAATTCCCGCCAAGAGTGAGGGTGAGGGACAAAAGAGATGGCAACGGCTGTCGTATCGCCGCCGGCGGCGCCTCCATCGAACGTGGAGCAAAGCGCTCCACTCGCGCCCCAGACCCTTGAGGAGACGGGCCTGACGTCGGCCTTCGTCGCCGACCTCACGCTGAAGCTTCTCTACCAGAAGGGTCAGACCAACGCGGCGGAGCTCGCGGACACGCTCTGCCTTCCGCTGCCGAAGATCCTTCAGGCGACCCTCGACTTCCTCCGCAACGAGCATTTCGTCGAGGTGAAGGGCGGATCGGGCGTCGCCGCCTCGACGTACATCTACGTCATCTCGCAAAAGGGCGCCGAACGCGCGAAGGAAGCGATGGACCGGAACGGCTACGTCGGCGCCGCGCCGGTGCCGCTCGCCTCGTACGTCGCGCGGGTGCGGTCGCAGTCGATCGGCGACGTGCAGATCACGTTCGAGTCGCTGCGGAAGGCGCTCTCGCACCTCGTCCTTCCCGAGCGGACGCTCCGTCAGCTTGGTCCGGCCATCAACAGCGGCCGATCGATCTTCCTCTTCGGCCCGCCAGGCACCGGAAAGTCCTCGATCGCGGAGTCGCTCGCCTCGCTCCTGCACGGGAACATGGTGCTGCCGTACGCGGTGCTCGTCGGACAGCAGATCATCCGCGTCTACGACCCGTCGCGGCACCGCCCGCTCATCCAGCTCGACGCGCGCTTCGATCGCCGCTGGGTGCCGGTCGCTCGGCCATTCGTCGAGGTGGGCGGCGAGCTCACGCTCGAGGACCTCGACCTCAACTTCGACCCGGTCACGAAGGTGCACGAGGCCCCGTTCCAGATGAAGGCGAGCGGTGGGGTGCTCCTCGTCGACGACTTCGGCCGGCAGCGCGCCTCGCCGGAGCAGCTCCTCAATCGCTGGATCGTCCCACTCGACCGCGACGTCGACTTCCTCACGACCGCCGACGGCCGCAAGATCGAGGTGCCGTTCGACTGCCTCCTCGTCTTCGCGACGAACCGCACGCCGTCCTCGCTCGTCGACGAGGCCTTCCTCCGGCGCATCCAGTACAAGATCGAGATCAAGCCGCCGACGGACGCCGAGTTCGCGGAGATCATGCGCCGGGTATGCGAGGTACAGAAGATCACCTTCTACCCGAAGGCCGCGGAGTGGATCGCGCAGTACTGTCGTGAGCGGAACATCGCGCTGCGTTCGTGCCACCCTCGCGATCTCATGCAGCATCTCGGCGCCGCGGCGCGCTTTCTGCTGAAGCCGGCGGAGCTCACTCCCGAGCTCGTCGAGCTCGCGTGCGAGACGTATTTCGTCCCGCTCTAGCGGGGATCGTCACCGAACGCGCATGTTCCGGTCACGTCGCCGACACCCAGGGCCGCAACCCGCGCCGCGACAATAAGGTGGATGACCGCACCGCTTCGCGTCGCACTCATCTCGCACGATGCACGTCGATCTCGTCGTGTTCTTCTGGGACCCGCTCGGGACCCAGCCGCACGCGGCCGACGTGCGCTCGCTCATCCGACTCGCCGTCCTCCACGACGTCGCCATCGCCTGCAACCGGCGGACGGCCGATCTGCTCGTCACCTCGGCGATGCTCGAGGAGACCGGCAGCCTGCCGGCCTCCCCTCGCGGCTAACGAACGCTCTGCAGCGGGCCTATTTCGCGGCGTCCACGTATTCGTTCGTCCACGTCTTCGTGAGGTCGATCGTCTTGCCCTTGACGTTCGCGTTGTACGTCTGAAGCACTTTCAGGATGAAGTCCGGCGCGCCGGCCGGCATCTTCCCGTCCGGGCTGAACATCGGCATGCTGCCCGTCAGCGCGGTCAGGTACAGATCCTTGTCGCCGGCGTAGTAGTCGGCGGGCAGCTTGTCGGCGATCTCCTGCGGCGTGTGCGTCTGGATCCACTTGAGCGTCTTCACGTACGCATTCACGACGCGCTGCACGACGCCCTTGTTCTGCGCGACCCAGTCGGCCCGCATGTAGATCGAGATGAACGGGTAGTCGCCACCCAGCGCCGCGCGCGTCGTCTCCGGCGTCCGGAGGTCGATGAGGACCTTCGCGTCACCGGTCTTGACGAGTCGGGAGATCGTCGGCTCGGTGGTCATGCCCGCGTCGATCGTTCCCTGCTTGATCGCGGCGATGAAGGTATCTCCGGAGCCGACGGCGATCGGGGTGAACTGGTCGGGGGTGATGCCCTTCGTGCTCGCGAGGTACTGCGTCAGGCCGTGCGTTCCCGACCCGAT
>VBFI01000060.1 GCA_005889275.1 Chloroflexota bacterium | reverse complement strand
CCCATGCGCTTGTCGTCGCGGTAGCGGAGGTCATTGCCGTCGTCGAGCACCAGCGAAAGTGCCGTCGAGCGCGCGAGCTTGCCCTCGGCGTCGGCGAGCTCGAAGATCCCGGCGAGCATCGGATTGACCACGATCCTTCCTTGGTCCAGATCGAAGATCAGGAACTTGCCCCGGTGCCGCACTGAGACGAATCGCTGGTGCGCGAGAAATGTCTCCACGGGTCGCGTCGAGCGGAGCACGAGCGGATCGCCGACGCGCACCAGGACGATCTCCCGTCCGACGAGCGCCTTCTCGAGACGGGAGCGCACGACATGAAGGTCCGGCCACTCGGGCATTAGTCCGGCACCGCGCGTAGCCAGCGGGGCTCGGCGAGGCTGGCCATGCGCGCGAACCACGCGAGCGATGCCTTGAGCTGGCGCCGCTGCACCGACCGAAGACGCGGGAGCTCCGGCAGGGGCGGCTCGGGGGCTCGCTGCGCGAAGAGTCCGGCGATCGCGCCGGCCGCAAGGGCGAGGAGCCGATCGTCGAGGTCGAGGCGCTCGCGGTACGCGGCCACGAAACGCTCGGGGGCCGGTCCCGCCTCGGCGGTGATGGACTGCGCGAAGGCGGCGACGTCGAGCTCGCGCGGGCCGACGCAGGCGAAGTTCCAATCGAAGAGCCGCAGTCCTGGCCGGACGCGGATGTTGTCCGATCGCGTGTCGAGGTGCAAGAGCGTCCGCCTCGACCGCGCTCGCACGAGCCGTGGGCCGGCCTCGCGCAGCAGCGGATAGGCGACGTCGAGCCACTCGAGCGCCTCGTCCTCGTGGCCGCGCGCGAGCGAGGCGACGCGTTCGAGCGATGCCTTCGGCCAGCGGTCCACGAACAGGTGCCAGAGCGTCCCGGTGATCACGGCCGTCGGCCCCATCCCGAGATTGCGCGCGTGGAACGCGGCGTAGTCGCGGGCGGCGCGGCCCACCGATCGCGCGGTCCAGGGCGGGACATCCGCGGGTCCAACGTCCTCGAGGACGAGGCCGCGCCAGCCGCCGATCTCGAACGACCCGAAACACTGGGGCGCCCACGGCCGGATCCGGCGGGCGGCGGCGCGATACACCCGCTCCTCATCGGCGATTCCCCAGACGACCGGACTGCGCGGCGGCAGTGGATACGTCGACTTCACGAACGCCCTGCGGCGATCGCGAAGCACCAAACGGAACGTCGCGGACGGGGCGTAGCCACCGTAGACGCGGGTCGCGGCGCGCACCGGCGACCCGAGGATCCGTCCGATCTCATCCTTGACCGCGCGCGGGACCGCGGACCAGGGCGGCTTCGCTTCCTGCCTAATCTCCCGCCGTGACACTCGTCTTCATCTGCTCCCACGCCTCGCGGGCGTCTTCGACCGACCCCTCGTCCTCGATCGTCGAGATGTCGCCGGGATCCTTGTCGAGGATGACCGCCTTCAGGACACGACGCATGATCTTGCCGCTCCGCGTCTTTGGGAGCATGTCGACGAAGTTCAGCTCGCCGATGACCGCGAGTGGCCCGAGGTCGGATCGCACGGTGGCGAGCAGCTCCTTCTTCAGATCGTCAGACGGCGTGCGCCCCTGCTTCAGCACGACGAACGCGGAGATCACCTGGCCGCGGAGCTCGTCGGGACGCCCGGTGACGCCGGCCTCGGCCACGGCGGGGTGCCGGAGGAAGGCGGTCTCGACCTCGATCGTCCCGATGCGGTGGTCGGCGATCTTGATGATCTCGTCCGCGCGTCCGGAAAACCACACGTATCCATCCGCGTCGATCGACGACGCGTCCCCGGTGAAGTACACGCTCTTCCCCGGCACCTTCTCCCAGTAGTCCCGCGCGTATCGCTCCGGCTCGGCCCAGAGCCGCGCGGTGAGACCCGGGAACGGTCGCTTGATCACGAAGATGCCCTTCTCGCCGGGCCCGAGCTCCTTGCCATCCTGATCGACGACCGCGGCCTCGATCCCGGCGAGCGGGACGCCGCCCGAGCCTGGCTTGATCGGAAGCAGCGCGATGCCGTAGGGATTCCCGACGACCGGGCCGCCGGTCTCGGTCTGCCAGTAGTGGTCGATGACCGGGACCTTGCCCTGCAGCGCTTCGTTCTGCAGCCACTCCCAGGCCGGCGCGTTCAGGACCTCGCCGGCGCAGAAGACCCGCTCGAGCGATCCCAGGTCGTGCTTCCGCGCGGGCACGGTCCCGTTTCGCATCAGCAGGCGGGCCGCGGTCGGCGAGGTGAAGACGCCGGTGACCTTGTTCTGCTCGACGAGCTCGTAGGGACGTTCCGCGCTCGGATGATCGAGCGCGCCCTCGTAGGCGATCGTCGTGCAGCCGACGAGGAGGGGCGCGAACACGATGTAGCTGTGGCCGACGACCCAACCGATGTCGCTCGTCGACCACCACACGTCGTCGGGGCGGAGGGCGAACATCCACTTCGCCATCGAATAGACGTAGACCTGATAGCCGCCGTGCGTGTGCACGGCGAGCTTCGGCTTCGCGGTGGTGCCGCTCGTCGCGAGGATGTAGGCGGGCTCGTTCGCCTCGAGCGCGACATGCGAATCGTCGTGGCCGCGACCGCGCGCGAGGAAGTCGTCCCAGGACAGCTCCTTGGGGACGTGCTCGGTGCGGGGGGCGCGACGGAGAACGACGACGTGCTCGACCGTCGGCGTCGCCGCGACGGCCTGATTGACGATCGGCAGGAGCGGAACGTCCTTCCCCTTCCGGTAGGTCAGGTCCGTCGCGAAGAGCGCCCGGGCGCCGGCGAGCCGCACGCGCTCGCCGAGCGCGCCCGCGCCGAAGCCCGCGAAGACGACGAGGATGACGACCCCGATGCGGATCGCGCCGAGCATGAGGATGATCGCCTCGGCCGAGGTCGGCATGTAGATCGCGATGCGATCGCCCTTCACGAGGCCCATCGCGCGAAGCGCCGCCCCCACGCGCTTGGTCTCCCGGTGCAGGTCGGCGTACGTGAATGTTCGGCGTTCGCCACGCTCGTTCTCGGTGATCAGAGCGACGTGGCCGCCACGTCCGGTCGCGACGTGATGGTCGACGGCGTTGTACGCGAGGTTCGACATGCCGCCCGCGTACCAACGGAAGGTCGGCGGCTCCCAGTCGAGGACGCGCTCCCACTTCTTGAACCACGGCAGCTGCTCGGCGGCGCGGCCCCAGAACTTCTCGGGGTCGTCGGTGGCCTCTTTGCGCCACGCGCGAACGGTCTCGAGCGGATCGGGCTCGCTCATCCCGAGGCTCGCTCCCGCAGCTTGAAGCGCTGGATCTTTCCGGTCACGGTCTTGGGGAGCTCGGGGACGAACTCGATCCAGCGTGGGTACTTGTAGGGCGTGATCCGGCCCTTTACGAATGCCTTCAGCTCGTCGGCCAGCTCGTCGGACGGCTGGCGGCCGTTCTTCAGTAGGACGAAGGCCTTCGGCTTGGTGAGATCGTCCTTGTCCTTGACGCCGACGACGCCGCACTCGAGCACCGCCGGATGCTCCATCAGCGCCGCCTCGACCTCAGCCGGCGAGACCCACTGACCGGAGACCTTCAGCATGTCGTCGCTGCGACCCTCGTAGGTGAAGTAGCCGTCGGTGTCGACGTGGTACTTGTCGCCGGTGACGTACCACTCGCCCTTGAACGCGGCCTTCGACTTCTCGTGCTTGTTCCAGTAGTACGCGGCGCACGAGTCCCCGGAGACCCACAGGTTGCCCGTCTCCCCGGGGCCGAGATCCTTGCCGTCGTCGTCGACGATCTTGGACACGTAGCCGGGCACGGGCGTCCCGCTCGTGCCGCCTTTCGCCTTCCCCGGAACGTTCGAGATGAAGATGTGGAGCATCTCGGTCGCGCCGATCCCGTCGAGGATCTCGAGACCGAAGCGCCGCTTCCACCCGTCGAAGAGGGCCTTCGGCAGCGCCTCGCCCGCGCTCACGCACGCGCGGAGCGATGAGAGGTCGTACGCGAAATCGGCCTCGGGGTGTGCCAGGAGCGCGGCGTAGAAGGTGGGCGCGGTGAAGAGGATCGTCGGCCGCTCGGTGGTGATGAGCGAGTACACCAGATCGGGCGTCGAGCGCTCGGGCTTGTAGACCGTCGAGGCGCCCACGCGGAACGGGAAGAACACGCCGTTGCCGAGACCGTATGCGTGGAAGAGCGGCGACACCGTGAAGTGGCGGTCTTCCTCGGTCGTCCGCAGGACGAGGGCGCCATAGGTGTCGGCGCAATAGACCATGTCGTGGTGCAGGTGGACGGCGCCCTTTGGGAAGCCGGTCGTGCCCGAGCTGTAGAGCCACATGCACGGGTCGTCCGGTGTGGTGTCGGCTGGGGAGAGCTCGGTCTTCGCCGACGCGAGGAGCTGTTCCAGCGCGAGGACGCCGGCTGGCGCCTCGCCGCCGGTGACGATCACGTGCCGAAGCCGCGACGCATCCTTGCGCGCCTCGAGGACCTTCGGAAGGAGCGGCGCCGACGCGAGCACGGCTACCGCCCGGCTGTCGTTCAGGATGTAGGCGAGGTCGCGAGGCGTGAGCAAGGTGTTCGCCGGGACCGGGATCGCGCCGATCTTGATCGCGCCGAAGAACGCGTAGGCGAACTCCGGAGAGTCGAGGCAGAAGATGACGATCCGCTGCTCCATCCCGACGCCCAGCTCGCGCAGCGCGTTCCCGAACCGGTCGACGCTCCCCGCGAGCTCGCCGTACGTGACGGTCTTGCCCTGACAGCGAATCGCGACGCGCGAGTCGCGGACGCCGCGGTGCGCGTCGATGAACGTCTCCGCCGCGTTGTACCGGGCGGGCAGCTCCCCAAGACGCGGCTCACCCACGGCTCGCGATTATCTGCCTACGCGCTCTAGCCACGCCGCGATCGCCTCACGCCCGGTGACGAGCCGCGAGCCGTCCCACACCGCGGGTAGGTCTCGTCCACCGAGCCGCGCGAACAGCTCGCTCACCTCGTCCTCGTTCACGTTCTGGAAGTCGATGCGCGTCTTCAGCCCGCGCGCGACGATCTCGCGGCGGACGGCTGCGCTCGCCGGGTCATCGATCCTGTGAAAGAGGACCCACGCCTCACTCGCCACGCCGCGTCCAGAATCCCTGCGGGTCGTAGCCGCGGATGATCGAGAGGACCTCTGTGCTCGGCGGCTCGGTCTCCCGCAGCGCGGCCGCGACGGCGAGCGGCCAGCCGGTCTCGTTGCGAATGCGCTCGACGGACACCCCGGGGTGCGCCGACTCCAGGACCGCGGATCCGTCCACGAAGCGGAAGACCGCGAGGGTCGTGATGAGGACGCTCGGGCCGCCACGCGGGAGGCCCGCCCGCTTGCGCCAGCCTCGACCGTCGCCGTGACCGGGCGAGGTGACGAAGTCGACCTTCTCGCGGAGACGCCGGCGGTCGTGCGGCATGATCACGATGAGCCGATGTGCGAGACTCGCGATGTCCGCTCCGCCTCCCGAGCCGGGGAGCTGCACTTTCGGATGGCCGCGATCCCCGATCGCCGTGGTGTTGAGGTTCCCGTGGACGTCGATCTCGGCGCCCCCGATGAAACCGGCGTGGACATCGCCGCGCTGCAGCATCCCCATGAGGTCGATCGTCCGCGCGCACCACACGGCGCCGGCAACGTTGGCATTGTCGCCCATCGTGTAGAGGAGCTCGGGGGCCGGCTCGTCGCGCACGACGCCGAGCTCGAAGAGACCGATCGCGTTAGGCGCGTGCGTGCGCTTCGCGACGACGAAGGCGATGAGCGGAAGGCGCATCCCGACGAACACGCGCTCGCCATCGCGGATCTCGCGCGCGGCCTGCGCCACCATGATCTCGCCAGGCGACAGACCGCTCACAAGCGGACGTCCACGAAGATCCAGAGCGGTCCGTGATCGGTGAAGCCGGCTTTCGCGACGATGGGGCCGGACGTCGTCGGGTCGGCGACGATCGCGGCGTAGCGCCTCCCGCGCTCGCGGGCGCGGTCGCACCGGAACGTCGTGAGTGTCGAATAGACGCCTTGCCCGCGCTGTGATGGCTTGGTCCACGCACCGACGAGCTGGACGCACGCGTCGTCGCTCGCGTCGCGCCAGTTCGCGAAACCGACGAGCTCTTCACCCAGGTACGCGAGGTGGATCCCGCCGCGTCGGTGGCCCGCGATGTATCCGGCCGTCTCCGCGATCGCCGCGGCGCGCCCCGCCGGCCCGAACTCGGGAAATGCAGCGTCGATCATCTCCTCGACCTGCGCCGCCGTGGTCACGTCCCTGATCTCGATCGCGTCGTTGCGCCGGAACTTGACGGCGTCGAGGTCCGCGGTCATCAGCCGGGGCGCGTGGACCGCGCTCGCGCGGGTCCGCAGCTCATCGGCGAGGCGAGCCGACGTCGTCGAGGGCCCGACGTACCAGCGGACCGGAAGACCGCACTCGGCGAAGAAGCGCCTGATCTCGTCGAGGCCGCGCTCGATCTCGCCGTCCGTCCACCGCACTCGTCCGACGCCGCGCGAGCCCGCCCATCCGCCGTGGTAGCACCACGCCCGGACATCGGGGCGGTCGATCGAGCGGAAACCGGGCGGCGTCCAGTCGAAGTCCCACGTCGAGGTCTCCGCCATGAGCGCGCGCACCCGCATCAGAACAGGGCGAGCGCCGCAGGCACGCCATCGTCGCGCAGCGCGCCCCAGCGGGCGCCGAGCTTCGCGAGGTACGCCCGACGATCGGACACCTCGCTCACCCACTCGCGGATCCACGCAGCGAAGCCCTCCGGCGTACGCGTCGCGGCGTGGTATTGGTGGAAGAACTCGTGATCGCGGCGGTAGCGGCCCTGAAGCGGTGAGGGGTGGCACGCGCCGGGCTCGTGGACGACCGCCGTCACCTTCGTTCCGGGGACGATCGTCCGGTTCGGGTCGCTCGCGATGACCGAGCGGGCGACGATCTCGTCCGCGATGACGATCGTCGCGCGCGCCGCGAGCGCCGCCTCCTGCGACACGCCCCACGGCCCCCAGAGGTGGGCGTTCCCGTCCTCGTCCGCGCGCTGCACCGCGATCGCGGTCACGTCCGGGGTGATGGCGGGGATCAGCAGCAGCGCGTCGCCGGAGAACGGGTCGGACGCCTCGCGGAACGTTCCGTTCGCGCGCGGGATGTCGCTCCCGAGCAGCGACCGCGTCGGGAGGTACGGCGCGCCGAGCGCGCCGGCGAGCAGCGCCTGCGCGATCGAAAAGTTCGAGTGATCGCGAACCTCGATTGGCCGCGGTATTCCCTGCTCCATCGCGCGGCGGTACGCGTGCGCGAGCCCGGCGGAGACGTTGCCGACCCACGCGGCCGACACGACCGCGACGCAGCCGGCGCCGATGAGCTGATCGAACGCGATATCCGAGATCGGGCCGATGAGATGGAGATCGCGCCGGCGCTGACGGATGAGCTCGTGCGCGAACGCGAACGGGATCGCGGGCTCGAGGGCGCAGCCGAGCGCGACCGAGGCGCCGTCGGGGACGTGCTTGGTCACCGCGTCGCGCATCGTGGTGACCTTCGAGGTCACTACTTCCCTGTGTAGCTTGGCTTCCGCTTCTCCACGAACGCGGTCACGCCTTCCTTCGCGTCGGCGCTCTTGAAAAGGTCGATCAGGAGCTGACGCTCGAGCTTCAGCCCTTCGTCCAGCCGCATGCCGAAACCTTGGACCGCGGCCTGCTTGATCCGACCGATCGCGAAGGTCGGGCCGGTCGCGTACGTACGAGCCCGCGTGATCACGCGATCGAGGAGCTCTCCCGCGGGCACAACGTCGTCGACGATGCCGGCCGCCAGTGCCTCTGGCGGCGTCAGGGTGCGACCCGTGAGCATCAGGTCGAGCGCCTTCTGGCGGCCGATGAGGCGCGGCAGCCGCTGCGTACCGCCCGTTCCCGGGAGCAGTCCGAGGGTCACCTCGGGAAGACCGATGCGATACGAGCCCTCGGCGGCGATCCGGAAGTCGCAGCAGAGCGCGATCTCGAGGCCGCCACCGAGGCAGTGCCCGTTGATCGCGGCGACGACGACCTTCGGTGTGCTCTCGAACTTGCCCATTGCGTCGTTCGCGCAGACGACGAACGCGCTCTGCGCGTCGAGGTTGCCTTTGGCGAACACGGAGATGTCGGCACCTGCGGAGAAGAAGCGCTCGTTGGCGCTGCGGACGACGATCGCTTTCACACTGGCGTCGCGGCGCGCGTCCTCGATCGCCGAGTCGAGCTCGTCAAGGAAGGAACGGTCGTATGAGTTAGCGGGCGGCCGATCAAGCACGATGTGCCCGACGCTGTCCTGCTTCTCGAGACGAACGGACACGATGCACCCCCACCGCCGAAGGTCCCTAGACTCTAGGTGAGCGACGCACGGCGCGCGTACGGCGCGGGGCCAGCGTTCTCTCCACCGCACGGGAGGTTTCTCTGATGGCAACGATGCTTATCGACGGCCAGACGGTGGCCGCACAATCCGGCAAGACGCTCGAGGTCCGCAACCCGGCGAACGGCGAGGTCGTGGACACGATCCCGAAGGGCTCTGTGTCCGACGTCGACGCCGCCGTCGAAGCCGCGGCGAAGGCGCTGCCCGCGTGGGCGTCGCTCTCGGGGTCGAAGCGCGCCGCGCTCATGCACAAGGCCGCCGAGAAGGTGAAGGCGGCGGTCCCCGAGATCGCGAAGCTCCTCACCCTCGAGCAGGGGAAGCCCCTGCCCCACGCCGTCATCGAGGCGACGCGCGTCGCCGAGAACCTCGAGTTCTTCGCCGGCTTCGCGGACAAGCTGCGGGGCGATTACGTCCCGCTCGAGGAGCAGAACAAGTTCGGGCTCACGATGCGGCGGCCGGTCGGAGTCGTCGTGGCGATCACGCCCTGGAACTTCCCGCTCACGCTGATGGCGAACAAGGTCTGCCCCGCCCTCGCCGCCGGATGCACGGTCGTGCTGAAGCCGGCTTCGACCACGCCCCTCGCGACGCAGCGGACGATCGAGCTCATCAACTCGGCCGGCATACCGGCTGGGGTGCTCAACACGGTGCACGGCCCGGGGTCGGAGATCGGTGACGCGCTCGTGTCGCACCCGAAGGTGAGCAAGATCGCGTTCACCGGACAGACCGCGACGGGCAAGCGGATCATGAAGCTGGCCGCCGAAAACGTGACCCGCGTGACGCTCGAGCTCGGCGGCAGCGATCCGATGATCGTGTGCGACGACGCCGACATTCGGCGCGCGACCGCGGCGACCGCGATCGGCCGCTTCTTCAACGCTGGCCAGGCCTGCCTCGCCGTGAAACGCGTGTACCTCTTCGCGGCCATCGCCGAGGAGTTCATGGCGAAGATCGCCGACCGCGCGCGCAAAGAGTGGCCGGTCGGAGACGGCCTCAAGGAGGGCGTGAAGATGGGGCCCCTCCACACCGAGCGACAGCGCGCCGAGGTGGAGGCGCAGGTCGCCGACGCGGTGAAACGCGGCGCGAAGGTGCTCGCCGGCGGGAAGCGGCCCGAAGGCAAGGACTTCGAGCATGGCTGGTTCATGGAGGCGACGGTCCTTTCCGACGTGCCTCTCGACTCGCGGATGGCCACCGAAGAGGTCTTCGGTCCGGCCCTCCCGATCTTCATCGTGAACGACCTCGATGAGGCGATCGCCAAGTCGAACGCGAGCATCTACGGCCTGGGGTCGTCGATCTGGACGAAGGATCTCGCGAAGGCGCGTCGCGCGGCCGAACAGCTCGAGGCGGGCTACACCTGGATCAACGACATCCAGGTCGCGTACGACCAGCTTCCCTTCGGCGGCACGAAGCAATCGGGCTTCGGCAAGGAGCACGGCATCGAGGGCCTCGACGGCTACCTCGAAAAGAAGTCGGTGGTCCTCGCGTACTGATGGCCGAGGACGTCCGCGCGCTCATCGCGGAAGCCGCGGCGCTGAACCTCTTCACGCCACAAGGGGCGTTCGAGGTGCACTGCTCGTATTGCCACGCGCGTCTCGACGCCCGCGGTGACTGCGCGACGTGCGGGCTGATCGGGCGGCCGGCGTCCGAGCTCGAGCGCCGTGCGCAGACCGACGCCGACGGGACCGCCAAGCTGCTTCGAACGGCGATCGACAAACGAAAGAGCTTCAAGCCGGTCGGCGCGCGCGGAGAGAAGGCGCAGGAGCGGTAGCCCGCGCGGGCTTCTAGGGCGGGATCGCGGCATCGACGGCGCGGCCGAGCGCCTCGTCACCCTGCTCGAGCACGGCGCCGTTCAGGTCCGTCGATGGCAGCACGAGGTACGCGATCGAGCGGGCGGGGACCTTCGGGTCGTTCAGGTGTCCCTCGCGGTGCGCCGCGCGGAATTCGTCGCTCCGCGGGAAGTCGGTCGCGGACGTGCGCCGTATCCGCTCCTGCATCTCCGTATCCATGAGCCCGGGGTTGAACGCGCACGCGGTGACCCCCGTGCCATCGAGCTCGAGCGCGAGGCTTCGCGTCATCTGGACGACCGCGGCCTTCCCCGCGGAGTAGGCCGTCCAACCGGCGCTGGGTCGCGTCGCCGACCCGGATGAGATGTTGACGATCCGGCCGTAGCCTCGGTCGAGCATCCCGGGCAGGATCGCCCGTGTCGCGAGGTACGTGCCGCCCACGTTGATCGCGATGTTGCGCAGCCAGAGCGCCGCGTTGGAGCGCGCGAGCGGGGTGATCGGATCGACCATGCCCGCGTTGTTCACGAGGATCGTCGCCGGTCCGACGAACCGTTCCGTGGCCAGCACGAGCTCCTGGACCTGACGCTCGTCCGCGATGTCCGCGGTCTGAGCGAGGGCGCGGCCACCCGCGCGCTTGATCTCCTTCACGACCTCGTCGAGCTCCGGCGCGTTGCGTGACGCGACGACGACGGCCGCGCCGAGCGACGCGAGCCGCTCCGCCGCGGCGCGTCCGAGCCCGCGCGCGCCACCGGTGACGATCGCGACGTGTCCGGAAAGCTCGGCCATCAGCGGACGCCCACCACCGCCTGTCGCGCGAAGGCGGCCGCGAGACGGTCGATGTCGTCGTCGCTGTGGAGCGCCCAGAAGGAGATGCGGATCGCCTGCGCGATCCCCGGCTCGTCGATGAGCTTCACCACGATCCGCTCCTCTTTCCACATCCGGTCGACCAGGTCTCCGACCTCACCGGGCGGCTCGACCACCACGATGCCGGTCGGCGCGGCGGGAGTCGAGCGGAGTGCGAACGGCAGCTCGCGGAGCCGTTCGAGCAGGCGCCTTCGCAGCGCACGGACGCGCGTGGGGACCCAGCCGCCGAGCGCGCGGTGCACGGCAAGCGTCTGGCGAAGCCCGACGAACGCGGCCGCGTCGACGGTGCCCGTCTCGAACCGCGTCGCGCTCGGGTTGTAAGCCTTGCTCCCGGTCGCGAGGTCCAGGCGCGAACGCCAGCCCAGGCGCGTCGGCGCGAAGAGAGCGATGTCGCGGACCCAGAACGCGCCCGTCGCGAGCGGCCCATGCAGCCATTTGTGCCCGAGCGTCACGACCGCATCGGCGCCGAGCTCGTTCACGTCGACGCGGATCTGGCCAAGCGCCTGCGCCGCGTCGACGATCGTGATCGCGCCGCCATCGCGCGCGATGCGGCAGGCCTGCGCGACCGGGAGGACGTCGCCCGTCTTGCACGACACCAGCGAGAGCAGCAGCGCCCGTGCGCCGTCGCGCATGCCGCGGCGCACTTCCTCGAGGAAACGGTCCCCGTCGCGGTGCCAAGTGATCTCGCGGAGCTGGTCGCCATGCTCGGCGCGCAGCCGGAGGGGGTAGAGCGCGCTGCCGTGCTCCTCGGCCGTCGTGAGCATGAGCGAGCCGGGCGCGATCGCGAGCCCCGCGACGAGGGTGTTCAGGCCGTCGGTGGCCGACTGCGCGAGCGCGACGTTCGACGCCTGGTCGGGAACCCCGAGCGCCGTCGCCATGTCGGCCCTCGCGGCATCGAGGGCCGCGTTGTAGGCGGCGTATCCCACGTGTCCGAACATGCCGACCTCGTTGAGCCACCCGCGGAACCGTTCGGCCGCGCGCTGCGCCACCGGGAACGTCGGCCCCGAGCCGGCCACGTTGAAGTAAAGGAAGTCATCGCGCAGCGCCTGCAGCGCGCGTGGCGACGTATCCGGCCGTTCGTCGATGCCGGGAGGCTGGTCGGCGTCGGTCATGCCGTGATGATGCCGCGTATCGCGAGGCCCGCGGTGAAGAGGGCGGCGAATCCGAGCGCGACCGACTGACCCCGCGGGGCACGGTCACGCACGAGCGAGACCGCGAAGGGCATGGCGAGCACGATCGCCACGCCATAGAGAGCGTGCAGCGCGTCGGCGAGCGGACGCAAGAAGAGCATCACGAGGAGCCCCAGCCCGCCCTGCGCGAGCGACGCGATCACCGCGACGGCGATGGCGCCCCGAAAGCCCGGCGACGGTCCGCTGCCGCGGATCCCGAGGAACAGGCCCCAGATACCGACCGCTACGTAGTAGAGGACCAGGGCGTACGCCACCCTCCCGTGAAGCGACAGAACGGCATCCATGTTCGAGAACCTAGCCCATATCCTCGTTCTGTGATCGAGGTCCGGAACGTCACGCGCCGTTTCGACGGCGTCGTCGCGCTCGCCGACGCCTCGTTCGAGGTCAGGCCGGGCGAGATCGTCGCCCTGCTCGGCCCGAACGGGGCCGGCAAGACCACGGCGAGCCGGATCATCGGCGGCATCCTGGCGCCGAGCGAAGGCGACGTCCTGGTCGATGGGATCTCCGTGCGTGTGGACCCGAACGGTGTGCGCGCGCGGTGCGGCTTCGTGACCGATCAGCCCTCGCTCTACGACCGCATGCCGCTCCTCGAGTACCTGGCCTTCTTCGCGCGCCTGTACGACGTCAGCTCGCCGGACCACCGCGCGGTCGAGCTCGCGAAGCTGCTCGGCCTCGATGACGTCCTCGCGAAGAGGCTGGGCGCGTTTTCCCGCGGCATGCGCCAGAAAGTCGCCATCGCCCGCGCGCTGGTGCACGACCCGCCGGTGTTGCTCCTCGACGAGCCGGCGACGGCTCTCGACCCCGAGATGGCGCAAACGCTCCGCTCGTTCATCGTTTCCCTGCGCGCGCGGCATCGCGCGATCCTGCTCACGACGCACGATCTCGACGAGGCGCAGCGGATCGCCGATCGGGTCGTCGTCCTGTACAAGGGCCGGGTCATTCGGATCGGAGCGACGAGCGAGATCCGCGCCGGCGGCAAGCCAAGCTACCTCCTCGCGTTCGCCGGCGAGGCGAGCGCGGCGCGCGACGCCCTCTCACGGATCGGGATCGAGGCGCAACCGGCCGCGAGCGAGGACGGCCTCGCCGCTCTTCGTTTCGCGACCGATGACCCGCGACGGACGAACGGCGCCGCGCTCCGCGCCCTCCTCGACGCTGGCATCGAGGTCGTGACGCTCGCGGCCGAGGAGCGTTCGCTGGAGGACGCGTACCTCGCGATCCTCGCGGAGGCCCGCCAGTGAAATGGTGGCTCATCGCCTGGCGGGAGATCCGCTGGGAGGTCTTCCTCGACCGGGCGTCGCTCCTGCGGACCGCGATCTTCGTGGTCATCCCGATCTTTTTCGTGTTCGGGAACCGCGGCCTCCCTGGCGGACAGGCGGGGGAAGCCACGATCGTCGCACTCGCGCTGCAGAGCGTCTTCTTCCCGTCCCTCGCCGGTGTGTCGCTCATCGCCGCCACGTTCACCGCGGAGAAGGAGAACGGGACGCTCGTGCCGCTGCTCGCGGCGCCGATCCGTGACTTCGACATCGTCCTCGGTAAGCTCATCGGCATGGTCGCGCCGGTACTGGCCGCGTGCGCCGTCACCCTCGCCGCCGCGTACGCCCTCGCGAGCTACCGGTACGGCGCGGAGCGCATCGCGCATACGCTCACGCCGCAGCTCATCTACGCGCTGCTCGTGTTGTCGCTTCTCTACCTCGTCACGACCGGGAGCGTCACCATGATCGTCGCGGCGCGCGTGCGGTCCAGTCGCGCGGCGCAGCAGCTCGCCGGGCTGGTCATCGCGATATCCGCGGCGGTCTTCGGCGGTCTCGGTGTCGTCGCGTCCCAGCTCGCGGATGGGTGGGCGCTCGTCGCGGTGGGCGTGCTCCTTGTGTTCTTCGACGTCGGCGCGCTCGAGATCGCGCGACGGGTGTGGCAGCGCGGCGAAGTGATCGGCCGCATCTGACCTTGACCGGCCGCGGCGCAGCCCGTACCGTTCGTCGTTGCATGCGGCGCTCGATCGTCGTCGTCATTTTCAGCGAGCTCCTTGCGGGAGCTCGCGACGGAGGCGTGCGCGGCTAACACGAACTGACGACCAGCGGCGCGAAGCCTCCCGGATGGGAGGCTTCTTTGTTGGAGGTGCGCGATGGCGAGCACGGTCGAGCAACGGCTCAAGGAAGTGGCGGCGGTCGGTCAGGAGATCGCCGAGACCGGCATCGCATACCTCGACGGCGCCTTCGTCCCCATGGCGGAAGCGAAGGTGTCCCTCGCGACCCACGCGCTCCAGTACGGCACCGGCGTGTTCGAAGGAATCCGCGCGTACTGGAATCCGGCGCAGGAGCAGCTCTACGTGTTCAGGCTGCGCGAGCACTACGAGCGCATGGGGCGCTCCGTCCGGATCCTCCGAGTCACGCTCCCGGCCGATGCGGAGGGCCTCGTGAAGCTGACCCTCGAGCTTCTGCGAAAGAACGGCTTCAGAAATGACGTCTACGTTCGACCGCTCGCGTTCAAGGCCGCGCGGTCCGTGAAGGTCGCGCTTCGAGGTCTGCGCGACGGCTTCGGCATCTACGCGTTTCCGCTGGGCGCGTATCTCCCGACCGGCGGCCTCGCGGCGCGGACTTCCAGCTGGCGGCGAACGGCCGACGACGCGATCCCGGCGCGCGGCAAGCTCACCGGGGCGTACATCAACACCGCCCTCGCGGTCGACGAGGCGCACGACTACGAAGCCGACGAGGCGATCTTCCTCACGGCCGACGGTCATGTGTCGGAGGGCGGCGGTGCCAACGTCTTCATGGTCCGCGAGGGTGTCCTCACGACTCCGCCGGTCACCGCGGACATCCTCGAAGGCGTGACGCGCGAATCGATCCTCACGCTCGCAAAGGAGCTTGGGATCCCCACAGAGGAGCGAGTCATCGACCGGACCGAGCTCTACGTCGCGGACGAGGTGTTCTTCTGTGGAACGGGCGCGCAGGTCGCGCCGTGCGTCGAGATCGACCGGCGACCGGTTGGCGACGGGGCGATCGGCCCGATCGCCAAGCGGATCGGCGACCTCTACTTCGCGATCGCGCGCGGGGACGACAAGAGCCACGCGGAGTGGCGCACGGCGGTGTACCGCTGAGCCAGGTCGCCTACCAGGGTCTCGCCGGCGCGTTCTCCGAGGCCGCCGCGGCCGCGCTCTTTCCGGGCGCCGCGCTCATCCCGCGACGGACGTTCGCCGAGGTATTCGCGGCTCTCGAGGCCGACGAAGTGAGCGCGGCCGTGGTTCCGGTCGAAAACACCCACGCTGGTTCGGTCGCCGACGTCTACGACCTGCTCCGCCATCACGAGCGCGCGAAGGTCATCGGCGAGCTCATCCTGCGAGTGCGCCACTCGCTGCTCGGGGTAACCGGAGCGCGACTCGAGGGGGTTCGCATCGCGCGATCCCACCCTCAGGCGCTCGCGCAGGTCGAGGAATTCCTGAGCACGCACGCGATCCGGCCAGACGTCGCCTTCGACACGGCCGGCGCCGCGGCGGAGGTGGCCGCGGCGGCGGACCCGGAGGTCGCCGCGGTCGCGAGCCGCCGCGCGGCGGCGCGGTACGGCTTGGACATCCTCGCCGAGTCGATCGAGACCTCGCGCGACAACTTCACGAGGTTCTTCGCCCTCGCCCGGGATGGGGACGCGAGGGTCGCGGAGCAGATCCCGGCGTCGCTCCGCAAGGGCTCTCTCAAGACGAGTCTGGTGTACAAGGCCGCGAACCTTCCGGGCAGCCTCGTCCGTTCGCTCCAGCCGTTCGCCACGGCGTGGATCCAGCTGAGCAAGATCGAGTCGCGCCCCAGCCGCGCGGCTCCCTGGGACTACGTTTTCTATCTCGACTTCGAGGGCGACCCGAACAAGTGGCCGGCCCGCGAGGCGCTCGCGCTCATGCGCACGTGCTGCGAGTGGATCCAGCAGCTCGGAACGTACCCGGCCGCGACCGAGGTGCTCGAGCCCGACTAGGCGACGCCGAGGTAGGTCCGCGCCACCGCTTCGTCGCGAAGCAGCGCCGCGCCCGTGCCGGACATCACGATTCGCCCGAGCTCCATGACGTGGGCGTGGTCGGCGAGGCGGAGCGCGCGAAGGGCGTTCTGTTCCACGAGGAGCATGGTGGTCCCCTGCCGCCGCAGATCGGCGAGCGTCTCGAAGACGCGCGCGACCACGATCGGCGCGAGCCCGAGGGACGGTTCGTCGAGGAGGAGCAGCCGCGGCGCGGCGAGCAGCGCGCGCGCGATGGCGAGCATCTGCTGCTCGCCGCCCGAGAGCATGCCCGCGAGGAGCGAGCGCCGCTCGGCGAGTATCGGGAAGCGCTCGTACGCCGATCGCAGCCCGCGGGCGTCCCGTCCCCGCGCGCCCAGGAGCAGGTTCTCCTCGACGGTCATCCGCGCGAGGATCTCGCGACCCTCCGGCACCTGAACGATCCCGGCACGGACGATCTCGTGCGGCGGCATTCCCCGGATGTCACGCCCGACGAAGCGAATGCTCCCGGCGGCGGCGACGAGGCCGCTGATCGCCGCGAGGGTGCTGGACTTGCCCGCACCGTTCGCACCGATGAGCGCGGTGACCTCGCCCTGCGCGACCGCGAAGGAGATCCCATGCACGGCCTCGACCGCGCCGTAACGGATATACAGGTCCGCGATCTCGAGCATCGTGGTCACGCGACGTCCTCGGCGCCGAGGTAGGCCTCGCGCACCGCGGGATTTCGCTGCACCTCGGCCGGCGTACCCTCGGCGATCTTGCGACCGAAATTGAGCACCGCGACGCGGTCGCAGGCCCCCATCACGAGCCGTACGTCGTGCTCGATGAGCAGGATCGTGAGGCCGTTTAGGGCGAGGTCGCGCATGAGCCCGCGCAGCCCGCTGCTTTCGGCCGGGTTCATCCCCGCCGCGGGCTCGTCGAGGATGAGGAGCCTTGGCTCGGAGGCAAGGGCCCGCGCGATCTCCAGGCGCCGCTGGTCGCCGTACGCGAGCTCGCCGGCGAGCGCGCCGGCGCGGGCGGCGAGCCCCATGCGATCGAGCAGCGACCGGGCGATCTCGCGGTCGGCGAGATCGGGAGCGCCTCGGGGCCAGAGGCGCCGGAGCGCGTCGGGGCGCATCCGCGCGTGCCGGCCGACGAGGACGTTCTCGAGGACGGTGAGTCCTTTGAAAAGACGCACGCCCTGGAAGGTCCTCGCGATGCCAAGGCGGGCGAGGACGTGCGGGGCGAGCCCCGTGACGTCGCCCTGCGCGAAGTGGACCGTTCCGGCGTCCGGGCGGAGGTGGCCGGAGACGATGTTGACGAACGTCGTCTTGCCCGCACCGTTGGGGCCGATCAGCCCGAAGACCTGCGCCGGCGCGATCACGAGATCGACGCCCGCGACCGCTCGGACTCCACCGAACGATCGCGAGAGGCCCAGAGTCTCAAGCAACATCGGCGGCCCCGATCTTCTGCAGACGTCGCGTGCGCCGCAGCTGCGCGACGGTGACGAGCCCGCGGGGCAGGAAGATGATCACGAACAGCAGGATCGCGCCCTGGAAGATGTCGCGGTAATCCTTGAGCGGCCGCAGGATCTCGGGGAGCGCCGTGAGGAGCGCCGCCCCGAGGATCGGGCCGGCCACGTTCGGAAGACCGCCGACGACGGCGAACACCAGGATCTGCACCGCCTTCGAGAACGCGAAGTCGTTCGGGTCGATCGAGAAGGTGACATGGGCCGAGAGGCCGCCGGCCCACGCCGCGATGAGCGCCCCGGCGACGAACGCCCCCAGCTTGTAGCGGCGGATCGCGATCCCCTGGCTCGCCGCGGCGCTCTCGTCCTCTCTCCGAACGCGAGCGTGGCGATGGCCAGGTACACACCGCGCAGCCGGAACACGGTGAGGCCGAGCGGGACCGCCAGCACCCCCGCCGCGAGAGCGCCGAGGCCGAGCGCGAGCGGGAACGGCATCCCGAGGTGCCGGCCGAGCAGGGCGGAGACATACGCGCCGATCCCCATGAACGCGGCGTTGCCGAGCGTGAGCTGGCCCGCGTAGAGCGTGATCCACACGGAGAGCGCGAGGAGCGCGTTCACGCCGACGAGCGCGATGAGCGTCGAATAGGCCGAGAGGAAGTCCGCGATCGCGTCCACGTTCAGACGCGGTCCGCGTTCCGCTGACCGAGAAGCCCGGTCGGCCGCGCGATGAGCACGAGGAAGAGGAGACCGAAGGCGAACGCGTCGCGCAGCTCGGCCGGGAGATAGACGAGGCTGCCGACCTCACCGAACGCGAGCACGTACGCGCCGATCACCGCGCCCGGGAGGCTGCCCATGCCGCCGACGACCATGACCGTGAACGCGCGGAGCTCGAGCGAGAGGCCCATCTTTGAGTCGAGCGAGTCGTAAGCGAACGCGAGGAGCGCTCCCGCCAGGCCGCCGAGACCCGACGAGACGAAGAACGTAGCCGCGACCGCCCGCTCGATGTCGACTCCCAGGATCCGCGCCGCGCGCGGGTTCTCGGCGAGCGCGCGAATGTCCCGACCGATCGAGGTCGAGCGGATGAGGTACGTGAGGCCCGCCATGAGCACGAGGGCGGTCGCGATGATCACGACGCGAATCCCTTCGAGGGTGGCGTCGCCGATCTGAATCAGGAAGGACGGGACCGTCCCGCGGGGGAACGTGATGAAGTCACCGCCGTAGCGAAGCTCGACGAGCCGGACCACGACCAGGGTCACGGCGATGCTCGAGATCATCGTCGAGAGCTGTGGCGCGCCGCGTCGTCGCAGCGGCGCGAACGCGATGCGGTCGAGAAGGATCCCGAAGAGTCCCGTCGCGACGAACGCCAACACGATCGCGACGTACCAGGGGAGGCCGAGAGTCGCGATCGCGAAGAGCGCGACGAATGCGCCGAGCATGAAGACCGTCGGATGGGCGAGGTTCAGGATGTCCAGGACACTGAACACGAGCGCGAAGCCGACCGCGAAGAGCGCGTAGATGCTGCCGATGAAGATCGCGTTGTAGACCTGTTCGAGCATCCTTTTAGATCCCGCCGCGCGGACGCTGCGCGGGTCCTGTCCCGGGCTCGGGGCCGTGCGCTCGCCGCACCCTCCCGCCGCGCAATCGCGCTACGACCCTCGTCCTACCGCGGCGGGTCCCAGGGCCCGCGGCTCGCGCACAACCCGCTCGCCCGTGCCACCCGCGCAGCTGCGTGCGTGCGCCCCCGACCCCGGGACAGAACCCGCGGCACGGACGGCCTGCTCTACGCCCCGGAAATCACTGGAAAGGAGTGAACTGGCCGTCCTTCACGGTCATGACGAAGGTCGGCTGCTTCACGTCGTGCTCGGGCGTGAACGAGAAGGCGCCCAGGGGAGTCGGCAGGCTGCTGACCGCCTCGAGCTGCTTGCGCACCTGCTCCTTGTCGGTCATCCGGCTCGTCCGCTTCATCGCGTCGATGAGCGCCTGCATCGCCGTGTACGACTGCGCGGCGAACTGGTCGGGATCGTTGCCGAACTTCTGCTTGTACGCCGCGATGAAGTCCGTGTTCGTCTTGTCGGTGCTCGCCTTCGACCATGCGGTGCCGACGATCATCAACGGAGCGTTCGCGTTCGCGAGCAGCGCCGACGAGTTCAGGCCGTTGCCGCCGATCACCCGTTTTCCGGGCATCTGCTTGGCGACCTCGTCGAGGATCTTTCCCGCGGGCCCGGCGAGCGACGACGCGACGATCGCGTCGGGGCTCTCGGCCTTCGCCGCCGTCACGAACGGCGCGAAGTCGACGTCGGTCGCGCGGTACGGGATCTCCTTGGCGACGGCGACGCCGTTCGCCTTGAACGCGTCCCTGAAGATCTGCAGGTCGTCGAGCTCGAACTTGCCGTCACCGTAGATGATCACGACCTTCTTGAGGCCGAGCTTCTGCGTCGCGGCCTTCACCGTTTCCGGGACGGCGCTCTGCTCGCCGAGCGACGCGCGAAAGATCCAATCGCACGGGCCGTAGTCGCACTTCCCGACGATCCCGAGGCCGGTGTTGGAGATCGCGATGACCGGAGTACCCGACGCCTGCGCGACCGGATGCGCGCCGGCCGCGACCGCGGAGAGCGTCGGGCCGAGGATCGCCGCGACCTTGTCCTGGTCGATGAACTTCTTGAAGACGGTGATGCCCTGGTCCCGCGTCGAGCCGTCGTCCTCGATGATCAGCTGGATCTTCTGGCGCCCGCCCTGGAACCCGCCGGTCGCGTTGAACTGGTCGACCGCGAGCTGCGCGCCGTTCGTCTGCTGCGGGTTGTAGAAGTTCGCGGCGCCGGTCTTCGACGTCGCGAGACCGATCTTCACGTCGGGCAAGGGACCGAGGCTTCCCGACGCGCTCGGCGCGCTCGAGGCGGCGGTTCCGCCGGTCCCCCCGCAGGCACCGATGGCCATCGCCAGAGTGACCGCCAACGCGGCGAGACGTCGAGCTTTCATTCGGAAACCTCCCCCGCGCAGCGCATCCTAGCGAAGGTCGAGGGCTTCGCACACGGCCGTCTGGCTCGCACCGGGGACGGGCCCGCCGCCGATCACGAAGAGCGTGCTGCCGACGGCCACGACTCCGAGCCCGTGCCGCGGATTCACCAGATCCGGAAGGCGAGACCACCGTCCTGTGGCGGGATCGAACACCTCGACCTCGCGAAAGGTTCCGGCGGGTTGCTCTCCGCCCGCGACGATCAGGCGCCCGCCGGCGGACGCGGCCCCGATCCCGCCGCGCGCCGTGGGCGCATCGGCCATGGCCGTCCAGCCATCGGTCGACGGGTCGTAGCACTCGAACGCCGCGAGGTTCTGAAGGAGCGAGAGACGCCGGCCGCCGACCGCGCACACGCGCCCGCCGAGCGCGGCGGCACCGAGATGATCCCGCGGGGTCGGTATGGGGGCGGCCGTAGTCCAACGGTCCGCCGCGGAGTCGTAGACGTACGTCGGGCTGACGAGGCGATCCGTGGCGGCGCCGCCGACGACGTAGATCTTCTCGCCGATCGCGACCGCGGCGCCCTGCGCGCGCGGGGCGGGCATCGCCGCCACCTCGCGCCATCCCTGATCGCCGAGGAGACGGAAGGAGCGGGCCGTCGCAACGCCGTTCGTGTTCCCCCCGAACACATAGATGCCTGCCCCCGCCTGCGTGTCGACCGCGGCGGCCATCGCGTGATCGACCGTCAGCGGGTAGCGCGGGCCCGCGGACCAGCGCTCGTTCGCGTAGGTCTCGACGAGGTTGCCTCCTCCCAGGCCGCCGACGACGTAGATGACGCCGCGCAGCACCGCGGCAGCGATCTCGCTCCGGGGAGTCGGAAGGTCGGCGATCCTGCGCCAGGCCAACGCGGTGATGCTCGGCGTCGCCGCGATCGTCGGTGCGGGACTCGCAGGTCCGCCTCGCGCGGCGGGGGCGGGTTGCGGCGGCGCACACGCGATGACGAAGAGAACGAGGGCGAGCGGCAGACGCATCACTCCTATATATAGGGTCGATGCCGGACGAGGCGATCACCGCGCTCGCGGGACTCGTCGCATCCTTCCTTTCGGGACTCCTCGGGATCGGCGGCGGGCTCGTGCTCACGCCGCTCCTCCTCTACCTGCCCGTGCTCGTCGGCGGCAGCGTCATCCCGGTGAAGATCATCACCGGGCTGACGATCGTCCAGGCGATCTCTGGCGGCCTCCTCGGAGCGCTCCGGCATCGGGCTTACGGCAACGTGGCGATGTCCCTCGTCCGCACGATGGCTCCGCCCATCTCGGTCGCGTCGCTCGCCGGGGCGCTCGTCTCACGCGGCCTCCCGGACCGCGCCATCTTGCTGATCTTCGCCGTGCTCGCGCTCGCGGGGTCGCTGATGCTGCTGAGTCCGGTCGCGGCCGAGGCAAGCGAGTGGGACGAGCGGCGCTACGACCGCCGCCTCGCGATCGTCATCGCGGTCATCCTCGGGTTCTTCGGCGGGATGGTGGGGATCGGCGGGATCGCGTTCATCATCGCGGCGCTCGTGTACCTCATGCACGTCCCCCCGCGTGTCGCGATCGGCACCTCGCTCGCGGTCGGGCTCTTCGCGGCGACCGCCGCCTTCATCGGGAAGGCCGCGACCGCGCAGATCGATCCGCCCCTCGCCGCGATCGTCTTCGTCGCCGCGCTCGTGGCCTCTCCGGTGGGCGCGACTGTGAGCGTGCGCACGCAGCCGCGTGTGCTTCTCGTGAGCCTCTCGGTCGTCGTCGCCCTCTCGGCGATCCGTATCGCGCTCACCGCGATCACCGGGACTTGACCGCCCGCGCCTTCGGCGCCGACTTACCATCGCGCACATGAGGACGGCTCGCACGGACGGGTTGGTCGCGGCCGCGCGCCGGTACGGCACCGCGGTCGTCGCCGTCGCGGTCACCGTGGTCATCAAGCTCCTCGTCGACGGGCTCGGTAACGATCATCCCTTCGTGCTGCTTCCGGTACCGGTCGTGATCGCCGCCTGGTACGGCGGCCGCGGTCCCGGCCTGATGGCGACCGCCCTCGTCGCCATCGCCGGGGTGACGTTCGTGGGACGAAGCTTGTTCGACGACACCGGCGACGTCATCGCGCTGACCGTGGTGGTGATCGAGGCCGTGATCGTCGTCGCGATCACCGTTGCCCTGAAGGACGCCCTTCGCCGCGCGAAGGAGGCGAGCGCGAGTGCCGACGCCGCGCGTCGCGAGCTCGGGTTCGCCGTCGCCGTCCGCGACGAGGTCCTGCGCGTGTGGACCGAGAAGATTCGCGGGCCGCTTGCCCGCCTCGAGATCACCGCGACCGACGCGCTCCACACCCTCGAGCGCGACGGCTATCGCGGCCCCGCGACGCAGCCGCTCCGATCACTCCTCGAAGATGCGGGCATGCTGCGCCGCGTGTCCGCTCACTGGAGCGAGAGCCGGTCGCCGGCGAAGACGGAGGAGACGTGAGCGAGATCGTCGTGGCGTGGGCGGCGAATGAGATCGAGGCGGAAACAGCGGCGGGCGCGCTTCGCGCGAACAGGCTCCATCCGCGCGTGGCCACCGACCCGGCGTCGCCGCACCTGGCGTACGCGGGTGGGCTCGCGCGGGGGCCTGCGATCGTCCTCGTCCCGGAGCTGGAGGCCGATGCGGCGCGCGAGATCCTGAGACCGCCGAAGCGACGAAGGCGCTAGCCCTCGCGCGTACCGCTCTCCCGTTCCGACGGAACGATCTCCTCGCGATCGACCCCGACACGGACCTCGCCCTCGAAGATCCGGAGGACGTCGTCGGCGGAGATCTCCGCGGTGTCGCCACCACCCACGAGCCGCCGACCGGCGCCGGCCTTCACCACGAACCCGCTGAGCTGCGCCGTCTTCTCGTCGAAGCGGACCTCTTCCACGACACCGACGACGTCGCCGTCGCGGTCACCGACGACGTCGCCGTCGCGGTCCTTCACGACGTCGCCCTTCTTGATCGTCGGTCGCGAAGACTCGGTGACCGGCTCGTCGCCGGCGACTACGGGGACGAGGTACGCGTTCGACGCGAAGCCGTACCCCATCGTCGCCGCGAGGCCCGCCGGAGGCGCGGTGAAGCCGGCCTCGTCGAACGTCGGCTGCTGCGCGAGCTCGGCCTTGGAAAGCCGAAGCATGAGCTCGCCCTCGCGGCCCTCGACGAAGTCGTGCTCGCCGACGATGACCTCGCGGCCGAGAAGGCCGCCGGTGCTCACCACGAAGCCGGTGATGCGCAGGGTCGCCGGATCGACGAGCACCCGCCGGAGCTTTCCCGCGTCGTGGCCATCACTTGTCCGTACCTTCGCGTCCAGCTCTATCTGCATCCGAGTCCTCCCGCGGGAGTTGCCCGGCGCGGACTCAGCAGGACGCGTTCCAGCCCGCCGCTAGTACGGGACGTCCACGTTTCCGCCGCGGCGGACCCCGGTCCCCTCGACGAGGCCTTCGACGCCGCGTTGCTCGCCCTTGAGCGCGTCGAGAAGGCGAAGGGCCTCGTCGACGGTCAGGTCCTTGCGGAAGTCCGTGAGCGCTCCCTGAACCGTCGGCGGTGGCGACCCGCTCGGCGATCCACTCGCGCCGGGGGGCGGCGTCCCGTTCGGGCTGCCCGGTCCGGTCGGACCCGACGCGCCGGGACTCCCGGCCGGCTGCTCCGGCCCCGGCGAGGGCGACGCGTTCGGAGGCTGGCTCCCAGGGACGTTCTGAGGGGTCTGACGCGCACCGAGGATGCGGTCGATCACCTCGATGTTGAACTTCGCGTCGCGGTCGGTCGCGTCGAGGCGCAGCGCCTCGACGTAGGAGGCGCGGGCCTCCGCGACACGGCCCAGCCGGAAGAGCGCGTTCCCGCGGTCATAGAAGGCGATCGCCCGCGTCGTGCCCTTGGCGCTGTCCAGGGCGTGGCCGTACTCGACGAGCGCGTGATCGAAGTCGCCGAGGGTCGCGTACGTGTTCGCCAGGTCGATCGCGATCTCCGGCGAGCTCGGGCGCTGCACCGCGAGGTCGCGATAGCGCGTGACCGCGCCCACGGGGTCACGCTGGAAGACGGCGTTCGTCGCATCGAGCCCGTCGGCGAGCGGATCGCTCGAGCCGCACGCCACGAGGGCCAGGACCGTCGCGCCGAGGAGCGCCAGAAGGCGCCGCCGCGGCGAGGCGCGGACGCGCGGCGCCTGCGGCCGGGGCATCGGGCGCCGCTCGTCCAAGAGCCACTCGAGGAGCAGCGCGAAGACGGCGATCGCCACAAAGAGCTGATAACGATCCTCGGGGCTCACTCCACCCTCGCTCGCCGCCGGCTCCGCGACCGCGATCCCGCGCAGCGCGTCGGCCAGCTCGCGGGTGGTCGCGTCCCCCTGATAGCGCCAGTACCGCCCGCCGCCCTGCTCCGCGAGGCCTCCGAGCCGGCCTTCGTCCATGCGACTGGTGACCTGCGTTCCGTTCGCGTTGACCAGCATCTGGATCAGCCGACCCTTGTCGTCGTAGATCGGGACCGGCCCGCCTTCGGGCGTGCCCACGCCGAGCGTGAACACCGTGATGTTCCGCTGCCGGAGCGGATCGAGCAGCGGGAGGTCCGGCGTGAGGTCCTCGCCGTCGGAGATGAGCACGATCGCCTTCGCCCGCGCGGCGCTGGCGGCGTCGGTCGGAAAGAGCGCCGCCGCGCCCTGTAGCGCGGCCTTGAGCGACGAGCCCGGGTTGATCTTGAAGCCACGGCCGGAGAAATCGAGCGCGGGACCGAGCACTCTCGTGTCGGCCGAGAGCGGATAGCGGACGACGCTCGATCCGGCGAAGAGCGTGAGCCCGACGCGTCCCCCGGCGAGCTCTTGCCCGAGCGCCACGATCGCCTCCTGCGCGACGTGGAGGCGGTCGGGCGTGACGTCGCGGGTGGCCATGCTCTGCGACACGTCCAGCGCGATCACGGTATCGACGGTCGAGGTGGTCCCGCGACGCGGGGCTTCGCCGATCTGCGGGCCGACGAGCGCGCCGACGAGGGCGACGAGGGCGACCGCGAGGAACACGAGCTTCGCCACCTGGCGCGCGGGGCTGGCCGACACCAGACCGGCCCCCGCTCCACCGAAGGCGGCGAGCGCGCGCCGGCGGCGAAGCAGAGCGAGGACGACGAGCGCGACGAGCGCGAGCGCCGCGGGGATGAGACCCGCGAGCTCCGGGTGCGCGAGCGAGACCCTCACGGCGTCCTCCGGAAGAGCGTCGCCGCGAGGGCGACCTCCACGAAGAGGAGCGCGGCACCGAGGGCGAGGAACCCGAGATGCGCTTCCTGGTAATCGGTGAAATCACGCGCACCGACCCGCGATTTCTCGAGCGATTCGATCTCCCGGTAGACCTCGGCAAGGGAGTTCTCGTCCGTGACGCTGTAGTAATGGCCGCCCGTCTGCTCGGCGATCTTCCGCATGAGCTGCTCGTCGACGCTGTCGGTCGCGACGTCCTTGTCGGGATTGGCGGCCACGGTCACCGCGCCGATCGTGTAGACCTTCACGTCGAGCAGCTTCGCCATGTTGCTCGCGTCTATCGGCGAGATGTCCCCGCTGTTGTTCTCCCCATCGGTGAGCAGGATGACGAGCCTCGACTTCGCATCCGAGTCGCGAAGCACGTTGATCGCCGTGGCGAGGCCGGTCCCGATCGCCGTGCCCCCGGCGAGCGTTCCGGTGTCTATCGGCGCGACGAGCTTCTGTGAGGCGGCGTAGTCGAGGGTCGGCGGTCCCAGGACGACGGCCTCGCCGCTGAAGATGACGATCCCGACGCGGTCGTTCTTGAGGCCGCCGAGAAAATCGTGCACCACGCGCTTGACCGCGTCGATCTTGGTGCTCCCTGCGAAACCCGCCTCGGACATCGACCCGGACACGTCGATCGCGAGGACCACGTCGATGCCTTCCGACACGGACTCGACCGACGCGCGAACGATCTGCGGACGCGCCAGCGCGACGACGAACATGACGAGCGCGGCACCGCGAAGCGCGACGAGCACCCAGCGGAGGCGGATCCGCCAACCGGGCCGCGTCGCCGGCAGGAGGCCGAGCGAGGGGAACAGCAGGCCACCGGCGGGCCGCCGCCCACGGATCATGCTGAGCGAAAGGCCGGCCAGGACGACCGCGAGGAGGACCAGCAGCCACGGGTCCTCGAAGCGGAACGAGGTCAGCCCCAGATCGGTCACGAAGCCTCGCCCTGGCGCATGAGCTCGTACTGTTCGGCGACGGCGGCACGCCGCATCGCCTCGAGCGCGGAGCGCAGCGCGTGATGTGCTCGCGCCGGATACCAGACTGAGCGGTGGAATCGCGCGGTCTCACCCTCGTGGAGGATCTCGTAGATCGTCGCGATCTCGCTGCGATCGATCCGCGCGCGAAGCATGTCTTCGCGCAGCTCCCTCGGGGTTCGTTCGGTCGCCGCGAGGCCGAACCGGTCGCGGACGTACGCGCGAAGCGCGCGGGAGACGAGCGCGTAGTGCTCGCCATACCGGCCTTTCTCGGGGAGACCCAGCGAGGCGACCCGGTTGAGCTCAGCCATCGCTTGTTGCGCCGGGCTGAGCTGCGCCTCCGTCTGGTCGACGGCGATGGCCCGCCGCCCACGGCGGGTCTGCTTGACGAGGAGCCCGAGCATGAGCAGAACGACGAGGGCCAGGGCGGCCTGGATCACGATCGCGGGAAGCTGGGGCGTGGCGCCGGGCAGACGGAGCTGCGGCTTCAGCGGCTTGATGTCGTCCGCGTTCTCGCCCGGTTGGATGACGCTCGTCACCACGACGGGAACCTCTGCGGTCGGCGCGATACCGGTCACGCCCCCGGGTCCCTGAAACGTCACGTGGATCGGGGCGAAGACCAGATCACCGACACGGAACGCGGTGATCCGATAGCGGAAGGTGTAGCGGGTGTGCCCGTCGGCGCTCCGCGTGACCTGCGGCGTCTGCGCGTCGAGGACCTCGAACTCCCCCATCATCCGGCTCACGCCGTTGTCGGCGATCTGGTAACCCGCGTCGGCCTCGACGACCAGGGTGAGCTGGATGGGATCGCCGATCGTGATCCCGCGCTTGTCGAACGAGGCCGCCGCCGACACCGGGCCGTCAGCCAGAGCGACCGAACCGATCGCGAGCGACGCGAGCGTCACGAAGGCGAGGACACGCATCAGTTTCGCCTCGAGCGCGCGTTGAACAGCGCGAGGAGGGCCGGGACGTACGGCCGGTCGGTCGAGAGATCGACGCGGTCGATCCCCATCCGGCTGAACGTCCGCAGGCGCTGAGCGCGCCGCTCGCGCGCGGCGCGCGCGTAGGTCTCGCGCACGCTGGCGACGGCGGTATCGACGTACCCGACCTGGCCAGTCTCGGCGTCCTCGAGCGCGACGAGTCCGACCGCGGGGAGCTCGACCTCGCGCGGGTCGTTCAGCATGAGAGCGATGACGTCGTGCCGGTGTCCGAGTGCGCGAAGGGGCGCCTCGAACTCGACGTCCAGGAAGTCACTCAGGACGAACACGACATTTCGCTTCTTCGTCACGTTCGCGAGGAGGTCGGCGACGCTCGCCATCTCGGTCCGCGAGCGACGAGGCTCGGCGAACAGGAGCTCGCGGATGACCCGGAGGAGGTGGTAGCGGCCTTCGCGGGGCGGCAGGAATTCGCGCACGCCGTCGGCGAAGAGCACCAGCCCGACACGGTCGTTGTTGTGCAAGGCCGTGACCGCAAGCAGCGCGGCCACGTTGGCGGCGAGATCGCGCTTGGACACGGCGGTGGTCCCGAACCAGGAGCTGGACGAGACGTCGACCGCGAGGAAGATGTTGAGCTCGCGCTCCTCGCGGTATTTCTTGATGTACGGAACGCTCATGCGCGCGGTGACGTTCCAGTCGATCGTGCGTATGTCGTCGCCGGGCTCGTATTCGCGGACCTCTTCGAAGTCGAGGCCCGAGCCGCGGAACACGCTCCGGTAGGTCCCCACGAGCGCTTCGTCGGCGAGGATGCGGGCCTTGATCTCGACCTGCTTCACGAGCCGCAGCACCTCCGGCGGCACGGGCTCGGCGTGCGGCCGCGGGATTCGGGCGACCAACGGCTAGGGGACCGCGACGTTGTCGAGGACGCGCGCGATGACGACCTCAGGCGTGATCTCCTCCGCCTCGGCCTCGTAGGTGACGATCAGGCGATGGCGCATCACGTCGAGCGCGACGGCTTTCACGTCGTCCGGCAGAACATAGTCACGGCCGTCGAGGAAGGCATGGGCGCGCGCCGCCAGCGAGACGAAGATCGTCGCGCGAGGGGAGACGCCGTACGCGATCAGTGGCCGGAGGTCCGCGAGCTTGGGCCCCGACGGATCGCGCGTCGCGAAGACGATCCGGACCACATAGTCCTTCACCGCGTCGTCCATGTGGACCTGGCGGACGGCGGCGCGGCCGTCGAGGATCGCGGCGGGCGTCGCGAGCTTTCGCGGGATGACCGACTCCTCGATCGTTTGCCGGTCCATGATCACCCGCTCCTGATCGGGCGTGGGGTACCCGATGACCACCTTCATCATGAAGCGGTCGACCTGCGCCTCGGGCAGACGGTACGTGCCCTCGTGCTCGATCGGGTTCTGCGTCGCGAGCACGGTGAAGAGCTCCGAGAGCGGGTGCGTCTGGCCGCCGATCGTCACCTGGCGCTCCTGCATCGCCTCGAGAAGCGCGCTCTGCACCTTCGGCGGCGCGCGGTTGATCTCGTCGGCGAGCAGCAGGTCGGTGAAGATCGGACCGAGGCGAGGCTTGAAGGACTGGTCCGACGGGTTGTAGATCATCGTGCCGTTGAGGTCCGCCGGCAGCAGGTCCGGCGTGAACTGGATGCGCCTGAACGACGCGTCCACCGTGTCGGCGAGGGTCTTCACGGCGAGCGATTTCGCGAGGCCGGGGACGCCCTCGACGAGTAGGTGACCGCCGCAGAGCATGCCCATGAGGAGCCGGTTCACCAGGTAGTCCTGCCCGACGATCACCCGGTGGATCTCGTGAAGGACCGGCGCGATGAAGTCGCCGCGCCGCAGCACGGAATCGTTGGGAACCGGGGCGCGGAAGGCCGTCGCCACCTTTGCAACAGAGTAGTCCTCGTGACTTCGCGGCTGCGAGGTCCGCGGCTCTGCGTTGGAGCGCCCGGGCGCTCCGGGTTTCCCTCAGGGCGTGCTGGTCGGCGAGGGCGAGGGGCGCGTGGTCGCGTCGGGGCTCGCCGGCGGGTACCCGGACGAGCTCGGAAAGGCCGACGGGCCCGGCGTCGCGTTGTCCGCGCGCTGCGTCTGCATGGCGTCGCCCAGATACGCGCTCAGTTCATCGTACTGACCGAGGACGCGCTGGATCCGCGCCATGGCCTCGTCGCTCGTGATTTGATCCCACGTCTTTACCGACGAGAGGAACCGCAGCTCCTTGTCCATGGCCTTCACGAGGCGATCGACGTCAGGCGGGACGTCGGACTGCGGGTCGTCAACCGGGATGACGTATTGGATCGCGCGCGCGACGGTCACGCAGCGAGTGCAATCGATGTTCTCGGCGAGCGCGACGTTCTCGGGGCCGATGTTGGTCGTGCCGCGCTTGTAGAAGACGACCTGGAACGCGACCGCGATCGTCTGGCAATCGGTGCAGCTGCCGACCGCCGAGGCGACGTTCACGGGCTTCACCTCGTCGGTCGTGATGCGGTGCAGCCGGATCGAGGCGCGCGCCTTGAAGCGCATCTTGTCGCTGTTCTTGAGACCCACTTCGTTGCGCGGCCCGCCGGGCGGAAACTCCTCGAGGATGACCCCGGCGTCCTGGTCGGACTTGGGCGTCGTGGTGGCCGCGGCCACCGTCGGGCTCGCCCCGCTCGGCCGGCTGGTGCCGCTTGGGCTAGACACGGCGCCCGGATCGCACGCGAGTGCCGTCACGAACAGGAGAGCCGCGCTCACCGGCCAGCGAGCACGCCGTGACAGAGCCGCCATCCGCCACGCGTGCGCACGACGGGTGCCATCCCCCGCGCCGAAGGTGCGATTTCCCGGCGCCGGTCCCACGGTGCGTCGATTTGGCGATCGTCGGCGGCAACAAACCCGTGACGATCGGCTGACGGTCGCACGCTCGAGCGGTTGAAAGAAACGATGCCCGCCGATACTTCTGCCGCGATGCAATTGGTCGTCCTCGCGATGGTGATCGGAGTTGTCGTCGCGGTCGCATGGGTGGTCGCGCCTCGTTACCTCCGCGCCCTTCGCGCGGAGCTCGATCGTTCAGCAGAGCTCGAGGAGTTCGCGCGCGAGCGAGGCCTCGCCTACGAGCGGCTCGACCTGACGTACCCCTCCACGGTCGCCGCGCGCTTTCCGTTCGAGCTCTTCTCGCGAGGGCTCGACCAGCGCTGCGAGAACCTGCTCCGCGGGACCGACGGCCGGTGCGAGGTCGTCGCCTTCGACTTCTGGTACTCGGTGGCGGCCTCGGAGGAGACGCCGCGGACCCGTGGCGGTGTGCTCACCGCGGCGGCGGGCCGCGCCGTCGTCGGCCGGAGCTGCGCGGTGGCCACGTTCGCCGCGGACTGCCCGCATCTCGCGATCACCCGGGAGGGCACGGTGACGCGCGCGCTCGCGGACGCCGGCGTCCGCGACATCGAGCTCGAATCGGCGGACTTCAACGCGGTCTTCCACGTCGCGGCGTCGGACCGGAAGTTCGCGAGCGATTTCCTCGACCCGCGGATGATGCAGTGGCTCTTGGACACCGGCCGCGGCTGGGACTGGGAGATCCAGCGCGGCTACATCCTCTGCTCGGGCCCGCTTCTTCGCGCGTCCCGGGTCGCGGGGATGCTCGACGCGCTGGCGGGCGTTCAGGAGCGGATCCCGCGCGCGGTCTTCGCGCTGTACGGATCCGCGGCGTGAACGATCCGCTCCTCGCCGGCGTGTCCTTCGTCGTCCTGCTGCTCGTCGCCGCGGCGTTCCTCGCGTTCAACAATCTCGTCGCCTCGCGCACCCTCGTCCGCGAGTCCTGGGCGGATGTCGACGCCGAGCTGCGGCGCCGTCACGAGCTCGTCCCGAACCTCGTGGCGAACGTCCGCGGTTACGCGGGCCACGAACGCGACACGCTGGAGCGGGTCACACGCCTCCGCACGGAGGCGACCGGCGCCGGCGAGATCACACCGGGGCGTGCGGCGGCCGAGGACGAGCTCGGGTCGGCGGCGCGGCGGCTCGTCGCCGTCGCCGAGGCGTATCCCGAGCTCAAGGCGAGCGCGACCTTCGGCGACCTCGCGCGGGAGCTCGCGAACACAGAAGATCGGCTCCAGGCGGCGCGGCGCTTCTACAACGCGAACGTTCGCGACTACAACCGGCGTGTCCAATCGTTTCCGGCGGCGCTCGTCGCGGCGCTCGTTGGATTCGGCGCCGAGCCATTCTTCTCGGCGGATCCGAGCGATCGCGCGACGCCGCCGGTCGCCGTTCCGTAGGGCGCGGCGCGAGGACGCGGGTTCGAGTCGGTCGCGAGGCGGAACTGAGCGTCCGCTAGGCTCGCCCGCGTGCGGCGGCTGCTCTTCAGCATCTGGTACTGGCTGCGGCGGCCTCCGTGGGACACCGGCGTCACGCCACCGGAGCTCGTGCGCTTCGTGTCGACGCACTCGCCGGGGCGCGCGCTCGACCTTGGCTGCGGGACCGGCACGAACGTCGTCTACCTGGCGAAACACGGCTGGGAGGCCGTCGGCGTCGACTTCGCCGGACGGGCCATCGCGAAGGCCCGAGATCGCGCACGGCGGGCAGGCGTGCGCGGCGCGTTCCACGTCGCCGACGTGACGCGTCTCGGTTTTCTCTCGGGCCCCTTCGATCTCGCGCTCGACATCGGCTGCCTCCACTCGCTCCCGCCGGCCGATCGGCCGGCCTACGCCGGCGAGCTCGAGCGACTCGTGCGCCACGGGGGCACGTACCTGCTCTACACGTTCGCGCCGGATGGACCGGCCTACGGGCTGACGCGCGAGGATGTCAGCGCGACGTTCGGCCGCTCATTCGACCTCGCCGGTGCGGAGATGGGGACCGGACCGCGCGGGCGGCCGTCCGCCTGGTACACCCTGACCAGACGCTGACCGGCGACCCCGGAGAGAATCGAACTCTCGCACACGGATTCGAAGTCCGCTGCTCTATCCGCTGAGCTACGGGGTCGATTTGTTTCACGTGAAAGCCTAACGCCCAGGACTGGTACCCGAGTACCGACCCGAAGTCCCATTCGCGCGACATCACGAGACCGGCACGCTCGCCTTCATGCGAGCGTGCACGAAGTGCGGCGAGACGAAGCCGCTCGAGGCGTTCCCTCCGGTGCGACGTGGCGAGGAGAAGCTGCAGACGTGGTGTCGTGACTGTTTTGCCGCGGCGAACGCGCGGAATTACCGGAAGAACCACGAACGGGAGAAGACGCGACTCCTACGGCAGCTCGCGGAGCGGCGCGCCGAGGTGCGTCGACAAATCGTCGCATATCTTCGCGTCCACCCGTGCGTCGATTGCGGAGAGAGCGACATCGTGGTCCTCGAATTCGACCACCTCGCGGACAAGGTCGCCGACGTTTCGGCCTACGCGGGCGGTAGTCGCACCTGGGCGCGGGTCAAAGCGGAGATCGAAAAGTGCGAGGTCCGCTGCGCCAACTGCCACCGGCGAAAAACGCTCGGTCGATCCCGCGGCCAGACGCGGTCAACACCTGACCCCGCGAGGCCGACATCGTTCCCGCGTCGGCCGATCCAGCTCAGCCTCGAGAGCGCGCTTGGAATCCGGACCTGTCGAGTCTGCGGCCTGACGAAGCCGCTGAGCGAATTCCCGTACCGCTCGCTCGAACGCCAAGCGCGCCAATCGATCTGTCTGCTCTGCCAGCGCGAATACACAAATGCCTGGTACGCGCGAAACCGGGCGCGCCACAAAGCGCAAACGCGGACGCGGAACGTCGAGGCGACCGCCGTGCTGAGGATCCATGTCCGGCAGTACCTGCTCAGTCATCCTTGCGTCGACTGCGGCGAATCGGACATCGCCGTGCTCGACTTCGATCACCTCAGGGATAAGCGTGAAGACATCAGCACGCTCGTGCAGTACGGCGTTTCGTTGCGGGCCCTGGAAAATGAGATCGCGAAGTGCGAGGTTCGTTGCGCCAACTGCCATCGTCGGCGGACAGCGGCGAACGCGGGTTACTACCGAGCGGTCGCCGCACTCGCTAGAATCGAGCCACAGACCCCGTAGCTCAGTGGATAGAGCGCTTCCCTACGAAGGAAGAAGTCGCGCGTTCGAGTCGCGCCGGGGTCGCCGTAGCGTTGACTCACTCGGTCATTCCAACAACCTGGTCCAGGCCCCGCACGTCGTCTTCGAATCGCTCTGGCAGGATGAACACGCGCATCCCCGCGCGCTCGGCTCCAGCGTCGACCGCGTGATCGCCGACCATCAGGATCTCCTCCGGCCGCAGACGCAGTGACCGCGCGGCTGCGAGGAAGATCGCCGGATCCGGCTTCTCCGCGCCGACTTCGAACGAGTGGGTGAACGAGTCGACGAAGCGCTCGAGCCCGTGCTTCGCGAACACCGGCCGCAGCACCGCGGGCACGTTGCTCACGACGCCGATCCGCAGACCGCGCTCTCGCAGCGCGCGGAGCACGCGAGGCGTGTCGGCGAACGGGACCCAGGAGTTTGGATCCATCACGCGTTCGTAAAGCGCGCGCGACAGCCCCGGCGCCACTCGGTCGGCGCGCGCGAACAGCGCCGTCCACACACGGCGATGTGCATCCGGTGAGAGGTCGCGGCCTTTCGCGATCTCCTCGGGTGTCTTCCCCGCGGCCCAGAGCTCGTCCCAGAGACCGCGCGCCTCGGCGTCGGTAACCTTCACGCCACGCTCGGCCGCGTACGACGAGATCACCTCCGGCGCGTGCGGCGCGTGGAACAGCGTGTCGCCCCAATCGAAGAGCACCGCGCGGACGCGCGGTCTTACCTGCGAAGCCACTCGTGCTCTGGATCGAACGTCACGCACCACTGGCGAACGGGCCCCGCCATCGCGTTCAGGTAGTACAGCTCGTACCCCGGCGCCGCCGACACGGTGTGGAAGCCGCGCGGGACCAGCACCAGGTCGCCGTCGCGCACCGCGACCGTCTCGTCCAGCGACCGATCCGCCGTGTACACGCGCTGCACCGCGAAGCCACGCGGGTCGCGGAGCCGGTGGTAGTAGGTCTCCTCGAGCTGCGTCTCGTTCGGCGGGTCATCGGTGTCGTGCTTATGGGGCGGATAGCTGGACCAGTGGCCCGCGGGCGTCACCACCTCGGTCACGAGCAGTGACTCCGCGGGGGCGTCCTCCATGAGGATGTGGTGGATCGTCCGCTCCATGACCCCGCTGCCGCGCACCTCGCGGCGCGCGTCGGCCGGGCGGATATGCCGGAGCTTGGCGCCCTTCGTCGCGGGAGCCGACGCGATCGCGAGCTGGACCTCGCCGCGGCCAGCGCGCAGCTCGAGGTTTGTGTTGGGCGGCGCGTACACCGCGTGCGGCGGACCGTCGAACGGAGTCTCGCGCTCCCCCACCTCCGGCCAGTTCACGACGCCGATCCGGACCGAGCACCGGCCGCCGAGGATGACGATGCAGACCTCGGACTCCTCGGTCGCGACGACGAAGCGTGCCCCCTTGCCGACGCGGGCGGTCGAGAAGCTCACGTAGCGCCACCCGGCGGATGCGGGCGTGATCGCGACGCGACCGCCCTCGCCACGGACGAGGAGCGAGCTCACAGATAACGCCGCTGTTTTGGCTTCGCCTTCTCGTAACCCTCCCGCGCCGTCCGCACCGCGGCCGCGCTGGAGACCTCCGCGACGGGCACGTCCCACCACGCGCCGTACCCGCCGACCGCGATCTGGCGGTCGACCTCGATGTAGATCACGACCGTCCGGTCGATCTTCTTGGCCGCGGCCAGAGCGTCGCGGAGCTCGGCGATCGACCGCGCGCGGATGACGTGCGCCCCGAGGCTCTCGGCGTTCTTGGCGAGATCGGTCGGGAGATAGGGCGCCGGCTCGCGCTCCGTGTCGGTGCCGAGGTGTCCCTCCTTCGGGTAGCGGAACTGGGTACCGAACCCAGCGGTGCCAAGCGACCGCGAGAGCCCACCGATCGACGCGAAGCCATGGTTGTCGATGAGGACCACGACGAGCTTCGCATGCTCCTGGAGGGAGGTGACGATCGCCTCGCTCAACATGAGGTAGGACCCGTCGCCGACGAGGGAGTAGACCTCGCGCTCCGGCGCGGCGAGCTTCACGCCGAGCGCCCCCGCGATCTCGTATCCCATGCACGAATAGCCGTATTCGACGTGGTACTGCTTGCGGTCGCGCGTCCGCCAGAGCTTGTGGAGATCTCCCGGCAGCGAGCCCGCGGCGCACACCACCACGTCCGTCGCCGCGGAGAGCTCGTTGACCGCGCCGATGACCTCGCTCTGCGCCGGGAGCGGCTCGTGGCGGAGGGCGTAGAGCCGTGTCACCTCGGCATCCCACTCGCGTCCGAGCGTCGCGCACTCGTCGCGGTACGCCTGGTCGACGCGATAGGTGACCTCGGCGAGCGCCTCCAGTGTCGCGCGCGCGTCCGCGACGACCATCACGGCACCGTTTTTCGCGGCGTCGAACTCCGCGACGTTCACGTTGACGAAGCGCACCTCCGCGTTCGCGAACGCCGTCTTCGACGCGGTGGTGAAGTCGGTCCAGCGAGTGCCGATGCCGATAACGACGTCGGCTCGCGCGGCGATCCGATTCGCGGCCGAGGTTCCGGTCGCGCCGACCGCGCCGAGGGCCGACGGATGGTCATAGGGCAGCGCGCCCTTTCCAGCCTGCGTCTCGGCGACCGGTATCCCCGTCCGCTCGACGAACGCGCGCAGCGCGGATGAGGCGCACGAGTAGATGACGCCCCCGCCCGCGACGATGAGCGGCCGCTTCGCGCCGCGAATGGCGGCCACGGCGCGCTCCAGCGCCGCGGGATCCGGGGGACGCCGGTCGACGTGCCAGACCCGTTTCGCCAGGAACGCGTCGGGATAGTCGTACGCCTCGGCCTGCACGTCCTGGGGCAACGCGAGCGTCACCGCGCCGGTGTCCGATGGACTCGTGAGCACGCGCATCGCGGCGAGCGCCGCCGGGATGAGCTGCTCGGGTCGGGTGATCCGGTCCCAGTAGCGCGAGACGGGCTGGAACGCGTCGTTCACCGAGACGTCTCCGCGCGAGGGGGACTCGAGCTGCTGGAGGACCGGCTCGGGCAGACGCGACGCGAAGGTGTCGCCCGGCAAAAGCAACACCGGAAGCCGGTTCACGGTCGCGAGCGCCGCCCCGGTGATCATGTTCGTGGCGCCGGGGCCGATCGAGCTCGTGCACGCGAAGGTCCGCAGGCGATCGTGCATCCGCGCGTACCCCACGGCCGTGTGGACCATCGACTGCTCGTTGCGCGCCATGTGATACGGGAGCAGGTCCGGCCGCTCGAAGATCGCCTCGCCGACGCCGGCGACGTTGCCGTGCCCGAAGATCCCCCAGATGCCGGCGAAGAAAGCGCGCTCGGTCCCATCACGCTCCGTGTACTGCGACGCGAGGAACCGCAGCAGCGCTTGCGCCATCGTGAGACGGGTCACGACGCCACCTCGCGCGCCAGCAGCGCCTCGATCTCATCCATCGTCGGCATGGCGTCGGCGGCCGCGAGCCGCGACGCCACGATCGCCCCCGCGGCGTTCGCGGTCTCGAGAGTCCGCGCGAGCGGCCAGCCCGACAGCAGCCCGTGGCACAGGGCCCCGCCGAAGGCGTCGCCGGCGCCGAGCCCGTTCAGGACCTCGATCTCGACGGGCGGCACGCTCACCTCGTCCCGCGCGCTACGCGCGTACACGCCTTCGTGCCCGCGCTTCACGATCGCGAGGGTCGCGCCGAGCTGGAGGAGGGCCGCCGCCGCCGACTTCGCGTCGCGCAGTCCGGTCGCCATCTCGACCTCTTCCACGTTGCCGACGACGATGCTCGCTCGCCGCACCGCATGACCCGTCCAGCGCCGGGCGTCCTCGACGTTCGGCCAGAGGTGGTGGCGGTAGTCGAGGTCGTGGATTGTGAAGTCGCGGCGCGTTCGCGCGTCCAGCGCGGCGAGGGTCGCCGTGCGGCTCGGCTCGTCGGACAGGCCCGTGCCGCTGGTCCAGAAGACCGGCGCCGCCGCGATCGCACCGAGGTCGAGCTCGTCGCGCGTGATGTTCATGTCGGGCGCCTTCGGCTCGCGGTAGAAGAGCACCGGGAAATTGTCAGGCGGAAAGATCTCGCAGAAGACGATCGGCGTGCGCAGCTTTGCGTCGGTGCCCACCCAACGAGTGTCGACGCCAAAACCCGCGAGCGCCGCCCGAACGTAGTCGCCGAAGCCGTCCCGACCGACCTTCGTGATGACCGCGGCGCGCCGGCCGAGACGGGCGGCCGCCACGGCGACGTTCGTCGGACTCCCGCCGAGGGACTTCGCGAACGTGCGCACGTCCGCGAGGTGGACGCCGATCTGCTCCGGGTAAAGATCCACGCCGACCCGGCCCATCGTGATGACCTCGAGATCAGGCATGGCGCCTCGCGTTGTCAGCGCTGCGCACGATCCATGACGGCGTCGCCTCCTCCCGGTAGCTGGTCCAGCATGACGCGCCGCCGGACGAGGCACCAATCGGCACAGACGCAGGAGACCAGCGTCGCCGCGCGCGTCGTCTGCGCCGGGGAGCGCCGCGGTCTAGAGTCGCCCCCGAGTGAAGGTCGCCATCCTCGGCGTGGGGCGCCTCGGCGCGTTCCACGCGAAGATCCTCCGCGAGACTCCCGGCGTCGACGAGCTTCGGATCAACGACGCCGACACCGCGCGGGCGGCCGTGTTGGCGAAGGAGCTCCGCGCCGTCCACGCCGCGACGGTCGAAGACGCGCTCCGTGGGGCGGACGCGATGGTGATCGTGACGCCGACCGGCACGCACGCGGAGCTCATCCACCGCGGGCTCGACGCGGGCATTCCGATCTTCTGCGAGAAGCCGATCGCGCTCGACCTGGACGCGACGAAGAGCGTGGTCGAGCACGTGGAGCGGGCGAACGGCCGCGTGCAGATCGGCTTTCAGCGCCGGTTCGACGCTGGCTTCCGCGAGGCGCGGAGGCGGGTTCGCGCCGGCGAGCTCGGCACCATCTACAGCTTTCACATGACCAGCCGTGATGCTCTGCCTCCTCCGGACGCGTACGTCGAGACCTCCGGCGGGCAGTTCGTCGACCAGCTCATCCACGACTTCGACGTCACCCGGTGGATGTTCGGCGACGAGGTCGCGGAGCTCTACGCGAGCGGGTCCACGCTCGGATTCCCGCAGTACGAGCGCTGGGGAGACGTCGCGACGTCGGGGGTCGTGCTGAAGCTCCGCGGGGGCGCGATCGGCCTGCTACAAGCGGCTCGGCACAACGAGGCCGGGTACGACATCCGCGTCGAGGTCTTCGGCGCGAAGGACACCATCGCCGTGGGGCTCGATCCGCGAACGCCGCTCGTCTCCGTCGAGCGCGACGCGCCAGAGTTCAAGCGGCCCGCCTACCCGACGTTCTTCGACCGCTTCGGAGAGGCATACCGCGCGGAGCTCGCGCACTTCCTGAAGTACGCGCTGGTCCACGATCCACTCTCGGTCGTCCACGCGCACCCAGTAGCGCATCGTGTCGCCGAGGAACGCCCGCCGCGCGACGGTCCCCTCGAGCGCGATGCCGTTCCGATCCGCGGGCGCCGCGGGCGTGATCGAGAAGCTCTCGGGGCGCACGCAGAGCAGCACATCGTGTCCCGCGGTGACGGTCACGTCGGGTGGGCGCCGCACCTGCGCACGATGCGTCCCGAACGTGACGGTGACCGTCGTTTCGGCGAGCTCCGAGACGCGCGCGGGCACGAGGTTGACGGCTCCCACGAAGTCGGCGAGGAAGGCGGTCCTCGGAAACGAGCCGAGAGAGCTCGGTGGGGCGCGCGTCCGCGCGCTTCCCGTCCGCCACATCCGGCTCGCCGAGCCCCATGGCCTGCGCGTCGAGGTCGACGGAAAGGTGATCGCCTACTCCGGCGACGCGCGCTGGAGCGAGGAGCTCATCCCGATCGCGGACGGCGCCGACCTCTTCATCTGCGAAGCGTCGTACTTCGATCGCGATGACCCGGCGCACATCTCGTACCGCCAGCTCATGGCGCATCGGCACGAGCTCGGAGCGCGACGGATCGTGCTCACCCATCTCGGCGCCGAAACACTGGCCCATCTTGCCGAGGTCGAGCTTGAACATGCGGTGGATGGGACCTCGCTCGAGGTCTAGTCACTCGTAGCGGACACCGCGGACCTCTATCCAGCCGCCTTCGTGGGTGTGGACCGGATCGTGATGCGTGAAGTGCACGAGGCCACCCTGGTCGTTCCAGACGTATTCACCGTGAACGGTCACCAGATCGCCCTGACCGAGGGGCACCCGGCGCCCGATATCGACGTTGTTGTCGACCAGCAGGGTCTGGCTCAGCCCGGAGAGCTGGACGATGAACCGCTGGTGCGTCCCGTCCGGCCCCGGCGCATCCGCGAGAACCCGCGTCACCGCGCCAGAGGCCGTCACCTCGACGTTCGATCGGTGCTCGGCGAAGTCGCGACTGACGGCGGCGTTGTCGGTCTGCTCGGGTGCGCACGCCGCCGCGAGCAGAACCACGGTGAGCGCGGCGGCACGGATCACCAGAAGATCCGGGCTATTCGGCGATGACGTGGACACGCTCGGGCCGGACCGACAGTGAGACCGCGCCGTCGAGCGGAGACGCGGCGCCCGGATCGGGCTGGTCCACGATCCACTCTCGGTCGTCCACGCGCACCCAGTAGCGCATCGTGTCGCCGAGGAACGCCCGCCGCGCGACGGTCCCCTCGAGCGCGATGCCGTTCCGATCCGCGGGCGCCGCGGGCGTGATCGAGAAGCTCTCGGGGCGCACGCAGAGCAGCACATCGTGTCCCGCGGTGACGGTCACGTCGGGTGGGCGTCGCACCTGCGCACGATGCGTCCCGAACGTGACGGTGACCGTCGTTTCGGCGAGCTCCGAGACGCGCGCGGGCACGAGGTTGACGGCTCCCACGAAGTCGGCGAGGAAGGCGGTCCTCGGGTGGTAGTAGATCTCCCAGGGCTCCCCGGCCTGCTCCACCTTGCCTGCGTTCATCACGGCGATCCAGTCCGAGAGCGAGAGCGCTTCGCCCTGGTCATGAGTGACGTACACGAAGGTCATGCCGAGGCGCCGCTGGAGCGTTCGCAGCTCGACGCGCAGCTGCTCGCGCAGCTTCGCATCCAAATTGGAGAGCGGCTCGTCCAGCAGGAGGACCTGCGGCTCGATCACGAGCGCGCGGGCGACGGCGACGCGCTGCTGCTGGCCGCCGGAGAGCTGACTCGGCCAGCGGTCCTCGAGGCCTGTGAGGCCGACGAACGCGAGTGTCTCGCGCACGCGCCGCGTCCGCTCCGCCGCGCCGGTGTGCGCGACCCGCAGGCCGTAGGCGACGTTGTCGCGGACGGTCATGTGCGGGAAGAGCGCGTAGTCCTGGAAGACCATCGCGGTGCCGCGCCGGTGGGCGGGCAGCTCGTTGACGCGCCGGCCGCCGATCTGGATGTCGCCGGCATCCGGGTCGTAGAAGCCGGCGATCGTTCGCAGCGTCGTCGTCTTCCCGCACCCGGACGGGCCGAGCAGGGTGGCGAAGGCGCCCTTGGGGACGTCGAAGGAGACGTCGTCGACGGCGGTGACCCCGCCGAAGCGCTTCGTCACGTGCGAGACCCTCAGGTGAGCGGTCTCAGGCACGGGCTGCTCCCAAGGCGATGCGTCCGCGCGCGAGGGCCGCGAAGATGACGAGCGCGACGATCGCCATGCCGATGTCCGCCACGGTGAACGCGGTCGCGCCGCCCCAGTTCAGGTCGTTCACGAGCTGGTAGATGCGGATGGTCGCGACGGTCGTGGCGGGCGTGAACAGGAAGATGACGACCGACAGCGTGGTGACGGCGCGCACGAACGTGGTCACGAATCCGACCCGCAGGGAGCCGCCGAGCATCGGCACCAGCACGTCGCGAAAACCGCGCAGCTTCGACGCGCCGAGACTCGTGGCGGCCTCGTCGAGGGAGCGATCGACCTGCCGGAGGCCGGCAACGGCGGCCTGGTACCCGACCGGAATGTTCCAGAAGATCATCGCGATGATGATCAGCCACCCGCGGTTGACCCAATCGAGCCATGCCTGGTTGAACGCTGTGAGGTAACCGATCCCGAAGAAGATCCCTGGAATCGCCGCCGGCATGATCAGCAGGAAGTCGAGCGCGCCGCGGCCCGGCCAGGTCCCGCGCTGGACGAGCCAGCCCGCGAAGAGCGCGAACACCGCCGAGAACGCGGCCGCGACGACGCTGAAGGTCAGCGTGTTGCGGAGCGCATCGCCGTTGGTCCCGGTCGCGACGAACTCGAAATGCCGCACGGTGAACGTGAGGTTGGTCGGGAACACCGCGGTGAAGGCGCTCACGACGAGCGTCCCGTAGACCAGGACGAGGAGCGCCGCGAGCGCGAGGCACGCGACAAAACAGGCCGCGGAGAGCCCGAGCGGCACCGGCGGACGCGGCATCGAGGACGCACGGCCGGACACCGTCACGAACGCCCGACCGCCGTCGAGGCGGATCTTCGCGACGTAGAGACCGAGCGCCAGCAGGAGCAGGATCGTGCTCACGGCGGCGGCGCTGGTGAAATCGCCGAAGCCCGAGATGAGGCTGTACGCCTGCGTCGGGAGGACGGTGAAGATGCCGCCGATGATCTGCGGGTTGCCGAAGTCCTCGAGGACGTAGATCGCCGTCGTCAGGATCGCCGCGCCGAGGCCCGGTCGCGAGAGCGGAAGCGTCACGGTCCAGAAGACGCGCCATGGCCCGGCGCCGAGGTTGCGTGCCGCCTGCTCCATCCGCGCGTCGCTGCGTGAGAGGACGTCCGCGATGAGCTGATACGCGAACGGGAAGTACGCGATCGTCTGGACACCCCAGATGCCGAAGAGCCCGAAGATGATCGGGCTCTGCCCGAACACGCCGTACGTCACGATGCCGCGCGGGCCGAACAGCAGGAGATAGGACGCGGCGACGACGAATGGCGGCGAGAGCAGCGGCAGGATCCCGATGACGCGGAAGAAGGGCTTCCACGGCATGTGCGAGTAGACCATCGCGTACGCGTAGACGAAGCCGAGCAGCACCGCGGTCGTGGTGGAGAGCAGGGTGACCTCGACCGAGTTCCGCAGCGGACCGATCCAGGTCCCACCTTGCAGGAAGTCCACGTAGCCGCTCGGCCCCGGCGCGATGACGACCTGTACCTGCGGGTAGACGATGAACGTGAGGACGAGCGCGACGACAGCCAGCAGCGCGAGCAGGAGTACCGGCTCGCGCCGCAGGCTGCGCATCTAGCTCGGTGTTAGGAGATGCCTACGGTCTTCTGCCAGAGCTGCTGGATCCGCGTCTTGTTGTCCGTCGCCCACTGGCG
>VBFI01000033.1 GCA_005889275.1 Chloroflexota bacterium | reverse complement strand
GTCACCTACACGCTGACGACGGGCGCCTACCCGCGTCGCTGGGACTCGGTCGATCTGGATCACGACCCACTTGACGCGACGCGCTGGTTCAAGTCGGTGCCGCTCAGCTCCCTCCAGAGCGCCGCGAAGCTCGCGGACATCCGCTTCATGGCGCAGGCCACCAATACCCAGGGCGCGGTCGGACTCGCCACGAACGCCGGCACGTTCTTCACGCCGCACGAGCCGTTCGTGACGGTATCCGCGCCGAAGCGCGCGACCACGCTCAGCCTCGTCAACCCGCCATCGTCCGGGACCTATCGCTCAGGGACGGGCACGCTCAGCGCGAGGCTCAGCGAGGACGCCGGCGGTGTCAGCCAAGCTGCCGCGGGCAGGAGGATCACGTTCACGATCGGCTCGCTTCGTGCCTACGGCACGACGGACGCGACCGGAACCGCGACGGCCTCGCTGACGCTCCTCGCTTTGCCCGGGAGCTATCAGCTCATCGCGCCCATCGAGTCGGAGACCGTCTTCTTCATCGTGGCGCCGACGGGCGGCGGCGCGGCGACGGTCGTGACGACGACGACGTCCCCCGATGGCACGGCGACGGCGGTCGGCCTCGTCCTGCCCATCGGCAGCTACAACGTGACCGTGCGCTTCGGCGAGAACATCACCGCGCCGATCGTCTACGACGCGACCAGCAGCCGGTACGCCGGGTCGGACGACGGTGGTACCGTCGCGGTGACTCGCGCACCGCTCACCATCAAGGCGAACGACGCGAGTCGCCGGTTCGGCAATGCCAATCCGACGTTCACGGGCACGATCACCGGCCTCGCGCCGGGCGACAACATCAGCGCCACCTACAGCACGACCGCGACGCCAACGAGCCCGCTCGGCACGTACCCGATCGTCCCGACCGCGGTCGACCCGGGCAGCAAGCTCGGCAACTACAGCCTCACGAAAGTGAACGGCACGCTCACGGTCGGGCCGCCCGCGCTCGTGTTCACTAGCAACCGTGACGGCAACAACGAGATCTACGCGATGAACGCCGACGGGACAGCGCAGACCCGGCTGACGAACAACACCGCTCCCGATGTCGCTCCGGTCGCGTCGCCCGACGGAAAGAAGGTCGTCTTCACGCGGACGTCCGGCGGGAACACGGACATCTTCGTCATGAACGCGGACGGGACCGCGCAGACCCGACTGACCACGAATGCAGGCGTTGACATGTTGCCGACCTTCTCGCCGGACGGCAAGAAGATCGCGTTCGTCAGCGACCGCGACGGCAACAACGAGATCTACGTGATGAACGCGGACGGCAGCCTCCAGACCCGGATCACCAACAACGCGGCGGTCGATACCAATCCCGTGTATTCGCCTGACGGCATGAAGATCGCCTTCACCAGCGGTCGCGGCGGCAACCAGGACGTCTACGTGATGAACGTGAACGGCACCGGCGTCACTCGGCTCACGACCAACTCAGCGATCGACAGGGCCGGTAGCTGGTCAACGACCGGAAAGATCGCGTTCGTCAGCACACGCGACGGCAACCTCGAGATCTACGTCATGAACGCGGACGGGAACGGGCAGACCCGGCTGACGACCAGCCCCGCGTCGGATGTGGCGCCCGCGTTCTCCGCCGACGGATCGCGGATCTACTTCACCAGCACGCGTGACGGGAACGCGGAGATCTACGTGATGAACGCCAGCAACGGCATCCCCCAGACGCGCTTGACGAACAACCCGGCAGCCGATTCCCTCGCAAGCGGCTCGTAGATCGGGCGCGCCGCGGCTCAGCCGCCTCCGGTCACGGTGATATTGCCGCTCGGCGTGCCGCTGTTCAGATAACCCGCGTATGGCCCGTCCAGCACCTGGATCGCCATGAAGTCGTCGCCGCTCGGGCCGCCGCTGCCGTCGGCGTCGCAGAGAACGAGAATCAGAAAACCCTCCCCGGGGTTGTTCGGATTCTGCGACTGGTACGGGACCATATCGCCGCCGACGCAGCCGCCCTTGCTCTTGACCCCCACGGGCGGGGGTTGGGCCTTCAAGACTCCGGTGCCCTTGAGATCGACGTCGCGCGCTTTGTCGTGGTACGACCCTGAGAACGTTTGCGTCGTGCCGTCGAACACGAACCCGAACGAGGTCTTCGTCGTGGGATCGAGGAAGTACGGCATCGATCCCATACCCGTCGCCGAACAACCCGTCGTGAACACGACCGCAGCCAGAACGAACCACACCCGACCGAGAGCTGAGCGGGAGTGTCGGAGCGACTTGACCGGTGAGCGAGACGAGCGACCGTCCTCGCCAGTCCCTCGGATCGGCTGGTCAGCGGACAAGCGTCGTCCGAACGAGCACGGGTTGAATAGCCGAACTAACAGCGATACCGCGCGCTGAACTTCCTTCACGACACGCTTGCTCGTCCAACGAGCGCTCCGCAAACCGTTTCCTACGTCGTATAGTTCCCGCGCTCGTCGTCGGGGGAGTGCGTGGGAAGGGATCGCTCGCGGTCGCATTCTTTTCTCGTCGCCGCGCTGACGGTCGCGCTGATCGTCGGCCAGGTGCCGGGGAACGCGGCTGCCCGGCTCTCATTCGACTTTCCTGATTTCACCGGAGCGCTGGGGCAGGCCGCTCACGACGCATTGACTTCGGCGCGCTCCGGCATCGCGCCGGTCGCCGCTGCCGTGGACTGCGGGCCGGCGAGCCCGCTCTTCGGCAAAGCCGATATCCGTCTGACGATCACCTCGAACGAAAAGCCGCGTCTTCATAACACCTTCACGCTCGCCTACACGGTCACGAACGACGGCTGCGTCGACGCGACCGCGGTCAGTGTCTCGTCAGCGCTCCCCGGTGCCTCGGATCGCGTCGGAGCGACAGGCACGGACGCTTCGCCATCGTGCACGCTGCCCTTCGGCACCTCAGGGAGCTGCACCGCCGATTTCGGGACCGTCTCTCCGGGCGGAGGCGCGGCGAAGACCGAGACCTACACCATCCGCGCGCGCACCGCGACGACGATCAGCTGGAGCGGAAGCTCGACCACGGCCACCGCTGAGTGCACGGGCTGCACGGTGAACAACGACGCGAGCGGCTCAGCGGGCGTCGATCCCGAGGTCGACAGCACACTCGATCCCGGGGACGGCACGTGTGGCCGTGTGATCCTACCGGCGTCGGACACGTGCACCCTCCGCGAAGCGATCGCCGTCGCGAACGGCATGTCGGGTCCCGACGGAATCTTTTTCAACATCGCGGGGACCGCGCCGTTCACGATCAACGTCGGATCGGGCGGCCTGCCCGCGATCACCGACTCGGTCACGATCGACGGCCGCTCTCAGCCGGGCTTCGCGGGCGCTCCATTGGTACAGATCGTCGGCAACGACGCCGGAGCTTCCGCCGCCGGACTGCGGGTGACCGCGGGAAGCGCCGTGATTCGTTCGCTGGCGATCAATCGTTTCAGCGGTGCCGGGATCGCGTTTCAGAGCGCGGGGAGCCTCGCGACCGGCAGCTACCTCGGGACCGACGTCACCGGCAGGACCGCGCAGCCCAACCTCATGGGTGTCGAGATCACGGCGAGCGGCAACACCGTCGGCGGGTCGCTTGCCAGCGACCGAAATGTCCTTTCCGGTAACACCGACGCCGGGGTCGTCATCGAGGCCGGCGCGACCGGAAACAGCATCCTGGGCAACTACATCGGTACGGACGCTTCCGGAACGGGGGCGGTCCCGAACGGAGACGGGGTAGTCGTCATCGGCGACGACAACGTCGTCGGCGCGCCGGGCGCTGGGAATCTCGTCTCGGGCAACACCGGCTGGGGAGTGATCACCGCGGCACCGACGTGCACGCCGCCCGTGGGCACATCGATTCAAGCCAACCGGATCGGGACGAACGCGGCGGGGACCGCGGCCGTCCGCAACGGCCAGGCCGGTATCGCCGTCGTCCGGGACAGCCTGGTCGGGGGAACGGCCCCCGGTGCGGGAAACCTCATCTCCGGAAACCAGGGCGGTGTCGCCTCGTTCCTGCCCTTCTGCGCGACCGCGTCCGGCCAGAACACGATCCAGGGCAACCTGATCGGAACGAACGCCGCCGGCACGGGGGCGCTTCCCAACACCGGCCAGGGCGTCTCCCTCGGGACCGCGAACAACATGGTCGGCGGGACGGCCGCTGGCGCGCGGAACGTGATCTCGGGGAACGGCTCGATCGGCGTGTTGATCCAAAAGGCCGAGACCGGGAACGCGTCGAACAACGTCGTGCAAGGGAACTACATCGGCACGGACGTTACCGGCGCGAGCGCCCTTGGCAACGTCGACCAAGGCGTGCGGATCGTCTCGTCGCCGAACAACGTCATCGGCGGTCCGACGACTGCCGCGCGGAACGTGATCGCTTCGACGACGAACGGGAGCGGCATCGCGATCCTGGGCGACGGCGCCGACTTCAACCTGATCGATGGCAACTACATCGGGACGGATGCGGCCGGGACGGCGGCGCGCGGCAACAACGGCGCCGGAGTCAACGTGAGTGCCGGGGTCGGCAACGTCGTCGGCTTCACCGAATCGGGCGCGGGAAACGTCCTCGCGGCCAACAGCGGCAGAGGCGTCATCATCATCGGGCCGGCCAGCAGCACGATCGTTCGCGGCAATCGCATAGGCACCGACGCGACGGGAACGGTCGCGTTGGGCAACGGTAAAGACGGCGTCGCGATAGCGGACTCCTTGTCCAACCTCGTCGGCGGCGGCGCACGCGGCTCGGGAAACGTCATCGCCGACAACCATGACTCAGGCGTGGTGGTCCTTGGGAACAGCCACGGGAACAAGATCGTCGGCGAGAACTCGATCTTCTCGAACGGCGGACTGGGTATCGATCTCAGCCTGAACAGCTTCGGGACCATACCCGCGGGCGACGGCGTTACCGCGAACGACTACGGCGCGGCGGGGAGTCCGAGCGATGCGGACACCGGGCCGAACGATCTGCAGAACTTCCCGACGGTCGACCGAGCCGCGAGCAACGCGACGACGACGCAGATCAGCTGGCACGTCGCCACGACCGCGGCGACCGCCGTCGAGACCGATCTCTTCATGAGCCCGTCGTGCGACCCGAGCGGAAACGGAGAAGGCGCCACCTTCGTGGGGCAGCAGACGCTCGTGTCCGACGCGAATGGAGCCATCGCGACGATGACCACGCTGGACTTCATGATCCCCGTCGGGTACGCGATCACGGCGACCGCGACGACCCCGTCCGGGACGTCGGAGTTCTCCATCTGCGCGACCGTCGTCCCAGCGAACCAGATCGCATACGTGTATTCGACCGACACTGCGGCCCGTGATGCGTTCACGACCTTCCTCACGGCGAATGGGTTCACGGTCGATCAGCTGTCGATCACGCAGGCCGAGACCGCGGACCTCTCCGGATACCGAGCCGTCGTCATCGGCCACGAAACGGGCAACCTCAGCTCGTGGGGTTCGACCGCGGCCGCGAATCACATCGCCGGATCCGGGGTGCCGACCGTCGGCATCGGCGAGGGCGGCTACGCGTTCTTCGGGGCACTCGGGCTCGATATCGGCTGGCCTCGCGGCTGGCACTCCGTTGGCGGGACAGCCGCGATCCGCGTCGATCCGCTCGATTCGATTTGGGGAACTCCGAACCTCGTGGGCGTCGCCGCGGATGGCACGGCGACGCTGTACACCACCGGCAGCACGTACGTCTCGATCTACAACCCCACTCCCGTCGCGGGAGTGACCCGGATCGGCCGCGAGGTCGGTGATCCGAGCCATTACCCCTTGATCTCGCAGAGTGGCTGCCGGTTCCTGTGGGGCTTCGACAGCTCGTCGGCCACCATGACCGACGCGGGGAAGAGCCTCTTCCAGAACGTCCTCCAAGCCGGCGCCACGACCTGCATGGGCGCGACCCTCAGCGGGACCGTGACGGACGCGACCGGCGCACCGCTCTCCGGGGCGACCGTGGACGCGATCGACGGAACCGGTGCGATCCGCTTCACCGCGACGACGACCGTCGCAGGGGCGTTCACCCTTCCGGTCGGACGAGGCCCGCTCAAATTCCGCGCATCGATCGCCGGATACCAGATCCAGTGGTGGAACAAGAAGTTCGACGCGAGCGGCGCTGACTCGCTCGACGCATCGGTCGGGACGCCGCCTGCCCTCGGTTTCACGCTCGGCAAGCTCGGGTCGATCACGGGCGTCGCACGTTGCGGCAATCCGCTGGTCCCGCTGCTGGGCGGGACGGTGAAGCTCTACAGCGGCGACATCTTCCTGACCACGACGCCGACGAACGCCGAGACCGGCGCGTTCACGTTCGCGAACGTCGCTCCGGGGAGCTATGTCCTGAAGTACGTGACCGGCGGCGCCGCCCCCACGACGTGCGGTGGCGCCAAGGCGACGGTCGGAGATGACGGATCGACGTCGCTCACCGAAGGGTCCCCGCTGACGACCTCCAACCACTACACCTGGGTGAACGCGAAGGACCTGACTCCCGCCGCCGATCCCGCACCGGCGACGACCAAGTCGACGAGCATCCTCGAGCACGTCGACGTGCTCGGGCGCGCTGACTGGTTCAAGGTCCGGCTCCCGGCGGGCAGCAGCGTCGCCATCCAAGGAACGCAGTTCGACGTGAACTACGACATCCTTCTCTTCAGCGACATCGCGGGCGCGTATGCGAGCCTGACCACGAATCAAGACCTGCTGCGAATAGCGGCCGAGACGAACGGCGTGTACTCCTCGCCGGTCGGCTTCGATTCGCCCGTCGGCTTCGATTCGCCCGTCGGATTCGATTCACCCGTCGGCTTCGACTCGCCGGTGGGCTTTGACTCCCCGGTCGGATTCGATTCACCCGTCGGCTTCGACTCACCGGTGGGCTTTGACTCCCCGGTCGGATTCGACTCGCCGGTGGGCTTTGACTCCCCGGTCGGCTTCGACTCAGCGCAGGCGTACGTGAGCGCGCAACAGCGATCGCTCCTGGCCGGGTCGTTGCAGGCGGGAGTGTCCGACGAGCTCATCCTCCGCAACACCTGGGACAAGTCGGGCTACTTCTATATCCGCGTGCGCGGCCGGAACGGCGCCTTCAGCCTGAACAATCCGTTCAAGCTTTCCGTGACACTGTTTCCGAGCGCGTGCGCGAGCGTGCAGAAGCCGACGGTCGCCGCCGGTGGCGCGACGATCCTCCGTGCACAGGCGAACCCGCTCACGGTCATCGCGGTCGACCGCGCGCGCCTGGTTGGGACCGCGCAGGAGAAGGCTGACCTCCAAACCGCGCTTTTGACGTTCGCGGCGCTGCCCGCGGTGAACGCCCAGGTCGTCGACGTCGGTACCGACGCGCGCGTCGCCTTCGCGAACGAGCAGGCCGATGGTGCGCTCGGATGCTCGTATGCGAAGAACCTCGTGGCGACCGAGATCGATCGGATCATCGATGGCGCGCGGACGGCGTCGACGAAGTACGTCCTCCTCGTCGGTCCGGACGCGGTCATCCCGTTCTTCCGCTACCCGGACCGCAGCCCGTTCGGAAACGAAAAGCAGTTCTTCCCGCCGCTGCTCGACGCCAGCGCCTCGCAGGCCGTACTTCGACTCGGGTACTTCATGGGACAGGACGCGTACGGCTCGCAGCTGAGCATCGATCGTGGCGATCACCTGTTCCCGATCCCGGATCTGCCGGTCGGGCGACTCGTCGAGACCGCGAGCGAGGTGACCGGGATGCTGCGCGCGTTCACCGGGAGCGTCTTGACGCCCAACACGCGAGCGCTGGCCACCGGCTACGACTTCATGGCTGACGGTGCGCACGCGGTCCGTGACCAGCTCGACCTCGGGATGGGAGCCGCGCTGCCGACACAGAAGACCGTGACGGTCGCGACGAACGGCGCGTCGACGACGTACGACCTCATCTACGACGGACCCACCCCGCCGGGCCTCGCCGACAAGCCCTGGACCGCGGACGCGCTCGCCAGCGCCTGGTTCGACGAACGGCATGACATCAGCTTCATCGGAGCGCATGCGAATGACTCCGCGGCGCTCGCCGCCGACCAGACGACGGTGCTTCGCGCCGACGCGCTGGCGAACGCGTCGAAGGACCTTTCGAACTCGATCGTGCTCGGTCAGGGCTGCCACCTCGCGTACAACCTGGTGGACACGGATGGGCAGCCGCTGATCGCGAAGGCTCCGGACTGGGCGCAGGCGGCCGCCCGCAAGCGGGTGGGCGCGCTCATCGCGGCCACCGGCTACCAGTTCGGCGCGGGCCCCGAGCCGGGCGACGTCCTTCCGGTGATCCTGTACGGCGAGCGCCTCTACCTCGAGATCGCGACGCAGCTGCGCGCCGGCGCGCCCGGCACGGGCGTGGCGGTTGGTCAGGCGTTCATCCAAGGAAAGAAGGCGTACCTCGCGCTCGTCGGCGCGAACATGGGCCAGCTCGACGAGAAGCAGATCGGCGAGACGACGATCTTCGGGTTCCCGATGCTCGCTGTGAACATGCCTGGCCAGCGCCTCGGCGCGACCGGTGACACGTCGGTCGTTCCGGCGGGCTCGACCTCCTATGACCTGAGCGTCAGCTCGACCCTCGTGAACCGGGGCGGCTTCTACGCGGTCCAGCCGACCGGTTGCGGCGCCACGTCCTGCCAGACGACGCTGGGCGTGCCGGGTCAGCCGATCCTGCCGCTCGCGGTGACCAACGTGAGCGTCGACGGCAAGGTGCTCACCGGCGTCGGCTTCCGGGGTGGAACGTACGCGGACACGAGCCCGTTCCAGCCGACGGTCGGCTCGCCCGTGACCGAGCAGACATCCTCGCTTACCGAGGGATATCGCTCGCTCGTGTTCACGCCGACACCGAGCCGGCTCGGGCAGGTGAACTACCTCGACGCCCTCGCCAGCGGTGGCGCAGCCGGGACCACCCATCTCCTCACCACGCCTGCCGAGTACCGATCCTCGTCGGCGAACGCGACCTCCGGCACGCTGCGTCTCTTCAGCTCGCTCTCGTTCCGCCTCTACTACCGCACGCCCGCGACG
>VBFI01000004.1 GCA_005889275.1 Chloroflexota bacterium | reverse complement strand
CCCGGGTCGGGCGAGGGGCGGGTGCTCGTGTCGACGGACCACGCGCGCGACGGTGACGGCGTCGAGCTCGGGGGCTTCGCGCTCGCGGGCGACGAGGGTGTGGTCGTCGCGCCCCGCTAGCGCCGTCACCGCACGACGATGAGCCAGAACACCCCTTGGTCTTCCATCCACACCGTGCCGTCGATGACCGGGCGCAGGTTGAGCCGATAGGTTCCGGGGATCGCCGGCGCGCGTACGTTGAAGCGGAACTCGGCGATCTCCCCCGGCGCGACCGTCGGGGCCGTCGTCGTCGCGATGCGGTCGTCCCACAGCCAGTCGGCGGCCATCCCGAGCCGGTAGGGCAGCTTGTCGTCGCCGTTCAGCCCGAGATTCGCCTGCTTCCCCCAGATCCCGCGCTGCCACGTCTCGGTGCCGGAGTTCGAGAACCGGATCCAGAATCCGGCGACCTGACCGGGCGACATGACGAGATACGGGGACTGCTGCTGCCACGTCGAATGCCAGCCCGCGAGAAGACCCTGGTTCGTTGCGGCGGCCGGCACGCGACCGGAGTTCGGATCGAGCATGAGGCTCGACGCGTCGACCGCCTCGAACGCTCCCGCGGGAACGCGCTTCAGCTCGCTGATGAGCTGATCGCTCCACCGTGGATCGACGCTGCCCTGGAAGAACCAGTTCGAACCGTTGTCGGCGAGGATCAGGCCGTAGCGCTGCATCGCCATGAGCACGACCTGCGTCTGCGGGCCGAAGCCGTCGAATGGAAAGTCGGCCCGGAGGCGGAAGCGCGCGCCCATCGGCGGAAGCGAGGCGTCGCTCGCGGCCCCCGCCTGGTGCCGCGCGGGCCACACGAAGCTCCGGTCGGTGCGCTGCGCGGTGAAGCGGATCGCGTGATCGACGAGTCCGCGCGCGACCTCGTCGTATCGAAGGACCCCCGGCCAGATCGGAAGCCCCGCGGCGTCGGCGCTGGTCCAGCCGGAGGGGCGGAGGTCGTGGCGCTTCAAGTCGAAGACCGCGCCGGACCCGGCCGTGGGACTACCGCCGTTCCATGACGCGGCGAAGAGCTCGTAGAGAAGACAGCTCTCGCGGTTGAGCATGAACGCGTGCCCGTCGCTCGCCGGCTCGATCGGCGTGCTCGCGGTGAACGGGTACGGCACGTCGTCGCTCTCGGCGGCGTAGTCGAAAGCGACCCGCGTCGTCGGCGTCGCGCCGTCGACGACCTGCAGCTGGTACCCGTAGGGGCCGCCGAAGTCGGGGTGGAGCAGGCGTCCCGGCCCACCCATGTTCGTGATCCAGGTCGCGCTCATCGGGTTCACCGGCATCTGCTGGATGTTCGAGTGCCACACGTCGTCGGCCGGGTAGATCGGGCAGTTCGGCGCCTCGGGCATCGCCGACGCGTCGGCGGGCACCGGCGGGGCGAGCAGCGCGAGAAGCACCACGACGAGGACGAGCCGGCCTGCCACGAGCCCATGAACGCACGGGCACCCGCCGGCGGGGCGTCATCTTGACGTCAGAACAGGTGTTCCATATCGTGCGCAGCCGAGATGCGAACGGCTGTTCGGTTCCCGGCGCGCGTCAGCCTCGAGCAGATCCTCGACGGTCTTGCCCGCGACAGCGAATTCCAGCAGATGGTCACACGGTGGGAGCGCCTTCCCGCGCGAGCGGCGTCATACGCGGAGTTCCCCGCTTGGGTTGACGGGCGCATCGTGGCGACGCTTCGGCGGCGGGGGATCCCCTCGCTCTACGCGCATCAAGCGGACGCGCTCGAATCGACGCACGCGGGAAAGCACACGGTCATCGTCACGCCCACCGCGAGCGGCAAGACCCTCTGTTACGACCTCCCGGTCATCGACGCGATCGCGAAAGACCCATCGGCCCGGGCCCTCTACATCTTTCCGACCAAGGCGCTCGCGCAGGACCAGCTCGCGGAGCTCGAGCGCCTCGCCAAAGACGTCGACATCGATCTGCGGACCTACACGTACGACGGCGACACGCCGCCCGCGGTCCGCGCCGCGATTCGCAGCGCCGGCCACGTCGTCATCACGAATCCGGACATGCTGCACACGGGGATCCTCCCCCACCACACGAAGTGGGTGAAGCTCTTCGAAAACCTGCGCTACGTCGTCCTCGACGAGCTCCACACGTACCGCGGGGTCTTCGGCTCGAACGTCGCGAACGTGCTGCGGCGTCTGCGCCGCGTGTGCGCGTTCTATGGATCGCATCCGGTGTTCATCTGCACGTCGGCGACGATCGCGAATCCCGAGGAGCTCGCGCGCCGCCACGTCGAGGCGGACGTGGTGGTCATCGATCGGAACGGCGCCCCGCGCGGCGAGAAGGTCCTCGCGTTCGTCAACCCGCCGGTGGTCAATCCCGCGCTGGGCGTCCGCAAGAGCGCGCTCTTCACCGGACGGGACATCGCGGCGACGCTCCTCGCCTCCGGCGTACAGACCATCGCGTTCACCAGGTCGCGCGTCTCGACGGAGCTGCTGCTCACCTATCTGCGAGCGCGGTTCCCCGCACCGCAGTGGCCGCCCGATCTCGTCCGCGGCTACCGCAGCGGGTACCTCCCCTCGGAACGGCGCGCGATCGAGCGCGGCCTCCGTGACGGGTCAGTACGCGGCGTCGTATCGACGAACGCGCTCGAGCTCGGGATCGACATCGGCGCGCTGCAGGCGGCGGTGCTGATCGGGTACCCGGGCACGGTCGCGTCGACGTGGCAGCAGATGGGCCGCGCCGGCCGTCGCGAGGACCTCTCCGCGGCGTTCCTGGTCGCGACGTCGCTTCCGGTCGACCAGTACATCGTGCAGCACCCCGACTACGTGCTGCAGCGCTCGCCGGAGGCCGGGCTCATCAATCCGGACAACCTGCATGTCCTGGTCAATCACCTGAAGTGCGGCGCGTTCGAGATCCCTTTCGAGCGGAAGGAGCGTTTCGGCACGGAAGACACGCCGGGAGTCCTCTCGTATCTGGACGAGCAGGGAATCCTCCACGAGGCCGGCGGGCGCTATCACTGGTCGGCGCAATCGTTCCCGGCCGAGGGGATGTCGCTCCGTACCGCGACGACCGACAACGTCGTCATCATCGATCAAACCGACGGCCGCCATCACGTCATCGGCGAGGTCGACCGGTTCGGCGCCCCGCTCATCCTCCACGAGCAGGCGATCTACCTGCACGAGTCCAAACAATTCCAGGTCGAGCGGCTCGACTGGGAGAACGCGAAGGCCTACGTCCGCGAGGTCAAGGTCGAGTACTACACGCAGGCCGGCGAGTCGGTCCGGATCCGCGTCCTCGACGAGTTCGCCGAGCAGACCACGCCTCACTTCGGGCGCGCGCACGGTGAGGTCCTCGTCTCGGCGATCGCCACGATCTACAAGAAGCTGACGATGTTCACGCACGAGAACATCGGCTGGGGGAAGATCCACATCCCCGAGCAGGAGCTTCAGACGACGTCGTTCTGGCTGTCGCTGCCCGAACGCGCGACGGCCGGGTGGCCGAAGGAGCGTGTCGAGATCGGGCTCGCCGGTCTCGGGAACCTGCTGCACGGTCTCGCGCCGCTCCTGCTCATGTGCGCTCCGCACGATCTCGGGCTCGCGGTCGAGGTGCGCTCGCCCCACACCGAGCTGCCGACGATCTATCTCTTCGACATGACCCCCGGCGGGATCGGCTTCAGCGAGCGGCTCTTCCGATCGACGGACGCGCTCCTCGAGCGCGCCCGCGAGCACCTCGACTCCTGCGGCTGCGGGACCGGCTGCCCGTCCTGCGTCGGTCCGGCGCATGCCCTCGGGAACGATGTCCGCGAGGCCGTCGCCGACCTCCTGCGCCAGTCCCGCGGGTGAACGACCTCCGCGCGCGGATCGCCCAGATCGTGGAACGCGACCGCGCCCGCGTCCGCGACGTGGCAGCTCCGTCAGAGCCGTTCACGGTCCACGAACGGCGGATCGATGTCGACGATCTCGAGGTCGAGGTCGTCGGGAGGGGAGCCGTCGATCCGCTGCTCGTCGCCCACCTCGGGCTTCGCGGTCCGACGCCGGATCGGTGGGAGGACATCCTCTTCCTCGACACCGAGACCACGGGCCTCTCGGGCGGCACCGGGACGTACGTCTTCCTGATCGGCGTCGCCCACTTCGCCGCCGGGCAGCTCGTCCTCCGGCAGCACCTCTTGCACGACATCGGCGCCGAGGCGGCGTTCATCGCCGCCCTGAGCAAGGAGATCCTGCCCTTTCGCGCATGCGCCTCCTACAACGGGAAATCGTTCGACCTGCCGATCCTCCGGACGCGATTCGTCATGACCCTCCGCGCGGAGATCACCGTCGACGACTCGCACCTGGATCTCCTGCATCCGGCGCGACGGCTCTGGCGCGATCGCTTCGGATCGACGTCCTTGCGGCAGCTGGAGGAGAGCGTCCTGGACGACGGGCGGACCGCCGACATCCCCGGATCGCTCATTCCCGACGCGTACTTCCACTACCTGCGCAAAGGCGATCCGGCGATCATCGCGCCGGTCCTCGAGCACAACGCGCGCGACGTGATCTCGCTCGTCCGGATCAGCGACCGCGTCGCGCGGGCGGTGCTCCTCGCGCGCGCGGGACGAGCGCCGGACCACGCCCCCGCCGCATTCGCCCTCGCGCGGGTCTTCGAGCGGAACGGCGAGCTCGAGGCGGCGTTCGCCTGCTACGAGAGCGCCTACTACGACGGCGACAATCCGCTGCGCGTGCGCGTCGCGCTGCCTCTCGCACGACAGCTCGAGCGCCGCGGCGAGAGCGATCGCGCGGTCAGGCTCGTGGAGACGCTCCTGGAGCTCGGCCTGGGCACGGATCCCTGGCGCGTGCAGGCCGAAGCGCGCGTGCGCAGACTCTCGAAGAAGGTATGGCGCGCGAGGACGGCGATCGTGACCTGACGATCCGGACGGCGGGCTCGAGCCCGGTGCGGGCTGCCTCGCGTCAGTTTGCCGAGCGCATGCGGCCCTCGGTAGAAGAGAGCATCCGACGGTACGGCGAGACCGAGGCCGAGATCCACGCCTTCACGCGCTTTGACGCGGAGCCTGCGCTGCTCCTCGACGCGGCGCTCGGCGCGACCGGCGCCGGCGGCCCGCTCGCGCGCGTCCCTGTCGGGGTGAAGGACATCTTCGACACCGCCGGCGGCCCAACCAAGCGCGGCAGCGAGCTGTACGCGGGCCGCATCCCCGAGCGCGACGCCGCGGTGGTGCGCAACCTGCGCGCGGCGGGAGCGATCATCGTCGGGAAGACCGTGACCGCCGAGCTGGCGATGATGCATCCCGGCGCGACGCGAAATCCCTGGGACCGCTCGCGCACCTCCGGTGGATCGTCGATGGGCTCCGCGGCGGCGGTCGCCGCGGGCGTCGTGCCGCTCGCGGTCGGCAGCCAGACGAACGGATCGGTGATCCGGCCGGCCGCGTATTGCGGCGTCGTCGGATTCAAGCCGACGTTCGGCCGGTTCTCGCGCGAGGGCATGTTCGTGACCTCGGAGACCCTCGATCAGGTCGGCGGGTTCGCGCGATCGGTCATTGACGTCGCGGCGCTCAGCGCGGCGATGTCAGGCGAGCCGCTCGAGCGCTGGTGGTCGGGCGATACGACCACGCCGAAGCTCGCGGCGCTCCGCACCGCCGAGTGGGAGCGGGCCGACGACGCGGCGCGCGAGCGCTTTCAGGCGGACGTCGATCTCCTCGCGGCCTCGGGAGGGCCGATCGAGTGGCCGGCGCCCCCGGCGGGCCTCGACGACGCGCCGGGCGTGCTGCGGACGATCATGCTGTTCGAGGAGGCCCACGCGATGGAGCGCGACATGCGCGGCCGCGAGGGGCTGCTGAGCGGGATCGCGCGTCGGCAACTCGCCGAGGGCGCCGCGATCGACCGCGACGCGTATCGCGAGGCGCTCAGGGCGCGTGAGGGGCTCATCGCCGCGTTTGCGGCCTGGGCGGCGCGCTTCGACGGGGTCCTCACGCCGGCGGCCACCGGCGAGGCACCCACTCCGGAGACGACCGGGGATCCGCGGTTCGCCACGCGCTGGTCGCTCATCGGCGCTCCGGCGATCGCCATTCCCAGCGGACTCGGGCCAGGGCGGCTGCCACTCGGTCTGCAGATCGTCGCCGCGCCCGGCGACGACCGCCGGCTTCTCGCATCGGCCGCGTGGTGCGAGGGGCGGATCCCGCCGATCGGACCGCCGCCGCTCTAGCTCAGGAGTACTCCCGCGCGGAGTCGCGCCCGGATTCGCCCCGTCCGGCGAGCGCGAAGGCCATCTCGACCGCCTCGCTTGGGGTCTGCGCGAAGTGGAGCTCGGCGATCTTCGCCTCGTCGAGGTGCTTTCCGCCGTAGGCGAGCTCGCGGATCCGCGACGACCAGCCCCCGGTGCCTTCGAGGATCACCGTCGGCTTGAGCTCGTACGCCACGGTGAGCTCGTTCAGCGTGCCGATGCCGCCGGAGATCATGATCACCGCGTCCGCCGCGCGGACCGTGAGGGTGTTCCGCATCCAGCCCATGCCGGTGGTGATCGCGATGTCGACGAACTCGTTCGCGTCACGCTTGTCGAATCCGGGAAGGATCCAGATGACCAGGCCGGTCGCTTTCTTGGCGCCGCGGCTCGCCGCTTCCATCACCCCGGACAGCCCGCCGCTCACGAGAACGCCGGAACGCTCCGCGACCAGCCGGCCGACCTCCTCCGCGTACTCGAGCGCCTTCTGCGGGACCGGGTCGCGAGCGTCCTTCGCGCTCTTTCCGATGACGGTGACGAGGACCGGGCGAGTCACGGCGCGGTGAGCATAGGGTCGCGCTCGAGCAGCGCCCGGAACGCCGCGGGCCATGCGAACCAGTGGCGTGCCGCTACCGCGCCGGTGCGCTCGTCGTACGCCTCGGCGAGCAGACCGTCCCACGTCTCGACCTTCGCCAAACGCGCGCGCGCCCGCGTTTCGCGATCCGGATCGGCGGTCACGCGCGCGACGACGATCTCCTGGAGGTCGCCGAGCGTCCATGGCCGAGGCGTGTGCAGCGATCCGAGCCCGCCGAACGGACCCGCGAAATAGCCTTCGTTCGCCGCGCTCCACGCGAAGGCGATCGT
>VBFI01000059.1 GCA_005889275.1 Chloroflexota bacterium | reverse complement strand
GCCGGCTTCGCGCCGGCCTTCACCGCGAGGACCGAGAGGCCGGCGCCGCTCTCCACGATCTCCTGCGAGACGTCGGTTCCCTCGCTCGTGACGAGATGCTTGCGCGTGCGGTACGCCGCGATCGACGAACGGCGGGTCTTCACCCGGGGTCCCTTGGAAGCGGCGTCGACCTCGCGCAGGTGATCGATACGCTCGGCGAGCGGAACCGCGAAGGGATCGCGCCCGAGCGTCGTCCGGTACTCGCCCCGCTGCGGGGCGACCGCGGCGAGCGTCACGGTGCGCCGCTGCACCGACGCGGCGGCCTCGGCGCGGCGGAACGCCTCGTCGACGACACCGCGGAGGGCCGCGTCGTCCGTGCGGTCGGTCGCGGCGAAGCCCCATGAACCCTTGTGGATCACCCGAAAGCCGAGGCCGCGATCGGATGACCGGGTCACCGACTCGACCGCGCCATCCTTGACGTTCACGCCCTCCTGCTCGCGTTCGACGGTCCGTGCGTCCGCGTAGCTGGCGCCACGCGCGGAAGCGGATGCCACGAGATCGGCGAGGAGGGAAGTCGTGGTGGTCACGAGGCTCGGTACAGGCTAGACTTGATGAAAACGGCGCGCGCGACGACTGAAGCGTTCGTGATGGACGCGCTCACGGCCGAGATCCCGGTCACGGGAGAGCGGGCGAGGGAGAGCAAAAGCGCGAGATCGCGGTGGAAATCCGCGATCCGCGGACGAGTCAGGCGGCACGCGAGCCCATACGGAGAAACGCATTGCCTGACGTCGCTCTCCTAATTGACTGGGAGAACGTTTACTACACCCTGCGCCAGCACACGACCGGCGCACTGCCATCCACACTTTCGATCCTGCAGGCGATCCTGCAGAAGGCGGCCGAGTTCGGTCCCGTTCGCGTGAAGCTCGCGATCTTCGGCCAGGAGGTCGCCGCCCAGGACGAGACGCTGCTCATGGCCCTCGAATTCACCGGAATGGAGCCGATCGCGGTCGCGCAGCGCATGAGCGGCCGGATCCTCAAGGGTCGCAGCGACGCGGTCCTCATCACGCGAGCGCTCAAGCTCCTCTACAAGGACAAGCCCGACCTCGATGTCTGGTTCATCGTCTCGGGCGACCGCGATCTGAACGCTCTTTGCAAGGCGATCAAGGACGAGGACAAGCACGTCTACCTCATCGCCGGCGATCGGTCGCTCGCGAACGAGCTCCGCGACTCGCCATATCTTCGCGACGACGTCTTCCTGCTCGAAGACCTCATCCCGCAGGCGCGCTGGACGCGGCCAGGGCTCCGCGCGGACGACACCCAGGCCGACAAGCCACTGGTGGCGGCCGAGCCGCTGCGCCGCTCGCGCCGGCCCCTCGTCCGCGGGCGGGCCGTCCGGTCGGAGCCGCACGTGCCCCCGGTGGTGCCCACGGCCGCGCCTGAGTCCGAAAAGGAGCAGCGCCGCCTCGCGGTCCTGCTCCTCGATCAGCTCGTCGCGCTCCACGCACGCGCGATGGCGCGTGGCGACTTCGTCACGAGCGTCGTCCCGCTCTCGCAGAAGGAGGCGTCGAGCGTCCTCGAGCAGCGCATCGACGCCGGCATCGAACAAGGGACGGTCGTCGCGCGGAACGAGGGTCGTTCCCGGGCGAAGGCGAAGCAGCTCATCGCCCCGAGCATGGAGAACCCGCTCGTCGCCGAGACGTTCTTCCACCTGGTGCGGTTGCTGAGGCGCATCGACAACGTCACCGGCAAAGACACCCGCCGCATCCCGGCGGTCGAGGCGCTCCTCGATCCGCTCTCGCGAGCCGACCAGCCCGGCGGCCTCGCGCGAGGCCGAACGGCGCGGCGGATGCTCCTGGAGACCCTCTTCAACATCGCCGAGGAGCGTGGTGCCATCGCGACCGAGCAGGTCGAGCGGGACGGAAAGCAGATCACCATGTGTTGGCTCGCGGAGGGCCATCCGCTGGTCGTCTACGCGCGGCAGCCGGCCGCGTCGGTCGTGCATCTCTTCAACTTCGTCGCGTCGACCCGCCCGAAGGGTGAGCGGATCGATTGGGTGAACCAGGCGCTCTTCGCGGAGCTCCTGTCGCGCGTCGAGGGCGACGCGCTCGAGTCCACCATGCGGCGCGCGGTCGAACGCGGGGTCATGCGCCAGGAGGAGCACGGGAAGAAGGCCGGTTTCATCATCAACCGCGAGCAGGAGGAGGTCCGGACGATCCTCGGCGAGTTCGACCGCCTCAACGGCGAGGTGAAAGCGATCGAGCCACCCGCCGAGCTGCCGGCGCTGCCTCCGCCGAGCGCGGCCGGGAGCGCCGAAGGGCCGGCGCCCGCCGAAGGAAGTGCCGAGCCGGCGGCCGAAGGGGCCGTCCGGAAGCGCACCCGCCGCGGCCGGCGCGGCGGGCGTGGCCGGCGCGGCGGCCGAAACCAGACGAAGCCGACCGCGACCAGCGAGGCCGCCGACTAGAGTCCCGCACTGTTGCCGCGTTTGCGGAACGGCGATCTCGGGGCGGCTAACGTGCGGCCGTGAGGCTCGACTTCTGGAAGTTCTGGACCGGAGAGACGATCTCCGCGTTCGGGACCTCGGTCACGCAGTTCGCGATGCCGCTCATCGTGTTCAAGCTCACCGGCTCGGCCGTCGCGCTCGGCGGCGCGGCCGCGATGTTCACGGTCCCCCACCTGCTCTTCGGCCTCCCGATCGGTGCGTGGACCGATCGCACCAACCGCAAGCGGCTCATGATCGTCGTCGATCTGCTCGCGGCGCTCGCGGTGGCGTCGGTGCCGCTCACCGCCTCGCTCGGACTGCTGTCGGTGTGGTGGATCTACGCGGTGACCTTCGCAACCTCGACCCTCGGGCTCGCGTTCGAGACCGCGCAGTTCGGCGCGATCCCCAGTCTGGTCGGAAGGGACGACCTCGTGACCGCGAACGGCCGCATCCAGGCGAGCTTCGCGGCGGCGGGGGTGCTCGGTCCGCTCACCGCCGGTGCGCTCCTCGCCTTCGTGCCGGTCGAGGCGGTCCTCTACGTGGACGCGGCATCGTTCCTGGTGTCGGCGATCGCGCTCTCGCTCATCCGTCGATCGTTCAACGCGCCGGTGGCGCCACGCGCGACCACCATCCGGCAGGACATCGCGGAGGGTCTGCGATACGTGTTCGCGCATCCGGTGTTGCGGAACATCTCGCTGATGATGGCGCTCATCAACCTCATCTCGACGACCGTCTTCGCCCAGCTCGTCCTCTTCGCGAAGCAGGACCTGCGCGCGGCCGACGGCGAGATCGGTCTCCTCTTCGCCGCCGGTGGCGTGGGGGTCTTTCTGTGTTCGCTCTCGGCGGGGCCGCTCCGGAAGCGCTTTTCGTTCGGCACGGTCGCGCTCGGGGCGCTCATGCTCTCGGGTCTTTTGACCATCGCGCTCGCCTACGCGACGTCGATCTGGTCGGGCGTGCTCCTCTGGGGACTCAGCGCGGGGCTTGGGACGCTCTTCAACATCAATACCGGCTCGCTGCGCCAGGCGATCGTGCCGAACCACATGCTCGGCCGAGTCATCAGCATCGCCATGGTCCTCGCGTGGTCGGCGAATCCGATCGGCGCACTCGCGGGCGGATTCCTGATCGAGCGCCTGGGCGACGCGCGCCTGGTCTACGCGGGGATCGGCGCGCTCACGTTCCTCATCGCTCTCGCCTTTCGCCTGGCGAGCCCCCTGGGTCGCGCCGAGCGATATCTGCGGCCACTCCCATCCGCCGCCGCGAAGTGAGCGGACCCGCCGTCAGGGCGACGCTTGCGGTAGCCAGTTGTTCTGGATCCGCGGGTTCAGGCCGAGCGACTCGGCGTAGCGGAGGTATGTCTGGATGGACGCCACCACGACCCACCCGTCGATGCCGATGAGGTCGATGCCGGCGACCGACACGCGTCCCCACCCGTCGATGACGACGCCCTTGTCAAGCACGCGGTCCAGCACATCGATGAAACTGCTCGACCCGCGTTCGACGACCGGCATCTGGTGACTCCCTCGCGCCTCGGCGCGGCGGCGGTGGGCTCGGCGCCGCCGATGGCCGGTGCACGCCGCATGTCGATTGCCCGACCGCGCTCGCGTTACGCCTCTAGCCGGGACTTCGTTACCGAACCGCGGGGCGAGCCGCGGGCGCGGCGCCGAAGCCTCCCGACCCTACGGGACGCGTCGGCAAACCGATGACACGATGCCGCTTCAATCCGACGACAGATACATGACGGCCTTTAACCGGGCACCTCTGGTGCGGGCCACGGGCGCGGGGTGATGGCTTGGAGAAAAGCGGTTCGCCGCGCAAGGTCGTCATCGTCGTCGAGGACGACCAGGCGATCGGCAGTCTGATCGCGGGCGCGCTCTCGGACGAGCCGGGATACTGCGCGATCCACGTGGTGAACCCTGCCGCCGCACTCGAAACGGCGAAGCACGTGAGCCCCGACGTGATCATCGTCGATGTCGCGCTTCCGGGCATGAGCGGATTCGAGCTGTACGACCGGCTGAAGGGTGACCCGAGGACGAGCGAGGTCCCCGTCCTGTTCGAGACGGGGACGGGAGACGAAAGCCTCGCCGAGTTCCGCCGGCGAGGCATCGCCACATACGTGAAGAAGCCGTTCGACCTGAACGAGGTCGTCGAGTACGTGAAGAAGCTCGCCGACGGTGGGCCGGCTAGTGCGACGACGCCTCCCGGGTCCGCGCTGCCGCGACACGCCTGACCTCGGCCTCGGTTGCCTGTGAGTTCGCCATGAGGCGGCCGAACGTCTCGCGATCCAGCGCCATGACCTCGAGCGGTGTCCGCGCGCGCACGGTCGCGATACGCGGGGCGTCGCTCAGCAGGCCGATCTCTCCGAAGTAGTCGCCGGGGCCGAACCGGCCCACCACGACCTGCGCTCCGTCGGGACCGCGCTGGGTCGCCTCGGCCTCCCCCCTGATCACCATGTAGAACTTGTCGCCCGCTTCTCCCTCGCGGATGATCAAGTCGCCGGGAGCGAAGACGACGAGGTCCGCGCGGCTCGCGGTCTCGGCCGCGATCTCCTTCGGCTCCTCTGGGAACGCGCGCTCGATGTCCTTCAGCTCCTCGATGTAGCGCTCGGCATGGAGCACCGCGGTCGTCGCGTCGCCGACCGCCGTCGTGATCTGCTTCGCGAGCTGGGCGCGTGTGTCGCCCGCCGCGTACACGCCGGGGATGCTCGTGCGCATGTATTGGTCGGTGATGAGGTAGCCGTTCTTGTCGTGCTCGACGTGCTCCTTGAAGAGGTGGCGTCCGACCGGGCGGAACCCGATGAACACGAAGACGCCCTCGACGTCGACACGTTCGGTCTTCCCGTCGCGCTCCACTTCGATCCACTTCACATCGCCGTTCCCGCCGATCTCCTTCACCACGGCCGGGGTGATCGCCTCGACCTTCTCCATGTGCAGGAGGCGGTCCTGGAGGATCGCCTGGGCGCGGAACTCGTTCCGGCGATGCACGACGTACAGCTTCTTGGCGAAGCGCGTCAGGAAAAGGCCCTCCTGGAAGGCGGAGTCGCCCCCGCCGATGACCGCGAGGTCGGCGCCCTTGAAGAACGCGCCGTCGCACACGGCGCAGTACGAGACGCCACGCCCGTGGAACTGCTGCTCGCCGGGGACGCCGAGCTTCGTCGGCTCGCCGCCGACGGTCACGATCACCGCGTACGCGGAGAGCTCGGTGCCATCCTCGAGGACGACGATCTTGCGGTCGCCCTCCGAGCGGATCTCCTTCACCGGCTTGTACGTCTCGATCTTGAGACCGAATTTGAGCGCGTGATCGGCCATCTTCTGAGAGAGGTCCGCTCCGGTGATCGACGCGAAGCCGGGGTAGTCCTCGATGAGGTCGGTGTTGAGGATCTCGCCGCCGACGTCCTTCTGCTCGAGGAGGACGGCCTTCATGTTCGCGCGGGCCGCGTACAGCCCAGCGGTGAGGCCGGCGGGACCGCCGCCGATGATGATGAGCTCGTACTCCGTCACGGGATTCCTTTCAGAAGCTCTCTCAGACTAGAACACGTGAGCATTCCCGAAAGATTCCTGGCGCTCGGTGACTCGTTCACCATCGGAACAGGGACGACACCGGAGCGTTCGTTCCCGGCGGTGCTCGCGGACATCTGGCGCGAGCGCGGTCGCGTGATCGCGCTCACGAATCCCGCGGTGAACGGGTACGCCACCGACGACCTCATCCAGGAAGAGCTCCCTCTCCTCGCGGCGATCAGGCCGACCCTCGTGACGTTGCTCATCGGGGCGAACGACCTCGTCCGCGGCTCGACCGAGGACCGCTACCGCTCGCAGCTCGTCCGCATCCACGAGCGGATCCGTGCCGATGCCCCGGATGCCCGCGTCATCGCGCTGCCGCAGCCCGACTGGTCACTCGCTCCGGCGGGCGCCGCGTTCGGGGACCTCGACACGACCGCGGGCCGGATCGAGCGCTTCAACGCGATCGCGCGCGAGGAAGCCAACCGCGCCGGCGCCGACTGGGTCGATCTCTTTCCGCTGATGCGCGAGCAGGGGCGGCTGGGATCGTTCGCGCCAGATGGCCTGCATCCCTCGGCGGAGGCCTACGCCGCGTGGGCGCGGCGCCTCGCGGAGATCGCTTCGTAGCGGCGAAGGGGCTATCCGAGCGTCGGCTTCGTCACCATGAAGAAGACGATCACGACGACGATCACGGCGAGGACGATGCCGATGAAGCGGGCGTTCGCCGCCTGGCGGCGGTACTCCTCGCTTTCCGGGCCCGACGATTCAAGCTCGCGGATCTGCTGGCGCAGCATCGGCGTGTAGACGAAGAAGCCGAGCCCGACCGCGATCGCCCACAGCACGATGCCGCCCGCGATCCAGAACGTCGTCAGACGGAGATCGCCCACGAAGACCATCGCGAGGCCGGTCACCGCGAGCAACACGTAGGCCGGGTTCGCGAACCAGTCGTCGAGCCGCTTGATGCCACGAAGGACGAAGGACTGCGTCGGGGTCGGCTGCGTCGCGACCGTGGCGAGCCACACGCCGTACGTCGCGTTGAAACCAACGGCAATGATGGCCAGGAGCACGTGGAGGAACTTCACGACGACGAAGACGGACATCCGCCGCGGCAGTCTACGGGGGTCCCGCCGCGGCGATCCGCCGGCGACTCCTCGTCAGGTCCTCGCGACGATGGGGATCGCCGCGCCGGTGATGCCGCTCGCCTCGTCCGCGGAAAGGAACACGATCAGCGCGGCGACCTCGTCGGCGCTCGCCCACCGCGAGGGATCGGCCTTCGGCAGCGCCGCCCGGTTCTCGGCGGTGTCGATGATCCGCGGCAGCACGGTGTTCGCGGTGATCCCTTCGCGTTTGGTCTCTTCGGCGAGCGATTCGGTCCAGCGGAGCAAAGCCGCGTTCGCCATCGCGTACCCGGCCGCGGCCTTCTCCCCCTTGAGCGCGGCAAGCGACGCCACGCTCACGATCCGGCCGTGCCCGCGCGCGCGCATCGGGACGAGGCAGGCGGCGGTCGCGGTCACGGCGGTCGCGACCTTCTGGTCCCAGGCGGCGCGATACGCCGCGAGGTCGCCGGCCGCGGCCTCACTGGCCGCGTACCCGCCGACGAGGTTCGCGATGATGTCGAGCCGGCCCCACGCCCGCAGCGTCCGCTCGACGACCCGATCCATCGCCGCGCGGTCGGCGGGATCCGCGGAGACGACCATCAGGAGAGGATCGGCGTCCGAGCCCGCGAGCGGGCCGAGCGCCGAACGAAGCGCTTCCCCTCTGTTCGCGTCGCGCACCGGAGCCACCACGTGCGCGCCCTGGCCGAGGTACGCCCGTATCACGGTTTGGCCGATGTTCCCGGTCGCGCCGGTGACCACGGCGGCGCGCTTCGAGAGGTCGAACACCACCGCTAGTATCGCGAGGATGAGCGTCCTCGAGCGCATCGGTCATCCACGCGACCTGCGCGTGCTCCGGCGCGACGAGCTTTTGCAGCTCTGCCAGGAGATCCGCGACTTCACGGTCGACAGCGTGCAGAAAACCGGTGGCCATATCTCATCGAGCCTTGGCACCGTGGAGCTCACCGTCGCGATGCATCGCGTGTTCGATTCGCCGCGCGACAAGATCGTGTGGGACACCGGCCACCAGGCGTACGTCCACAAGATGCTGACGGGCCGACGCGACCGCTTCGGCACGCTCCGGCAGTACGGCGGCATCTCCGGATTCCTCGTCCGCGACGAGTCCGAGCACGACCAGTTCGGTGCCGGCCACGCCGGGACGTCGATCTCGGCGGCCCAGGGCATGGCCATCGCGCGCGACCTGAAGGGCGAGGATCACCACGTCGTCGCGATCATCGGCGACGGCGCGCTCACCGCGGGCATGGCGTTCGAAGGCCTGAACAACGTCGGGCACATGCGGACCCGCCTGATCGTCGTGCTGAACGACAACGGCATGAGCATCGCGCCCAACGTCGGCGCGATCTCGCGGATGCTCGAGGCGCTGCGGACCGCTCAGCCGTACCGGTCGGCGAAGCACGTCGCGCGTCAGGTGCTCGATCACATGCCCGGAAGCGATCTCGCCGAGGAGGCACGCCGGCGCATCTTCAACAGCCTCAAGGCCCTGCTCATCCCGAACCTGCTCTTCGAGCAGCTTGGGTTTACCTATTTCGGACCCGTCGACGGGCACGACCTCTTCGCGGTCGAAAGCGTGCTCGAGCGCGCGCGCGACTTCGCGGATGGGCCGGTCTTCGTCCACGTCCACAGCGAGAAAGGTCATGGCTACGGTCCGGCCGAAGAGGACAACGTGAAGTGGCACGGCGTGTCCGCGACCGGCTCCGCGAAGCCGAGCGCGCCGCAATACACGGCGGTCTTCGCCGACACCGTCCGCGAGATCCTGCGGAGCGACGAGCGCGCGGTCGCGATCACCGCGGCGATGCCCGGAGGGACCGGGCTGCAGCCGCTCTTCAAGGAGTTCCCGGAGCGGCTGTTCGACGTGGGCATCTGCGAGCAGCACGCGGTGACCTTCGCTGCCGGCCTGGCGACGCAGGGCATCGTGCCGATCGTCGCGATCTACTCGACGTTCCTCCAGCGCGGCTTCGATCAGGTCGTGCACGACGTCGCGGTGCAGGGTCTGCCCGTCGTGTTCGCGATGGACCGCGGCGGGATCGTCGGCGACGATGGCCGGACCCACCAGGGCCTCTACGACATCGCCTTCCTCCGGATCCTCCCGGGCATGACGCTCATGGCGCCCAAGGACGAGGCCGAGCTGCGTCAGATGCTCTGGACCGCCTACAAGCACGCGGCCGCGGGGCGGGGTCCGGTGGGACTGCGGTTTCCGCGCGGTACGGGTGTCGGCGTCTCGCTCGACGCACCGCTCGCGGAGATCCCTCTCGGCGTCTCCGAGACGCTGCGGGACGGCGACGATCTGGCGATCCTCGCGTACGGCCATCCGGTGAGCGCGGCGGTCGCCGCCGCCGAGCTGCTGGAGCGCGACGGGGTCCAGGCGGCCGTCGTGAACGCGCGCTTCGCCAAGCCCCTCGACGCGGAGCGGATCCTGGCGCTCGCCGCGCGCATCCCCCGTTTCGTAACCGTCGAAGAGCACGTGGTGGCGGGGGGGTTTGGGTCCGCGGTCGGCGAGCTCCTCGCGGAGCGTGGCGCGCGCGTCGATCTGGAGATGGTCGGCATCCCCGACGAGCATGTCGACCACGGGGCGCAGGCGCTCTGGCGGCACCACTACGGGCTCGACGCGGAGGGCGTCGTCGCGGCGATCCGTCGCCGCTGGCCGCGCCTGCTGCCGATGCCCGAGCCCGAGGAGAGCGCCGGCTAGCGTTCGCGGCGATCTGGGCTAGGCGACTTTCTCGGCACGCGCGAGCAGCTTCTCCACGCGCCCGACCAGGTCATCGGCGGCGAACGGCTTCCGCATGATGTCGCGGGCCTCGCCTCCCGCGAACGCGCGCCGCGCACGGTCCGGTGTTGCGGTGAGAAAGAGGATCGGCACGTCTTTCAGCGACCGATTCGCGCGGATGAGATCGAACACATCGACGCCGTTCAGGCCGGGGAGATTGATGTCGAGGATGAGGAGGTCCGGCGGGTCTGCCGTGATCTGGTCGAGTACGAGGGCGCCGTTGGTGACCTGCGTCGTGCTGACGGAAAGGTGCTCTTCGAGCGTCGCTCCGATCGCTGCCGCAGTGTCCGGGTCGTCCTCAGCGATCAGGACGCGCTTCACGCGACGAGCAGAATCGCGAGGATCCGGAGGAAGAGCCGCTCACTCGTGCAGAGCTTGCAATCACACATGCGCGCCACAGATGCAACGGCCATGCCAGCCGCGGTCGGACCGCCGGGCTAGTTTCTCTCGGTCGGACGCGGCGTAGCGGGCCGCGGCGTCGGTCGGATCGTCGCGCGCTGCGGTGTCGGATTGGCCGGTCGTGGCGTCGTTCTACCCTGGCCGTCCTCGTTCTGCTTGGGCTGGTCCGCGGGCGCGGCTCCCTCGCGCTGGTTCTCGCGCTCGATCACGCGATCGATGCTCGGGCGCGCGCTGTCGGGAAGCTTCTCCTTGAGCGCATCGAGGACCGCGATGTGCTTCTCGCGTGCGGCATCGGCGACCGCCTGCGCCGCGTCGCGCGTGTCGGCCGCGTCGGCGTCGCGCAGCTTGTCCACCGCGTTCGCGAACCGCTCGACGGCGTCGGCGTACTCCGCCGTCGCGGTCGGGGCCGCGGAGGGGTTCTCTCCGGCGATCTTCGCGAGCTCGTCGAGCCGTCGATCGGTGAGATCGGAGAGGAGCTGCATCCGGGCGACGTCGTCAAAGGTGAGCGCGACCTGCACGTCCTCGCTCACGCGCTTCAAACCGTAGAGCGGCTCCCCGGGCTGGCTCGAGGCCGCGGCGTTCGTGGCGCCGCCGACGACGAGCACGCCGATCAGGACCGCGGCGAGCGCCGGGCGCAGCCACAGCTGCGCGAAGAACGCCGTGCGACGGCGCGGGGTCAGGACGACCGCGGCCTCGGTCATGAGGCGCGAGCGGAGCTGGGTCCGGAACTTCTCGCGGATCACCGGACGCTCGAGCATGTGCGGACGGCGATCGCTCATGCGAGCGCCTCGCGCGACGGGATCAACGAGCGGAGCGCCTCGAGCGCGCGGAACTGGATTCCCCGCACGGTCCCCTCGCGGCGGCCGACGAGCGACGCGATCTCCTCCGTGCTGTATCCCTCGACGAAGCGCAGGACGATGATCTCCTGCTGCAGCGGCGTGAGGCGGGTGAGCGCCTGACGGACGGTCTCCTTGTCGGAGAGCGCGAGGAGGCCGGCATCCGGCTCGACGACCTGGTCGGCGCCGGGATGCGCGAGGGCGTCCTCGAAGGAGATCTGAACGCGCGAGCGGCGCGCACGGTCGATGACCGCGTTTCGCGCGATCCGGTAGAGCCAGGCGAGGAAGGCCTGACGGGGCTCGTACCGGGGGATCGCACGGAGCGCGCGCATGAACACGTCGCTCACGAGGTCCTCGGCATCAGCGTCGTTGCGCACTCGGTAGTAGACGTATCGGTACACGGCACCCACGTGGCGGTCGTACAGCGCCCCGAAGGCGGCCGCGTCCCCCTTTCCGGCGCGAACGGCGAGGCTTGCGTCCTCTTCGGTCGCTCCGCCCGGCCTAACGGTGTCGTCTTTCTGTCTGTTAGGGGTCATCCGTAGCTACTTCAACGAAGAAAGGTAGGCGACCAGCGCGTCCAGGTCGGTAGGTGACAGGTCTCGGCCCAGATCCCGGGGCATCGAGTCCTGGTACCCCGGGACCACGTACGCCCCGGGGTCGAGGACGGACTGGCGGATGTACTCCTGGGCGCTCAGCCCCGGCCGCCGGGTCGCCGCGACCGTCCCGATGTGGTCGAGCGGCGGGCCGATGCGCTGTCCCAGGAGGTTCGGCTCGTGGCAGCTCGGACATCCCAGCTGACGGTAGACCTGACGTCCGCGCGCGATCGGGTCCGTCGCCGGAGGCTCGGGCGCGCACGCCACGACGACGATCGCGAACGCGATGCATGCGAGTGCGACGCGTCCCATCATGCGGCCGGTGCAGGCTAGCGCATCGCTCCGGGACGTCACCGTCGTTTTCGACGACCGACCGGTGCTCCGGGATGTGACGATCGATTTCGCGCCGGGCCTCACCCTCATCCGCGGCCCGAACGGCGCCGGAAAGACAACCCTGCTTCGCGCGATCGCGGGCCTCGTGCCGCTCGCGCGTGGCGCGCGCGCGATCGCCGCCGACCCGCTCTTCATCGGTCAGCGCACCATGCTCCTGCGCGCGCTTTCGGCCCGCGAGAACCTGACCTTCTATCGGCGTTTCCGCGGCCTGAGCGCCGACGGCGTCGAGGCCGCGCTCGCCGCGTGGGGCATCAGCGCTCGCGACCGCGATCGCCCGGTCGAGCAGCTTTCGGCGGGCGAGCGGCGCCGCGCGAGCCTCGCGCGGATCCGGACCGAGCCCCTCGCCATCATGTTGCTCGACGAGCCGTTCACCGAGCTCGACGACGCGGCGAGCTCCGAGCTCCGCACGGCGATCGGCGCGGCCCGCGACGAGGGCCGGACGGTGATCGTGGCGACCCACGCGCATCCCGAGCTCGACGCGCTGGCAGGTGCGACGGTCGGCCTCCGCGAGGGCAGGGTCATCGTCGAGTGACGGGGCTTGGCCGCATCGGGCTCGTCGCCGTCCGCGAGCTCCGCGCGGAGCGCCGCGAGCCCGACGGCATCGTCGCCGCGGTCACGTTCATCGCCGTGCTCGTGCTGCTCGAAAGCCTGGTCGTGGGCCCGGTCGTCGCGCGGGACGCCGATATCGCGCCGGCGCTCTTCTGGATCGCGCTCGCGTTCGCCACGATCCTCGCGACGATGCGCTCGTTCGATCGCGAGCTCGAGGACGACGCGCTCGAGGGACTCGTCGCTCTGCCAGGCGGACGGGACGCGCTCTTCGGCGGCAAAGTCGTCGCCATCGCCGTTGTGCTGGCGATCGTCGCGCTTGTCGGCGGACTGCTCTCGCTCGTGCTGCTGGATCTCCCGCTCGCGCTTCCGTTGCATCTCGTCGTCGTCGTCGTGCTCGGCGTCGTGGCGCTTCCGCCGGTCGTCGTCGTCGACGTCGTGCTCGCGCTCCGTCTCCGTGCGCGCGCCGCGCTCGTCCCGATCCTCGCGCTTCCCGTGCTCGTCCCACAGCTCGTCGCGGCGTCACGCGGCGCGAGCGCCGCGATCGCCGGCGACGCGGTCGGCGCGCTCTCGTGGGCCGGACTGCTGTTCGCGTTCGCGGTTGTGTACGGGGTGATCGGCCTTACCATCGTCCCGGCGGCCATCGAATGATCGAAACCACCTTTTGGCGCGGTTCCGTGCCGCGCGTCCGTCCCCTGCTCGGCATCGTCGCCGCGGCGTCCTTCGTCGTGGCGAGCTACATGGCGCTGGTGTGGGCTCCGACCGACGCGGTCCAGGGTGACGTCTATCGCATCCTGTACGTCCACGTCCCGCTGGCGTGGCTCGCGTACCTGGCGTTCGTCATCGTCTTCCTCGCGTCGATCGGATGGCTCTGGACGAAGCGGCCGGTCTTCGACGCGATCGCGGTCGCATCCGCCGAGATCGGCGTGCTCTTCACCGGGCTCTTCCTGGTCGCCGGTTCGATCTGGGCGAAGCCGACGTGGGGCGTCTGGTGGACGTGGGAGCCGCGCCTCGTCACCACCGCGATCATGTTCGTCATGTACGTCGGATATCTGCTTCTTCGGAGCCTCTCGCCGGACTTCTCGCGCCGCGCGACGAGGGCGGCGATCTTTGGGATCGTGGCGGTCATCGACGTGCCGATCGTCCACCTCTCGGTGCTGTGGGCGAACTCACTGCACCAGCTGCCGACCGTGCTTCGCGCGTCGGGATCGCCGGCGCTGGACTCCGCGATGCTGCTCACGCTGATGGTGTCGCTCGCCGCGTACACGCTCATCTACGTGTACTTCATGTCGGCGCGGATCTCGCTCGAGCTTGCGCGTCAGGAGCGATCGTGGGCGACAACGTAGCGTTCATCGTCGCCGCGTTCGCGATCGTGTGGGGCGCGTTGCTCGCCTATCTCGTGTCGCTCCGCGCGCGTCGTGGTTGAGCGTCTGGGGTCGCGCCGCGTCCTGATCCTCGCGGCGCTCGGGGCGGCCGTGCTCGTCGGCGTGTTCTCGGCCACGAACCTCGCGAGCTCGACCGTCTACTACCTCACGCCCTCGGAGGCCTTTGCCCGCACGGTCGCGACCGGACAGACCGTCCGGCTCGGTGGCCTCGTGAAGGCCGGCTCACTCTCGCTGCGTGCGCCGTCGTTCCACGGTCCGAGCGAGTTCGAGTTCATCCTGACCGACGGGAACGTCGACGTGCGCGTGCTCGGCCGCGGCGCGATCCCGGGCCTGCTGCGCGAGGGCGCGGGAGCTGTCGTCGAGGGATCCTTCGCCGCGGACGCCACGTTCGTCGCGACACAGGTGATCGCGAAGCACGACGAGGTCTACACCGCGCCGAAGGCCGGCGCGACCCCGGCGCACCGGACCTCGTTTCCGTGAGCGCCGGCGATCTCGGCGCCGGCGCGCTCCGCGCCGCGCTGTTCCTGGCGCTCTGGGGCACCGGGGCGGCGGTCTACGCCGCCTGGCGACGGGATGCGCGGGCGCTCAGCTCGGCCCGCGTCTCCGCGGCGGTCGCGTTCGCGCTCGTGGTCGTCGCGGCGCTTTCCATGATGTTCGCGCTCGCGACCCACGACTTCTCGATCCTCTACGTCGCGGAGAACAACGCGCGCGAGACCCCGCTCCTGTACTCGCTCGCCGGTCTCTGGGCCGCGCTCGAAGGGTCGATCCTCCTCTGGACGGCGATCCTCGCGGGCGCGACGGCCTTCGTCGCGATCCGCGGCACGGCCGTCCTGCCGCGTCTCGGGACGACGGCGCTCGCCGTGCTCTTCGCGATGCTGAGCTTCTTCCTGCTGCTCGTGACGACCCCGGCCGCCGACCCCTTCGTCCGCCTGGCGCTCGCGCCCGACAACGGCAACGGCCCGAACCCGCTGCTGCAGAACCACCCGCTCATGGCGCTGCACCCGCCGCTCTTGTACCTCGGCTACGTGCTCGCCGCGGTCCCCTTCGCCTACGCGATCGCGTCGCTCATCCTCGGTGAGGGCGGCGACCGCTGGCTCGTGGCGACGCGGCACTTCGCGCTCGTGTCGTGGGCGCTCCTCGGCGTCGGCATCGTGGCCGGCGCGTGGTGGAGCTACGCGGTGCTCGGCTGGGGCGGCTACTGGGCATGGGATCCCGTCGAGAACGCGGCGATCATGCCGTGGCTCACGGCGACCGCCTATCTGCACTCCGTGATGGTCGAGGAGAAGCGACGGCTCCTGCGGACCTGGAACATCTCGCTCGTGGTCGCGACGTTTGCGCTCACGATCCTGGGTACCTTCCTCACGCGGAGCGGCGTCGTGAACAGCGTGCACTCGTTCACGCAGTCGGCGATCGGGCCGCTGCTGCTCGGTTACCTCACGGCGATCCTCGTCCTCTCGGTCGGGCTGCTCCTCTGGCGATCGCCACAGCTCCGCGACGCCGGCCCCGTCGGCGCGCCGCTCTCACGCGAAGCGATCTTCCTCTTCCAGAACGTCGTCTTCATGGCCGCGACGCTCACCGTCCTGCTCGGGACGCTCTACCCGCTCGTCGCCGAGGCGATCTCGGGAGCGCAGCTCTCGATCGGCGGACCGTACTTCGACCGCGTCGAGATCCCGCTCGCGCTCGCCCTCCTCTTCCTCATGGGGATCGGACCGCAGCTCCCCTGGCACGGAGCCTCGCGCGCGACCCTCGAGCGGCAGTTCACCGCGCCGGCCGTCGCCGCCGCGGTCGGGGCCGTCGCCGCATTGCTCACCGGGACGACCGCGGTCGCCGCGGTGCTCACGTACGCGCTCGCCGCGTTCGTCGTCGCGACGGTCGTGCAGGAGTTCGCTCGCGGCGCGCGTGCCCGGCGCGCGCTGCACGGCGAGACCGGGATGACGGCGTTCGCCAACCTCTTTCGCCGGAACGGACGCCGTTACGGCGGCTATGTCGTTCACCTCGGCATCGTCCTGGTGGCCCTCGCCGTCGCGACGAGCCAGGCGCGGACCGTGGACGCGGAGAGGACGCTCGCTCCGGGCGAGACCCTTGCCGTCGCCGGGTACGAGGTGCGCCTCGAAGGCGTCCGCTCCGTCGTGGAGCCGCAGCGCGATTCGGTCGTCGCGGATCTGGTGATCAGCGGGAACGGCGCGAGCGATCGGCTGCACCCGGCGCTCGTGGCGTACCCGAACAGCCCGGCCGCGGTGGGTGCGCCCGGCATCGGCGCGGGGCTGCGCGACGACCTCTACACGATCCTGGCGGCGTACGACCAGCGGTCGCTCAGCTGGGCGACGATCCGCATCCGCGTCATCCCCCTCGTTTCGTGGCTCTGGCTCGGCGGTCTCGTGATCGGCCTCGGTGCGGTCATCGCCGCGTTGCCCGCGCCGCGGCGGCGCCCCGCGCGCATGCCGGTCATCGAGGCCCCGGCGCCGGCGGACTGAGATGGCACGGATCGCCCGGATCGCCGTCGTGGTCGCGATGCTCGGCCTGGTGCTCACGCTGGCGCTCGCGTTCCGGCGGGATCCGCACGACATCCGCACCGGGACCGTCGGGAAGCCCGCGCCGGCGTTCTCGCTCGCGCGCCTCGACGGGTCCGGTCAGCTCTCGCTCGCGCAGTACGCGGGCAAGACCGTCGTCGTGAACTTCTTCGCGTCGTGGTGTCTTCCGTGCGAGCAGGAGAACCCCGCGCTCGTCCGCGTCTACGAGCGCTACCGCGGCAGCGACGTGGTCCTCATCGGCATCGACTACCAGGAATCGGCCGACGGCGGGCTCGCCTACGTTCGGCGCATGGGGATCAGCTGGCCGACCGTGGCGGACGACGACGGAAGGGTGGCTCTGGGGTATGGCGTGTTCGGCCCACCGGAGACCTTCTTCATCGGTCCCGACGGGGTGATCGCGGGGCGCCACATCGGCCCGATCGACGAGCCGACGCTCGTTCGCGCGATCGAGGCGATCCGGACGGCGGCGACGCAATGAGCTCGCGCATCGCGATCCTCGCGGCGTTCCTCGCCGTCGCCGTCGCGATCGCCATCGCGGCGCGCCCCCACGATCCGACGGCCGGCGAACGCGTCGACCGCATCACCGCGGAGCTGCGCTGTCCGGTCTGTCAGGGGCTCTCAGTGAAGGACTCTGGATCCGAGACCGCACGACAGATGCGGGACCTCGTCGCCCAGCGGGTCGCCGAGGGACGGAGCGACAGCGAGATCCTGGCGGAGTTCCGCACGTCGTACGGTGATTGGATCCTGCTCTCGCCGCCGCTCTCGTCGTGGAGCCTGCTCATCTGGCTCGTCCCCGTCGCGGCGCTCGCCGCGGGGCTCTGGATCGCGCGCTCACGCATCCGGGGCGGCGCGGTGCTCGCGCCGCCCCCGAGTCCGAGCGAGCTCGCGAGCTTGCGCGAGCGGGTCGCCGCCGAGGAGGCCGCGGAGGGATGAGCGCCCTGATCTTCGTGCTCCTCCTCTTCGCCGGCGGAGCGGCGGTCATCGCCCCGCTGGCACGGCGTCCTCGGCGCTGGCCCGCCGACCCGGCCGACGAGCGCGACGACGTGGCCCGCGCGGTGAGCTCGCTCCGCGACCTCGAGTTCGCACGCGCGGCCGGCACGATCGCGCCGACCGACTACGCCCGGCTGCGTACGACGCTCGAGCGCGGCGCGTTCACAAGGCATGCCCTCGAGCAGGGCTCGCCCGCCCCGGTCCGCACGCTGCTCGCGGCGACCCTGGTCGTCGCGGTCGTCGCGGTCGTGGCCGCGGTCACGCTCCCCCGCTCCGCGGGAGACCGCGCCCCAGGCGAGCCGGTCACCGGGACGGTGCCGCAGTCGAATGACCTCGCCGCACTCGAGGCGCGCGCGAAGACGAACCCGAGCGACATCCCGACGCAGCTCGCGCTCGCCGATGCCTACGTCCAGGCGGGCCGCGCGAAGGACGCGAGCGTCTCGTACCAGTCCGTACTGGCGAAGGATCCGAACAACGTCGCGGCGCTCGACGGTCTCGCGCTCATCCTCGTCGCGTCGGACGGCAACGACGGCGCGATCGTCGCGGCCGACCGCGTGCTCGCGCAGCGGCCCCGCGACGCCGACGCGCTCTTCGTCAAGGGCCTGGCGCTCTATCGGAAGGCGGACTGGAAAGGTGCCGTCGACGTGTGGACGATCTATCTCGACGTCGGCCAGTTCCACTCCGCCTCAGACATGGTGCGAGCGCTCTATCAGGATGCGAAGGTGAAAGCGGGAAGCTGATCGCTCAGTCTGGGCGACGCGAGGGTAACGATCCCTCTCTGAGAGATCCACATTCTCTAGTGCTGCCTTTACACCAGCGTCGCCATGGAGGTGTGGAGGCTCAATTGTACGGGCGCGCCGGCCCCTCGCGCCCCGCTGAACGCGAAGCCGCTCGCTAGCGCGACCGCCGAGGCGCGCTCTTCGGTCGTGGGGTCACGGTCGGCTTCACGCGGTCGCGGACCTGGCCACTCGGCACCGCCTGCGGAGCGGTCGCGGCTCGCGTCCTCGCGGTCGCGCGGACCGACGTCGAGGACGCCGGATGTTTCACCGGAGGCGCGGTCTCGCTCGGCCGTTTGGGCGCCGCGCGCAGGGTCGCAAGCGGCGCCGCGTGCGCCGGCGAAGGCGCCGTCATGGCGGTCGTTTTCGTGGACTGCTCGCCGGCGCGGACGGTGACCTGCGCGGGCCCGGACGCGTCGGGGACGTCGGCGCGATGGACGACCGCACCCTCGCTCGTCGTCACCGTCGCGGCTACGCCATCGGGTCGCATGGCGACCTCGACCGAGAAGATCGTGCCGCGGACCGAAGCGGTCGACGTCGGCGTCTTCACCTCGTACCGAGACGATCCGTTGAGCAGCTTCGTCACGACATGCCAGGTGCGTCCGATCGTCTGGGCCATCGAGATGACCGTGCCGCCGTCGGCTTCCGTTGAAAGAGCCTGGACGACGAGCTGCGTGTTCTCTTCGAGACGAACGCTCGAGCCCTCGAAGTACGTGATCTCGGCAATCGCGTTCGCGCCGGTGCGGACCGTGTCGCCGGCAGCGAGCAGGTCCCCTTCACGCGCGGGGACGAACTGATCGCCGCGGTGTTGGATGAGGACGTCGCCCGAAACGGTCGTGAGCGCCGTCACCGTCGCCGAGGCGACGCTGGCGTCAGGTGCGACGCCGCCGCTCGACCCAAGGACGAGCGCGAGACCGATGACGAACGCGAGCGCGGCGACAGCGTGCGGACGTGGCGGTAGCGGCACGTTCGCCTCCCCAAGCTCCACGGCCCGACCGCCGCGGCGGCCGGACGTCTGTTGCCCGGTTGGCCTAACGCCCGGTCGCCCGCTTTGTTGGGTCAGTCGCGTATCTAGGGGTCGAGCGACGCGATTTCAGCGCGACATCCTGTCGCGTCTTCGCGCACGTGATCGCGACAGATCTAATCGCGCGGCGGCGAATATTCGGAGAGGGCGACGAGAAAGGGTCGAGTACGCCCGGGCTGAACTGTGAGCGGCTCGCGGAGGCCGCGCTTGGCGAAGACCGAGACATGGAGTCCGTGCAAGCGCTGTGTGCTTCGCGTCCACTCTGTGCCGCATACCGGACAGGTGAACGGCCCCTCGGCCATGCGTTCGCCGTGGGCCAGAAGGATCTTCGCGCAGCACCGCTCGACGTCGGGTTCGTGCCCATCCGCGGCCGCGAGGTACGCGAACTCCGCGCTCGGCCCGCGCCGGGCGCGTCGCACGAACTCTCGCGCATCGCCACGGCGATAGGAATCGTCCGCGCTCTTGGTCCATTCGGTCGAGCACTCCGGGCAGCGGAACGCGCGACCTCGCTCATAGAAGCCGCCCCACTCGATGATCCAGTCCTCGCAGCAGTCCGCGAGGATCGTGCGTTCGTGCGTCGCCTTCATCGTTTGCCTCCCAGCAGCCAGCAGAGCAGGGCCTTCTCGGTGTGCAGCCGGTTCTCGGCCTGATCGAATACCGCGCTCAGCGGTCCGTCGATGACCTCGTCGGTGATCTCCTCTCCGCGATGGGCGGGAAGGTCGTGCAGCACGATCGCATCGCGCTTCGCGCGCGCGAGGAGCTGCGCGTTCACCTGGTAACCGCTGAACGCGCGGCGGCGGCGCTCGTACTCCTGCTCCTGCCCCATGCTCGTCCAGACATCCGTGTAGACGACGTCCGCTCCCGCGACCGCGACCGATGGGTCGTTTCCGATCTCGACGCTCGCGCCGCTGGCTCGAGCGGCCGACTGGGCGAGCTCGCGGTAGCGCGGCAGCGGCTCGTACCCCGGCGGGGTCGCGATGCGGAGGGTCACGCCGGTCTTCGCCGCGCACAGCATGAGCGAGTGGGCGACGTTGTTGCCGTCGCCGACATACGCCACGACGACGCCGCGCAGGTCCGCGCCGCGACCCTTGCGCTCGCGGATGGTGAAGATGTCGGCGAGCCCCTGGCACGGATGCGAGAGGTCCGAGAGCCCGTTGATGACCGGGACCCCGCTGAACTTCGCGAACTCCTCGATGGTCTCGTGCGCGTTCACACGCAGGACCACCGCGTCGGCCATTCGGCTCACGACGCGCGCGACGTCGGCGACGCTCTCGCGCCGGCCGAGCCCCACTTCGGCCGGGGACAGGTACACGCTGTGGCCGCCGAGCTGCGCCGTGCCGACGTCGAAGGAGAGCCGCGTGCGCAGGCTCGGCTTCTCGAAGACGAGCGCGACCGTCCGTCCGCGAAGGTCCGAGCGTTGCGACCGGTCCGCCTTCAGCCGGGCGGTGAGGTCGAGAAGGGTGCCGAGCTCGTCCGGCTCCAGGTCGGCGATCGAGACGAAGTGGCGGACCCGTTCGGCGACCGCGGTCACGAGAGCGCGCGGAGGCGCGGGCGCCGCTCGCCCACGAGCTTGACCAGCGCTTCCGCGACCCGGCCGGCATCGTGGCGGATGGTGTCCTGCTTGAGCCAGAGGTCGCGCGGGCCCGTCCACTTGTCGATGATCGGGGCGAGCACCGGCCGCACGCCCTGCGCCTCGACCTTCGCGATCTCGTCGGCGGTCGGCTCGAGGTAGGCGAGACCGCGCTCCGCGTAGTGCTGCTGGAGGTGGTCGGGCGGCGGATCGTCGTTCACCAGCACCGCGTCGAGGCCGGAGCCGCCGAGGTAGTCCCGAACGACACGGACGTGATCGGCGATGCCATAGCCGTCGGTCTGTCCCGGCTGCCGGGTCGTGTTGGCGACGTACACGACGAGGCCCTTCGCGGTCGCGATGGCACGCGCGATCTCCGGGACGAGCAGACACGCGCACACCGTCGTGAAGAGGCTTCCCGGCCCGAGGGTGATGAGGTCAGCCGCCTCGATGGCCGCCACGCTGCCGTCCGTGGCGTGCACGTCGTCGTCCTTCAGGTAGATCCGCTCGATCGGCGCCTTGCCGGGTGCACGCACGTTCACCTCTTCCTCGACGACCGAGCCATCCGCGAGCTTCGCGCAGAGATGGGTGTTGTAGAGGGTGACCGGGACCACCCGACCGCGGATGCCGAGAAGCCGCGACGCCTCCTCGACGGCACGGAGG
>VBFI01000003.1 GCA_005889275.1 Chloroflexota bacterium | reverse complement strand
GGGCGCCTCGCTCGTACTGCGCCTTCTGCTGCGCGATCTGTGGATCGTTCTCGTAGCCGGCCGGGACGCCGAACTCGACGTAGAAGCGCGTCTGCTCGTATTTGAGCTCGGTCTTCCAGTCGCGCATCGGGATGACCCGACCGTCGAAGCGCATCGCCGGCTTGAGGTTGTCCTGGTAGTACTTGTCGCTCGCGGCCCACACGACGAGGCCGACGACGAAGAAGAGGATCGCCGTGGAGACCTCGACGTAGACCGCCTGCTGGCGTCGCTCGCGCTGCCAGCGGGCGAGGCGCTGCCGACGGGTGAGACGTGGAAGTGGGATCCGGCGAGCCATCTAGGAGACCTCAAGTGTACGTCGGTAAACGGCGATCGTTTCGTCCGCCGCGCGGTCCCACGAGAACGCCGCGGCCCGCGCGCGCGTGCGCGCGGCGAGGCTCGCCCCCAGAGCCGGGTCGTCCAGGAAGCGCGTGAGCGCGCCGGCAAGCGCGTCCTCGTCGCCAGCCCGCACGAGAAGACCCGCGCCGCCGACGACCTCGGCGACGGCCCCGCCGGCATACCCGACGACCGGTGTGCCGGCGGCGAGGGACTCGAGCGCCGTCAGCCCGAAGCCCTCGAGGAGGGCCGCGTGCAGCAGGCACTCGGCGCCGGCGTACAGCGCGGCGAGTGCCGCGTCGTCGACGAAGCCGGTCACGATCACGCGCTCGCGCGGGACGCGTTCGGTCGTGAGGGCGTCGTGAAGCCGAGCGGAGAGCTTTCCGAGGTCACCGACGACGACGAGGCGCAGGTCCTTGTCGCGATCGGCCGCGGCGGCGAAGGCCCGCAGGAGGCCACGCACGTTCTTCCGCGCATCGAACTGTCCGACATAGAGGACGTACCGGCTGGGCACGCCGAAGCGCTCCCTCGCGAGGCGCCGGCCCTCGTCGTGGTCAGGCGGCGCGAAGGCGTCATCCACGGCCTCGGAGACCATATGCACCCGTTCCTCCGGCACGCCGAGGCGCTCCACGATGTCGCGTCTGGTCGCGTCGGAGACAGCGATGATCGCGTCGGCTCGCTTCGCGAGCGCGTACTGCCAGGCGTGACCGAGCCGCGCGTACGGAAGCCGGAGATAGTCCTCGGGCCAGATCAGCGGAGCGAGGTCGTGGATCGTTACGACAGCCCGGTACGACCGGCGGACGGGCAGCGAGAGCTGCGTGGAGTGGTACACGTCGAGGTTCGCGCCGGCGAGCTCGACCGAGAGCAGGATCGGATCGAGCGCGAGCATCGAAAGCTCGGGCCGGCGGAGCCGTCGTGTGTTGATGTCCGTATGCGGCGGGAGCAGGCCGGGATCCGCCGGCGGGAAATTCGCGAGACGCACGAGCGACCATTCGACGTCGCGGGGGGCGCGGCGCGCGAAGGCCCCCAAGAGGTTGCGCGAGTAACGGCCGATGCCACGGACGCGCGCCACGGTCTGCAGATGGCGTGCGTCGAACCCGACTCGCACCGTTCCTAGACTATCGGCGCTCGTGCTCTCCGTGATCGTCCCCACCTACAACGAGGCCGGGTCGCTCCCACCGCTCGTCGACCGACTCGCCGCGGCGATGGCCGGCCGCGAATGGGAGCTCGTCGTCGTCGACGACGGCTCGCCCGACGGAACGGCCGACCTCGCCGAAAGGCTCGCGCCCGCGCGGCCCGTCCGCGTCCTCCGTCGCGCGGGGAAGGCCGGCCTCGCATCCGCGGTGATCGCCGGGATGAAGGAGGCACGCGGCGACATCCTCGTCGTGATGGACGCGGACCTCTCGCATCCTCCTGAGGTCGTGCCGCAGCTGGTCGACGCGATCGACGCGGGGGCGGATCTCGCGGTGGGCAGCCGCTACGTGCACGGCGGCGCCACGATGGATTGGCCGCTCCGCCGCCGGATCGTCTCGCGCGTCGCGTGCTACATGGGGAGCGCGCTCGTGCCGGTCCGCGACGCCACGAGCGGGTTCTTCGCGGTGCGGCGCCGGGCGCTCGACGGCGTGCGGCTGAACGCCATCGGGTTCAAGATCGGGCTCGAGGTCATCGCGCGCGCCCGGGCGGACCGGATCGTGGAGGTCCCGTACACCTTCCGCGATCGCGAGCTCGGGGCGTCGAAGTTCGGGCGGCGCGAGGTCGGGCAGTACCTTGTGCAGCTCGGCCAGATCACGCGCGACAAGTTATTGGGGAGGCTGCGGTGAACGTAGCGGACATGACCCTCCGCGAAGCGACGATCAAGGACGCCACGTTCGCCGCCGATCTCGACACCGCGCTCTATCCGGATGATCCGCAGGACGCGAAGGTGTACGCCCACCGCTGGGCGCACCCCGATCAGAACTTCGTGCGCGAGCGCTTCATCGGCGAGGTCGCGGGCAAGCCCGTCGGGTACGCGTACCACCACCACGCGAAGTGGGAGCAGATGACAGAGCGCTTCGGCAACGTGTCCGGAGACGTGCTCCCCTCGCACCGGACTCCGGCGCGGGTCGACGCCCTCATCGCCGCGATGGAGGACCGTTCCCGCGCGGACGGCGCGAAGCGGTTCACGGCGTGGTCCTGGGAGCACGACACGCTCCGCGTCGACGTCATCGCGAAGCGTGGCTTTCGCGAGGAGCGGCGCGGACGGTTCTGGGAGCTCGACCTCGCCGCGAACCGGAGCCGGCTCGAGGCGATGGCACTGGAGTCGCGGAAGAAGATGCGCGACCAGAAGATCAGCGTGCTCACCGTCGATCGCGACTCCGATCCAGACAAGTGGACGAAGCTCTGGCGCATGAGCAACGAGGCCGAGCAGGACATTCCCACGACCGTCCCACACGTTGAAGGAACGTTCGAAGGCTTCATGGACTGGATGCGGTCGCCCGGCCTCCACGAGGACCGGACCTGGATCGCGCGCCAGGGCGACGCGATCCTCGGCATTTCCCTCCTGAGCTATCTGCCGCCGCCCGGCGTCGTCACCACGGACTGGACCGGCGTGGCCCGCGCTGGACGCGGCAAGGGCATCGCGCGGGCGCTCAAGTACGAGACGGTCATGCAGGCGATCGCGCTCGGCGTCGACAGGGTCCGCACCGACAACGACAGCAGGAACGCCCCGATCCTGCACATCAACGACTCGATGGGTTACAAGCGCCGGCCGGACATGATCCAGTTCATGCGCGACGCCTAGCGCGCGGCGGCGAGCTCCTCGTGGAGCGCGTCGATCACGTACGTCTGCTCCTCGTCGGTCATCGTGGCGAAGAGCGGGATGAGCATCGTCGTCCGTGCTTTCGCCTCGGTGATCGGGAGCGACACCCGGCCCACGCGGTCGAGATAGACCTTCTCGAGGTGTGACGCCATGACCCCGCGTCGGGTCGCGATGCCCCGGCGGAGCAGGCGCGCCATGAGGTCGTCGCGGTCGACCGAGGGATCGAGGTCGAGGCAGTACGACTGGTAGGTGTGCGTCGCGTACGGCGGCGTGTACGGCGTGCGCAGCTTCTTGATGTCGGCGAGCTCGTCGTTGTACCGGCCCGCCTTCGTCACGCGGATCCGCAGCAGCTCGTCGAGGCGACGTATTTGTACCAGTCCGATCGATGCCTGGATGTCGGTCATGCGGTAGTTGAAGCCGAGCTCGTGGTACTCCTCGATGATCGGACGGTCGGCCTTGTGGCGATCGAGATCAGAGACGCTCATCGCGTGCGCGCGGAGCTTGCGCGCCTTGTCGGCGAAGGCGTCGTCGTCCGTCGTGATCATGCCACCCTCGCCGGTCGTGATCACCTTCCGCGGGTGGAAGCTGAACACCGTCTGGTGCGCGTTCGAGCCGACCCTCCGACCCTTGTAGCTCCCGCCGATGGTGGGCGCCGCGTCCTCGACGACGTCGAGGCCGTGCTTCTTCGCGATGTCGTTGATGGGGGCGATGTCGCAGGCGAGCCCGATCTGGTCCACGGGCATGATCGCCTTCGTCCGCTTCGTGATCCGCTTCTCCACATCGGCGGGATCGGCGTTGAAGGTGCGCGGGTCGATCTCGCAGAAGACGACCGTGGCGCCGGTGTAGAGGATGGCGTTCGCCGACGCGATGAAGGTGAACGAGGGCACGATGACCTCGTCGCCGGGACCGACGCCTGCCGTCGCGAGCGCGAGATGCAGTCCCGTCGTGCAGGACGTCGTCGCGACCCCGTGCTTTGCGCCGACGTACGCCGCGACCGCCTTTTCGAACTCGGCGACCTTCGGCCCCTGGGTGACCCACCCGCTCTTGATCGACTCGAACGGGGCCCGCGCCTCCTCTTCGGTGAGCGCCGGCTTCGTGATCGGCACGTTCAGCTTCTTCTTCGCCTCGACAGTCATTTCGCCGCCTCCGCCCGTTCTTCTTCCGCCGCGAGCGCCGCGCGGCGCCATTCGATCAGCCGTCTGGTGCCCTCGCGCAGGTCGACGCGGGCCGTGAAGCCCAGCACCTCCTGCGCGCGTCTGGGATCGCCGTAGCGCCGCGCCGGGAGCGCGCCGGCCGGCTGCGGCCGGTACTCGACCCCGACGTCGCTCCCGGTGAGCTCGAGCAGCAGCTCCGCGAGATCACGCATGCGCGTCTCCGCGCCGCTGCAGACGTTCACGATAGCGTCGCGCGCCTTCGATTCGCAGGCGAGGATGTTCGCGCGCACGACGTCGTCGACGTAGACGAAGTCCGCCGAGGTCGAGCCGTCGCCAAAGAGCACGAGCGGCTTCCGCCGGTCGATGAGGTCGAGCCAGCGCGCCATCACCTCGACGTACTTCGAGCGGATGTCCTGCCTCGGCCCATAGACGTTGAAGTAGCGGAGCGTCGTCGTGCGCAGCTCGCGCAAGTGCGCGAACGCCCGGGCCATCTGCTCGTTCGCGACCTTGGCGGCGCCGTACACCGTCGTGCCGTTCAGTGGGTGGTCCTCGTCGATCGGTAAGCGGACCGGCTCTCCGTACACCACCGCCGACGAGGCAAGCACCACGCGTGCCACTTTGGCGTCGGCCGCGGCCTCGAGGACGTTGAGCGTCCCGTCGACCATCACCTCCTGGCACTCTCGTGGCCGCTCCTGACAGCGCGTCCAGCGCAGGGCGGCCTGGTGGAAGACGACGTCGGCGCCTTCCACGTTCGCGCGCACGGCCTCGCGGTCGCGGATGTCCACGTCGACAAGCCGCGCGCGGCCGGTCCCGATCGCGTCCGCGAGGTTCTCGGGGACGCCGCGCACCAACGCGTCGAGCGCCACGACCTCGCGGGCCCCCTCCGCGAGCGCTCCGTCCACGAGATGGGATCCGACGGTCCCCGCGCCCCCGGTAACGACCACACGCGCTCCCGAAAGCGGCTTCGCAGTCAACTACGACCTCTTGACGACGCGGTTGACGTTCATCGTGAGGTGCGCGAATCCGCGGTCGACCGCGCCGAGCGGCGCGGCAACGTTGGCGAACCGCTCGTGACCGGTCGCCTCGGAAGTTCCTGGGTCGGCGGCCTCGTCGAAGACCACGAGCCAGCGGTCCTGGTCCTTCGTGATGCGCGCGGCGATCCGGTCGTCCACCAGGCGTTCGATCGCGCTGAGCGCGCTGTTGACCGTCGGGAACAGGAAGGTGTGTTCGACGCGGCTCCCGGCGCTGAAGAGACCATCGATCGCGGCCTCGGTTTCACCTGCTTCGTAGGGAGCGACCGCGAACTTCTCGGGGTCCATACCCGCCTTGCGGAGCGCCTGGGCGACCGCGGGGTCGAGCGGGGTCGTGTCGCCCGGCGCCCGCGGCACGACGCGCATCTTCCGGTTCATGCCTTCTGCTCGGGGGGTTTGCGCCACTTGAGACGCTTCGCGGGAACGCCCGCGACGATCGCGTAGTCGGCGACGTCTTTGGTCACCACGGCCCCCGCTCCCACGATCGCCCCTTCCCCGACGGTCACGCCCGGCAGGAGCACCGCGTTCACACCGATGTCCGCCCAGCGCTTCACGTGGACCGGCTTGATCACGAGATCGGTCTGGATGATCGGCACGCCGAGCGGCTCCCCGGTGTGTTCGCTCCCGAGCACCTTCGCGCCCGGTCCCCAACCGACGTACTCGTCGAGCGTGAGATCGCGGCAGTCGAAGTAGCTCTGCGGGCCGATCCAGGTGTGCGCGCCGATCACGCAGCGACCGTCGTGGCGCCCTTGCAGGAACGTTTGGTTGCCGACGAACACCGCGTCGCCGATGTCAAAGGTATGCGGATGCAGGACAAGCACCCCGAGGCCGATCCGCACCCCGTTCCCGAACGACTTGCAAAGCGCGCGCAGGAGCACCCGACGGGTCCGCGCGCCCTCGGCGCTGTCGATGTACGCGGCCGCGGCGTAGCGCTCCGTGAGGGCCTCGCGTAGCTCGGTCTCGCGCAGCTTGAGCGATTCCGCGACCTCTTCCGCCGCGTCGGGCTCGACCTTCTGGACGCCGTGGACCGCCTTGACGACGCGCCCGGTCGCTTCGGCCTCTTCCTCCCCGATGAGCTCGCTCAATGCGCCTTCGCGAACGAACGGACCGCGTCGCTGACCCGCTCGAGCTGGTCGTCGGTGAGCTCCGCGAACATTGGAAGCGACAACACCTCGGACGCGACGCGCTCGGTCACCGGCAGGTCGCCCTTGCGGTAGCCGAGGAACTGCGCCGACTGCTGGAGGTGGATCGGAACGGGATAGTGGATCTGCGTGCCGATGCCGCGCTCGCCGAGGTGCGTTCTGAGCGCGTCACGCCGGCCGCCTCCGACGCGGACCGTGTAGGTGTAAAAGACGTGACGCCGCTCGTCGGAGGGGATCTCCGGCGTGACCACGCCCGAATCCTTGAGGCGCTCGTCGTACATGTGCGCGAGCTTCCGCCGCCGAGCGTTCCATTGCTCGAGCTTGCGCAGCTTGATCCGCAGGATCGCGGCCTGGATCTCGTCGAGCCGCGCGTTGTAGCCGACGACCGGGTGGTAGTAGCGCGTGGACTGGCCGTGCTCACGGAGCGCGCGAAGCTCCTCGGCGAGGCGATCCTCGTTCGTCGTGATGCTTCCGGCCTCGCCGTACGCGCCGAGGTTCTTCGAGCAATAGAAGGAGAAGCAGTTGACGCGCCCGCCGGCCCCGGCCTTCGTCCCGTCGTCGAGGAGCGCGCCGTGCGCCTGCGCGGCGTCCTCGATGATCGTGATGTTGCGGTCCTGCGCGATCTGCCGCAGCGGCTTGAGGTCGACGGTCCGGCCGTAGAGGTGCACGGGGATGATCGCCTTCGTCTTCGGCGTGATCGCCGCCGCGACCGCGGCGGGGTCCATGAGCATCGTGCGCTCGTCGACGTCGACGAGGATCGGCCGGGCGTTCGCGTAGAGGATCGCCTCCACGGTCGCGAAGAAGGTGTGCGACACGGTGATGACTTCGTCGCCGCCGGACACGCCGCACGCGCGGATCGCGAGCTGGAGCGCGTCGGTGCCCGAGCCCACGCCGATCGAGTGCTTCGTCCCGATGTACGTCGCGAACTCCTCGTCGAACGCGCGGACGTTCGGTCCGATGGTGAGCTGCATGCTGTCGAGGACTTCGTCGATCGCCTTGCGCACGTCGTCACGGATCGTGGCGTACTGCGCGCGAAGATCGACGAGCGGGATCTCCTGCGTTGCTACGGCGGTCATGTGCTGATCGCTCCTTCTTTCATACGCCCACCTTCTCGCGCGCGGGCAGATCCGCGAGCCAGGAGTACGCGTGCGGGTAGATGCCCGCGAAACAGACGAGGTCGCGGATGTCCTCCTTGAGCTGGACCGCGGGGTTGCCGGCCCAGACCGTCCGCGCGGGGACCTTCGCACGGACCACGCTGCCGGCGCCGACGAGCGCGTCCTCGCCGATCTCCACGCCGGGGAGGATCGTGCTGTTCGCCCCGACGCGCGCGCGGCGCCGGACCACGCCGCCCTTCACGCAGTCGAGGTACGCGGGACACTGCGGATGGGGATCGTCGGTGAAGACGACGTGCGGGCCGAGGAAGACGTCGTCCTCGATGTGCGTCAGCTCCAGGAAGCACCCCGTGTGGATGCGGACGCGGGAGCCGACGCGGTTGCCGAACTCGAGCGAAGCATGCGTGCCGACGGACACGTCGTCGCCAAGCACGTTGTCCTCGCGGATCGACGCACCCTGGCCGGTCTGCAGCCGCGCGCCGATCCGCGCCCCGGCGTAGATCGTGGTGAACGGGCGGATCACCGCGCCCGGACCGATGACGAGCTCGAGCTCGCCCTCCTTCTTCCCGCGCGGGGCGCGGCCGAGCACGACGTACTCCCCGACGACGCTCCCTTCACCCAAACGGACGTTCGGCGCGACGATCGCGGTCTTGTGCACCGTCGCGCCGGCGCTCATGCCCGGACCGGCTCCGGCCGGTATGCGACGCGCGCGCCGCCCGACCGGAGCGAGCGCATGCCCGCGTCGAGCACCCGGACGACGCGGAGGCCGGCCTCGCCGTCGCTGCGGGGTCGCTTGCCCTGGTTGATGCACTCGATGAAGTGGCGCATCTCGAGCTGCAGCGCCTCGGTCACCGCGACGTGCGGGCTGTGGATGTCGCCGGCACGGTAGCTTCGTCGCAGCTCCTCGCTCGAGAGCTTCTCGACCCCCTGGTCGTAGACCTTGACCTTTTCGACCGTCTGCACGTCGTCGTAGACGACCATCTTCTTCGAGCCGATCACCGTCATCGTGCGGAGCTTGCTCGGCGCGAGCCATGAAAGATGCGCATGCGCGATCGCCCCGGAGGGAAATCCGATCATGAGGAAGACCACGTCCTCGATGTTCGACTGCACGTAGCACGCTCCGGTCGCTTGGATCCACGACGGCTCCTCGTCCAGCCAGTACAGGGTGATCGACACGTCGTGCGGGCCGAGGTCCCAGAGCACGTTGATGTCGAACTGGTGGAGCCCGAGATTGACGCGCTGGCTATCGATGTATTGGATCTTCCCGACGCCGTCCGAGGCGAGGATCTCCTTCACCACGACGACCGCGGGGTTGTAGACGAAGGTGTGCCCGACCATCAGCGTCTTTCCCGCCCGCTCGGCGGCACGGACGATCGCCTCCGCGTCGGCGACGGTGCCTGCGAGCGGCTTCTCGACGAAGACGTGCTTCCCCGCCGCGAACGCCTCCTCGGCGAGCTTGCGGTGGGTGCCGACGGGCGTCGCGATGCAGACGGCGTCGATCTTGTTGTCGTCGAAGAGCTCGTGATGGGACGTCGTCGTGCGGAGCGCCGGGAAGCGCTTGTGCATCGCCTCGAGCCGCTCCTCGGAGAGATCGGCGACCGCGACCGGATCGGCGCCGGGCGCCTCGTTGAGGTTGCGCACCAGGTTCGGACCCCAGTAGCCGGCGCCGATGACCCCGACGCGGACGGCGTTAGGCAAAGACGCGGTCCTCGTACGGGACGTTCGCGATCGCATCGCGCTTCGACGTGCCCGACAGCAGATGATCCGCCATCGCGAGCCCCATTTCGGAGGCGATGTCCATGTCGACGTACTTATACAGCCCCTGCCGGCCACCGGTGACGAGGTTCTCGAAGCGCATGAGTTCCTTCATGAGCGTGTCGATCGCGCGCTCGTATCCGACCATGTAGACGGGATAGCCGAACGTCGAGCGAAGTACCACCGACTCGGCGAGCTCGCTCTCCTTCATGAAGCCCTCCTCCGCGAGCTCCTTCGCGCAGATGCGCCCGAGCTCGTCGGCGGACGCGTTCCAGATGCGGTCGCCGACGTCGCAGGTGATGTCGCAGAGGAGGACCGTTTCGTCCGGCGCGCAGACATCGCTTCCGCCGTAGTTCCGCGTTTCCGAAAGACGGTTGAACGTCTTGTTCGTGAAGTAGATCGACTGCGCGGGGAGCGCCGTCGGCCGCTTCACGCGAAGTCCCACGATCGTGAGCGCCCGGAACCGGAGGAACTTCGCCGCCGCCTTCGCGTCATTCGACGCTGCGTCCCCCAGGAGATGGATGAGCGCCGGCAGCGGGATCGAGCTCGCAACCCGGTCGCACGCGATGCGCTGCTCCTCGCTCGAGAAGTCCGTGTACGGACTCCCACGCTCCTCGGTACCCGACGCGAGCTGCGCGAGCTGGCCGTCCCGCTTCGTGGACGGGACCTCGCGGTAGCGCACCGCGACGACGCGGCCGCCCTCGGTGTCGAGGCCGGTGACGAGCGCGCCCGTGCAGATCTCGTTCTGCGGCGACGCGCGCAGGATCCGCTCGGCCATGCGTTCGGAGATGAGCCCGGCGCCACGCGGCGGGTAGAAGAGCTCGATGACCAGGGGTGCGTAGCGATGCTCGCTGCCGGTGATCTTCGCGCGGCCTTTGCGCAGCGAGGAGGTGATCACTTTCGCGAGCGAGATGTGCGGGATGCGGTGTTGCGCGAACGACGCCGCGAGCTGCGAAGGCGGAACGCCCCAGACCTTCGTGGTGTACGGACCGAAGAACAGGCTGTAGAGCGTCCGCCCCATCGCCTGCACCACCCAGTCCTCGGCGGAGACGAGCGCGCGCGGCCGGAGTCGGCGGCGCAGCGACTCGATCGAATAGTCCGCGAACGCGCGTGCCGCGAGGATCGGCGACATCGACTTCGCGATGTCGAAGGCCTCGAGCGGGTACTTGTAGTACTTGCCGCGGAACTTGATCCGCACGTTCTTCGCGCGCGCGGGGAAACCGTCGGAGGCGATGTCCTTGAACATGTTGAGCACCCGCTCGTTCCGCGCGTGATACGCGTGTGGCCCGAAGTCAAACCCCGCTCCGGTCTCGCCGCGGAGGGTCGTGGCGAGGCCGCCCAGGAAATGCTGGGCTTCGATGAGCGTGACGCGCTCACCGTGTTCGGCCAATGAGAACCCGGCGGCGAGGCCACAGATGCCGCCGCCGAGGACGACGGTATGCGTCAAGAAGACCGAATTCTAAGGTGGCGGCGGCCCGCCCCGGTGGCAGCGGCCGAGCTACTGACCGGTGGCGGCGCGGAGCTTCGCGAGGTCGTCTTCGAGCAGCTTCAGCTGGCGGCCGTATTCGGCGAAGTCGCCGCTCTTGAGCGCCGCCTGCGCCGCGTTGTAGTGATCGGTCGCCGACCGCACGAGACCGGCGACCTCCGAGGACTGCGGCGGCGGCGAGGTCGTGGGCGGAGGGGTCGTGGCAGGCGGCGGGGTCGTCGCCGGAGGCGGCTGCTGCTGCACGCCGAAGAGCGCGTCGAGCGATTTCTCGAACGACTCGCTCATCACGACACGGTCCTGGGTCGCGAGGATCACCCGCTGCAGCTCGGGGATGCGCGCCTGCGTCGCCTGCACGTACAGCGGCTCGACGTAGACGAAGCTGTTCCCCACCGGCAGCACGAGCAGATTGCCGCGGATGACCGTCGCGCCCCCGCCGCCGCGAAGCAGCGTGAGCTGCTGGGCGATCGTTGCGTCGGCGTCGATCCGCGCCTCGATCTGGAGCGGACCGTTGATCTGGCGGTCGCGGGGGAAGCTCAGCACGCGCAGCTTGCCGTAGTCGGGTGCGTCGGCGCGGCCGGCGATCCAGCCGACCATGTTGTTCCGCTGACCTCCCGCGGGAGTCATCGGCACGAAGAGGACGAACTCGGGTCGGCTCGATCCGGGGAGTCGCGTCGTGACGTAGTACGGCTCGATCGGCTGCGACGCGCCGCCCTGCACGAGGACCTCGCTCGCGACCTTCCAGGCGTCGCTCCGGTTGTAGAAGTCGTCCGGATTGGTCATGTGATAGAGCGCATAGACCTGCGTCTGGATCGTGAAGAGCGACTCGGGGTAGCGGATGTGGTCGCGGAGGGATTGCGGCATCTCGCTGATGGGCTTGAAGAGCGAGGGATAGATGCCGCGCAGGTTCCGGACGACGGGATCCTTGTCGTCGACGATGTAGTAGCTGATCGTTCCGTCGTACGCGTCGGTCACGACCTTCACGCTGTTGCGGATGTAGTTGAGACGGCCGCTCGAGATCGTGGTGGAGGGCCCGAGGGCCGCGAAGCTTTCGCTATAGGGATAGCGGTCGCCGGTCGTGAACGCGTCGTTGATCCAGTAGAGCTTTCCGTTCGCGATCACGAGATAGGGATCGGGGTCGTACTGGAGGAACGGCGCGATGAGCCGCTCGCGCGAAACGATCGTCCGGTGGAAGAGCACCTTGCTCGGCGCGGTGATCTGGTTCGAGATGAGCAGGTTCAGATCACCGAAGCGAGCCGAGAAGAGCAGGCGGTCCCAGAGCGAGCCGACCCCGACGCCGCCCTTCCCGCTGAAGTTCGTCGCCTTGCTGCCGCGGTCCGTCCCGTCGAACTCGTCCTGGGCGGTGTCGACGATGACGTAGTCGCTCGTGAGCTCGCCGTAGTAGATCCGCGGCTGGTCGATCTTGGGCTCGCCGGTCGGCGGGATGTCCTTCACCGCGAGGAGCGGGCGGCCGTCCGGGGCGACCGCGCCGACGGCCGTGGCGACCGCGCCGGAGCCGTGTGTGAAAACCAGGTGCCGGTTGACCCAGGTCTGCTGCGGGATCGCGTTCGCGGACAGCTCGCGCGCCGAGAGCATCACCGGCGTTTCCTTGCCGCCGATCTGGTAGCGGTCGATGTCGACGTCGTTGAACGCGTAGAACTGCCGGAGCGCCTGCAGCTGGTCGAACGCCGAGAGCAGCGGCCGGTAGTCCCAGAGCCGGACCGTCGTCGTGTCCGACAGCACGGCTCGCGCCTCGGCCGGTGTGGGCGTGTCTCCCACGTCGAATCCCGACTCGTCCACGGCGTCGAGCGAGTAGGCCGCGCGCGTGGCTTCGATGTTCCGTGTGATGTACGGGCGTTCCTTGTTCTGCTGATCCGGTACGACGATGAAGTTCTGAATGAGCGTCGGGTAGAGCGTTCCCACGAGCAACGTCGCCGCGAACCAGAGCACGATCGCGCCGCCGAGCACCCAGAGCGTCCGCGCGAACGCGTTCGCGAAGCACGCGAGAGCCGCGATCCCAACGAGGACGGTGAGGATCGTGAGCGCGGGAATCCGGGCGTTGATGCTCGTGTAGCCCGCGCCGACGAGCACGGTCTCCTGACGGAACAAGAGCTCGAACTGGTCGAGCAGATAGCCGCCGGCGATGAGCGCGAGGAAGAGTCCCCCCAGGATCGACAGATGCGCGCGCGCCGGCCGCGCGAGGGCGAGCGCGGTGCGCCCCGCGACGCGGATGTCCGCGCTCGCGAGCGACCCCGTCGCGACGCCGATCACCCCGCGCGTCAGGTAGAGGGCGACGACGCCGATCGCGATGACGACGACGGCGACGATGAGCCATCCCCTGACGAACTCGAGGACAGGAAGCGTGAAGAAGTAGAAGCCGATGTCGCGCCCGAAGACCGGGTCGCTCACGCCGAACGGAACGGCGTTGAGCCAGCGCAGCAGCGGATCCCACTGGTCACCGCCCGCGATCCCGAAAAAGAACGCCGGAATGAGAAGCAGCCACATGTAGCGGAGCGTTGACCCGACCGCGCCGCGGCGGCGCCGGTCCGTGTCGACGACCACGCGGGGCACCTGCGGCCGCAGCGCGAAATACAGGTTCGGGAGCGCGAGCGCGAAGAACAGCCCGGAGAACGCGAGGAACGCCCAGAACCCCGCGGTGTACCGGCGGAGGTACACGTCCTCGAGGCCGAGGCTGCGGAACCAGAGCAGGTCGGTGAGGAAGCCGACCACCGGACCGACGAAGAGCGGGATGACCAGAAGAACGACGAGGACGAGCGCGATAAGGACCGCGCGCCGTGAGGGACCGGGCACGCGCGTCCCGCGACCGAACCCGGAGAGGTCGATGTTCGACCAGTCGATGCTTCCCCAGTCGCGCCCGCCATCGCCGCCGCGCCCGCGTTCGCGCATTCGGTCTCAGCGTATAGCGCAAACGTTCGCTCGGTCGGCCGCGCATTTTGGGCCTGATACGCGCCCGCTTGCCGAAGGTCCTGGGGCGAATTACCTAGATCCGTCGCCTTCGCCGGCGTCGTACGTTAAGCACGCCGGAGAACCGAATGCACCTCCACCTCCTTCCCACCAGGTCGACCCTCGCGGTGCTCGCCGGATCCGACAGAGCCGCCTCCACCGCCTCCTCCCCCGCCGGCTCCGCGACCGCCGGCACCGCCGCCTCCGCCGAACCCGGGCGGGCTCGGCATCAGCGGTCGCGTCACGAGCTCGGGTGGCGCCGGATACGGCGGCGTCTGCGTGACGATCGGTCCGCCGATCCGCTGCGCGACGACGACCGCCGCGAACGGGACGTACTTCGTGTCGCTCGATAGCGCGCCGCTCGGTCTCGCGTGGGACGTGCGCTACCTCGTTGGCGGCGTCGTGCGCGTCGAGCGTCTCGGTGTCGTCGTCAGCGGGCCCGTCGTTCTGAACGTCACCATCCCCTAGTCTCGGCGCCGACGTGCTGCGCTATCTCGTCGGTGTGCTCGCGGTCGCCGGCCTGCTTACGGGCGGGACGTTCTTTTTCCAGGGCATCGGCGTCCTGCCGGGCTCGTTCATGACCGGGCGCACGGAGTGGGCGTTCATCGGGGCGGCCTTCGTCGGACTCGCCGTGGTCGGACTCTGGCTCGCGTGGCGGGCGGGCCGGCCGGCGCGCTAAGCACCGGACCGGAGCCTCATCGGCCCCGGCCCGGTTCAGGCGTCTTAGGGGATCACGCGGTGCGGTGGCGTTCCATTCGCGCAAGGGGGACCGAAGAAGCTCTGTCCACCACACGTCAGGTCCCAGTTGTTGCCACTGAGATCCGTGATTCCAACGCTATCCGTGACGACGATCGGGAACTGCGCTCCGGCCACCGCCCCCGCTGCGACGATCGATGGGCCGACTGTCATGGTGGCCGTGAGGCTGTTGGTGCTGTTGTCGAAGGAGCATGTCGCGTTCGTGCCGCAGATGATGTCAACGACGGTATTTGTATTGCCTCCGCTGCACACCGCGGGACCGACGTTGGTCGCGGTACCGCAGTCGCTGTCGATCACGCGAATCGTCGCGTTCGCCGTGAGTGCCATCCGCTCGCTGAATGTGATCACCAGCCGGTCGCCGGCGTCGAGGGTGTTGACGAAACCGGCGCCCCCGGGAGTCTCGCTCGTGGCCGTCGACGTTGGTGGAACCGTATCGCCAGCCCCGCCCAGGACGCTAATCGCGACATAGTTCGAGTAGCTTGGGGTGCCGAACACGAGGTCGTAGACGAC
>VBFI01000002.1 GCA_005889275.1 Chloroflexota bacterium | reverse complement strand
GATCTTCTCGCGCACATTGCGCGCGAACGCGAGCACGCCGCGTTCTCGTTCGAGGAGCTCGAAGAGCTTGAGGCGGACCTCGGGAAGATCCAGCGCTGGTTCGCCGACGTCCGCCAGCGCGACTGGTTCAGGGCTCCGGCGGGACGCGCGGCGGAGCGCGCGCTCGCGAGCTGCGAGCGGCGGGTACGGGGCTTCGCGGAGCGTGCGTCGCGAGAGGATCTCGCGGCGCGCGCCGTCGGGCCGCTCGCCCGTCCGCGGGCCGCGGCGGATGCGCCCCCCAAGAGGAATCGCAGGAGCCGAGGCTAGGTGGGGGTCTGGGTCACCCGCAAGAACCTGCACGTCGATCGGACGGCCTGCCCCTGGCTCATCCGCCGGTTCATCGACCCGAAGGCGAAGTTTGTCTTCGTCGATCCGAAAGAGCGACGTCCGCCATCCGGAAGGGCCTTCGACATGCTCGATGCCGAGTTCACACACAAGGGCGCGAGATGCACCTTCGAGGTGATGATCGACGAGCTCGGGCTGAGCGACGATCCCGCTCTGGCCGAGATGGGTCTCATCGTGCGTGGCGCGGACATCCCGACCCGGAAGCGCAAACGGCCGGAGGCCGAGGGCCTCGAGGCGATCATCAGCGGGATCCAGGCGACGGTTCTTGATGACGCCGAGAAGCTGCGGGTCACCCACCCGCTCTACGAGGCGCTCTACGCGTACTGCCAGCGGAAGGCCCGCAGTCACAGAAGCCGCGATCCCCGGCGGCCGACGCTTCGGGTGGCGCGTGCGGTGAAAGAGCACCTGGCCGAATGACACGTCCATGTGGACTAACAATTGTTAGCGTACACTCCCCCGCCGCACGTCACCGGATCGGAGGTCGCATGTACTCGACAGTCGGAATCGCTGTCGCGGCGCTCATCGCGGGCGCCCTCGCGGGCGCGGGCCTCGCCGCTTCGTCATGGTCACGCGCCCATGGCCGCTTCGCGATCGGCGCGGGGGCGACGGTCATCGGCTTCGTGCTGTGGCGCCTGGTCCTCCTCTCCGCGAACGCGACGAATCTCGACGTGGATGGCCCCGTCCTCGGTCTTTCGTTCGAGGACGTCGGCAGTGGGGTCCTCTCCTTTGCGCTCACGGCGGTCGCCCTGGGCCTCGGTCGGGATCGGGGCGAGCCGGCCGGCCGCGTCATCGGGGCTGCCGCGATTGCGGGTGTGCTCGCGATCCTCGTGGATCGGTTTCTCTAGCCGCTCGCCTACCTATCGACGTTTAGGACGGCTGAGCCGCCACCGAGCACGGTGAAGCCCTGCGCCGGCAGCGGCACGTAGACATGGTTGGTCGCGGGGTCCCCCACGACGCTGTGGGCGCCCGCGAAGGTGGAGACGTTCTGCAGCCATCGGTTCGAAGCCGCGTCGATGATCCCAAGGGCCGGCGTCGGCGCGCCGGTCTTCGTGCCGTCCGCGGTCATTCCGCTTGCGGCGACGAAGTACTGATTGGCGCCGGGGTTGTACCAGACGATGTCCGCCGCGCCGGTCTCAGTGATCGCCGCGACCAGGTTGCCGCTCTCCATGTCGATGACCTGCACCTGCGCTCTTGCGCCATTTGCGAGCGCATCGGGGCTGCAGCCAAGCAGCATCTGACCGCGCGGCCCGATGGCGATCCCGTGCGGGTTGCAGTCTCTGAGCGCAAAGACCTTCGTCACCTTCATCGCCTTTGGGTCGACGAGGTCGATCTCTCCGCCAGGGTTCGTCTTCGTCGACGGCACGGCTTGGTAGAGGACGCCGCGGTCCGCGCTCCAGAGCACCGCCTCGAGCCCACCGGCGCCGGGGAACTCGAGCGTGCCGATCGTCTTCCGGTCCGCGACGGAGATGAAGGTCAGGAACGGCGGGTCGTCTGAATCGTTCCCCACCGCGATGAGCTTGTCGCGGGCGTCGTAGGCGATATCGTCCGCACGACCTCGTCCGCCGGTCGGCACTGTCGCGACGACGGACCGCGTGGCCAGATCGATTACCTTCACGGAGCTGTCGCCGTCGGTCACCCATAGCTGGTTCAGCTCCGGCACGAGGGCGAGGTCATTCGGTCCCGAGTCAGCGGGGCCCCGTAGACCGACGAACCCGCCGATCGTCCTCACGAAGAGCTCGCCCTGGAGTGTGATGACATCTATTCCGCTGTTGCTGCGGTCGGCGAGGAAGAGGGTCTTCGACGCCGGGTCGATAAGCGCGTGATCGAAGCTCGTCGGCGGCTTCGGCATGCCGATGAATCCCACGGGGATGTACTTCGTGGGCGCTGGAATGGGCGACGAGGTTCCGGCCGGTGCCGTCCGGGCGGCCGCGGACTCCGCCGAAGGTAGGCCAGATTGCGCCGGCACCGCGGCGGGCGCACAAGCCGACGCAACGAACACCATACCCGCCAGGAGCGCAAGAACGCGAAGAATGTCGAACATCCTATGCGACAGACTGCACGAGGCTTTCGTCGTTGCTCCCGCGCAAGGCCGCACGAACGGCGGCTGATCGGGACTTAGCCGCTCTCGCGAAGGCTGACCTCCACGCTGACGAAGAGGGTTTCCTGTGCGCTGAACTGAGTGGCCACGCCCGCCGAATAGCCTCGGTGCTCGAGGCGCATGTGTGCCTACCATCTACCGCTCATGGATCGGCTGCTCGGGCTGGCCGCCACCATCGGGGCGAATCCCTCCGACAGCGAGGAGATGAGGCTCCGTAAGGCACTCCTCGTGCTGCTCGCGCTCCTGATCAGCCTCCTCGCGGTGGGTTGGGGTCTGATCTACATCATCTTCGGCGAGCCGCTCGGCGGTGCCATCCCGCTCAGCTACACGGTGCTCTCGCTCGCGAGCGTCGTCCTGTTCACGCTCACGCGACGCTACGACTGGTTCCGTTTCGCGCAGCTTGGCCTGATGCTCGTCCTCCCCTTCGTGCTCATGGTCGTGCTCGGCGGTTTCGTCCTCTCGAGCGTCGTGGCGGCGTGGGCGTTCGTAGCCCCCCTCGGCGCGCTCGCGTTCGCGAGCCCGCGCGAGGCACTCCGCTGGTTCGGGGCGTACCTCATCCTGGTGGTGCTCACCGGAACGCTCGGCGGGGCCGTGCGGACCGCGAACAACCTCCCGACTGGTCTCGTCGACGCGATGTTCATCCTCAACATCGTCGGCGTCTCGGTCATCGTCTTCATCGCGCTCTACGTTTTCGTACGGGAGAGGGACCGCGCGTTCGCGGTGGTGCAGCGTCTTTTCGGACAGTACCTTTCTCCGCAGATAGCGCGCGCGCTCATCTCCGATCCGCGGAAAGCGCAGCTCGGCGGCGACATCCGTGACGTGACCGCGCTCTTCGCCGACCTCGAGGGCTTCACGCCGTTCACCGAGAGCCGTCCCCCGCGCGAGACGGTCGCGGCGTTGAATCGCTACTTCACCGCGGTCGTCCCAGTCATCTTCGCGAACGGCGGCACGATCATCCAGTTCGCTGGCGATGCCATCGTCGCGGTCTGGAACGCGCCAGTCGAGCAGCCGCGGCACGCGCTCACGGCGGCGCGCGCGGCGCTCGCGATGCAGGTGGCGATCGAAGGGATCGTCCGCGAGGATGCGACGCTCCCACGCTTCCGCGTCGGCATCGCGACGGGTGCGGCATTGGTCGGGAACGTCGGCAGCGAGGAGTTCCACAACTACGTGGCTCACGGCGACGCAGTGAATCTCGCGGCTCGACTGCAGACTGGGGCAAAAGCAGGGCAGGTGGTGATCTCCGGCCCGACGTATGCGCTCATCCGGGACGCCGCCGCGGTCCGGCCCCTCGGACGCTTCACCGTGAAGGGCAAAGTAGAAGAGGTGGAGGCGTTTCTGCTGGAGGGACTTCGTGTCTGAGCACTCGTGTAACTTTCGAGCGCCCTGTCCCGGGAAGAGCGGTCAGCCTCCGAGCGGTGTCAGACGGATCTGCTTGGAAAGCGCGTAAGCGGCTGAGACGTCCGCGTCGCGTTCGACGAGCGTGCGGCCAACAACCAGCACCGAATTGTTCGGCGAAGAAATCCGTGTCATGCCCTGCGGTACCGATCCTGTCCAGCCGGGGCCGCTAATGAGATAGTCGCCGGCCGCGGTCCCGGTGGTGCGTTTGCCGACGTAGGCGAAATTCGTGTTGTTCGACGGATCGGTGAGCTGGACGCTGTAGTAGCGACCGCCCATGTCCGGTACGTGCAGGACCTGTGGCCCATTCCTGAGATCCAACCAGCCCGCCATGAGGAGCGTGTCGCGGTTCGCGCCGGTGGTCATCAGGTTCGAGCCCGAGGCGGGCGCCGCACGGAGCGGATCTGCAAAGACCGCTTGAGGCTCCGTATAGAGCGTATTGACCGGGACAGGGCCCTCGCCGAACCCTTTCACGAGGATCGCCCTCTTGTACACGACCAGCAAGATGCGCGGCCAGAAGTAGACGAACAGGAAGCACGCCGCGACCGTGACCGAACCGAAGAGAAGCAAGTGCTGGTATCCCGTCATCGACTTGGTCTTGCTTCGACGACCGGCGGCACCGTGTAGTCGCCACGGAGAATGGCTGCGCCGGGCATATACACGCGCAGCCACAGGATGAATCTGCCTGCTGGCGCGGGCAGCCAGTTGGCTTCATGGCCTGCCGGCGCGGCGTTCTGCAGATAGATGTCTACGGAGCCGTCGGGATTTTGCGCGAGGCCGGACCGGTCGCCGACGCTGTACCGATTGATGGGATTCGCCACGAAATGTTCTTTCGCGTCAGCCATAGTCAGCGACCAGAACGCGTCGTTGGGCGGAAGGCCGCCCGGGGGAAAGTGCAGGATGAAGTCGCGCTCTCCGGAGAGCGTGTGCCCTGCGCCGTCAACACCCGTCTTCCAATACATCGCCTCCTGCGGCACGTTCACCGGGCCGGGAAAGATCCGGGCGCACGCGGCTCGCGTGAAGATGTCGTTGCCGGGTACGCCGCACCCGAAGACGGTGATCCAGCCGTTGACCCTCGTGGCCTTGATCCTCGCGAGGATCTCGACCGCGACGACACCCAGCCCGGCGCCGACAAGGAAGCCTTGCACCAGGTCGTTCCGCACGGTCAGTGAATCGGCAAAGAGGAACGAACGGACGATGACAAAACCGCATATCACACCGATGATCGCCGTTAGGAACGTATACGTTCTGTTGGTCATATCGATCAGATCTCGAAGACGACAGTTCGTCGGAGGACCGGCGGACGCAGGCAGCCCAGTTGCGGCGAGCGAGCGTCAATCGTAGGAGCGGTCGTCGTCTGGACCGATCGTCGTCTTCAGCTGCCTGAGGGAGCGGACGCTAGCCGCTGACGGATTAGATCGCCTGACACCCCGAACGAATCGAGGACGGGCGTCGCGCTCCCGGGCTGCCGCACCAACGCAAGAAGTACGTGCTCCGGGCGCACGATCTCCTCTCCAGCGAGATCCGCTTCGTCAGCCGCGAGTTCGATGATTGTCCAGGTGCCGGGCGCCGGCGCGACGGAGGGAACCTCGACCTTGTCGCCATGACCAGTCATCGCCTCTACGGCTCGACGCGCTTCCTCTAGTTTCACGCCGGAGTCCTCGAGTACCTTGGCGGGGATGCCGCCGCATGTGAGCAGACCCAGCAGCACATGTTCGGGCTCGACAATGTCGCGGTGAAGGCGCGTGGCTTCGCTGCCCGCCATCCCGAGCACGCGTTTGGCGCGGTCGTTGAAGCGACTCATTGGTCGTCGTCGGGGCTTGCTGTCCTCGCGCATCTTGATCCCCTATAGAGGCAAAGCGCTCGCTCGACAAATCTTAGTTCGGTCCGCCGAGCGGTCATGGCGGCCAGACCTCTTCTCTTGCAAGGGAGAAGAACGAGAGACGGCCCCACCGGCTCACTGCCGTCGGCACATGTCCTCTCGCGCCGAGCGATCGCCGCGCGCCAAACGGTAATCAGGTCCGCTACCGACATAGAAGGCGTCGTATCCACGGCTGCGCTCTTCACCGGGGTGTTGGATGCGACCTTCGCTGATGCCCCAGATCTCGCCTGAGGCATCGACGACAGTGTCATCACTGTTGGGCTGGACGGCCGCGCGCAGCTCGCGCGTCGCACCGTCCGATGCGTACACATACCGCGCATCTCGCCATGTCCCGCTCCAGGGTTCGTCGCTCGAGCTGCAGGCGCAACCGTGCTGGTCGATCGCGACGACGAGGTCCAGGCCACGCAGCTCCAGCGGCGGGCAGCCCTCCTGCTCGTAGCGCACCACGACCCAACCGCGATACCCATTCGGGATTTCGTAGGCGACCGGCCCGCGGACGTTGAACAGAAGCATGGTCAGGATCGCGAACGGGGCCAGCGCCAGTGGGATGCCGGCGATCGTCAAGACGACGCCGCGTGCGAGCGACGCCCAATTCTTCGGTCGGACGCCAAGCGACAGACGGCGCGGGAACATCACGAATGCGGCGAGCGCCCCGACCACAAGAGCAAGGCCTGAAGCTTCGCCGGCCAGGGCGATGTACCAGCCCATCGAGGCGGTCACGAGCCCTGTGAACAGACCCGCGGCCAGGGCGCCGACAAGACGGATCGAGGCCGCGGGGAGACGAAGACGCACGTAGATCAGCTCGACGGCGAGCACGACAGACCCGACGAAGAGGAGCGGAACGACGAGGAACCCGAGAAAGCTCAGGAGAAATCTCGCCTCCGCAAGATCGAGCGCCAAACGCAGGCCGTAGAAGCCAGGCCCCGGTCTATCGCTGTACACGAGAAACCCGATGGCCGAGGCGCCGATGAAGAGGACGCCCAGCGAGACCAGTACGATCGCGACGAAGGCGACGATGCGCCCGACGACGCGGAACATCAGACGACCTCTCGCCGCTTGGGCGCCGCACTCGGGGGTGCGCAGAGATCGCGCGCGGCCTCAGGCCACGAGGCATAGCGAAAGGTGAATCCGCCTTCCAAGAGCCTGGCTGGCACGACGCGCCGGCTCTTGAGGATGAGCTCGGTCTCCGTGCGCAGGACGATTGCGCCGAGCTCCAGCATCCAGCTAGTT